>JAGLYV010000077.1 GCA_023131975.1 Candidatus Krumholzibacteriia bacterium | reverse complement strand
GTAACCATTTCTTTTTCTGACGGGTTGAATGTCATGACCGGCGCGACAGGTGCCGGGAAGTCGATAATCCTTACGGCTGTCGACCTTTTGTCCGGCAGCAGGGGGAACAAGGCCCTTCTGCGAAAAGGGGCGGAGACTTTAGTGGTGGAGGGGATATTTTCTGTTTTTCCGGGGTGGTCACTGAGAGCCGAGACCGGGATGTCGGAAGATGAGGAGTTGTTGTCTGTCAGGAGAGAGATAAGCAGCTCCGGGAAAAGCAGGATATGGATAAATGGAAGATCCGCTACAAATAACCTGGCGCGTTTACTGACTTCATCACTTCTTGAGCTTCATGGACAGAGGAGGAGGCAGGAGCTGCTCAATCCTTCGAATCATCTTAAATATCTTGATCTGGCGGGTAATTATACCGATCTGATGGAAAAGGTCGAAACGCTTTCTGCCAGGTTCAGGAAATCATGGAAGAGATTAAGTGAACTGATCAAGGAAGAAGACAGAAACAGAGAACAGGAAGATTATTTTAGATTTCAACTCACGGAACTTGAAGCTCTCCAGCTTGAAGATGGTCTCGACCAGCATCTGGAATCGAAGATAAGAAAGATCGAGAATATTCAAAGATTCAATTCGAGTCTTGAAAAAAGTATTCAAAACCTGATGGAGGATGATGGTTCTGTGATCGATCGTCTCTTCTCCGTCGAAAAGGAGATGGACTATCTTGGCAGGCTTGACCCTGGATTCCAGGAAATATCATCAAGGTTGGCTGATATTCGTATCTCGCTCCAGGAAATTTCGAGGGACCTGGAGAAAGAAAGTGCGGATGAAGACTCTCCCCGCGATCTCCATGAACTTCAGCAGCTTCTCGCCTCTATCCAGAGGGCCCAGAGGAAATACGGGCTGGATAACGCCGGATTGATCCAGAAAAGAGAAGAATTGGAAAAAGTCCTGACTTCCCTGATGGAAGGATCATCCGACATGATGTCTATCAGAGTGGAACTGGATGATATTAAGGCATTACTCATTCCGGCCCTTGAAGCACTTAGCAGGTCGAGAAATGAATTTGCCGCAAAACTTGACAAGGCCGTTACCGCAGAGCTTAACGAGCTTGGAATGGAAGGATCAGTCTTCCGTACAAGAGTGGACAGGCGGGAAATAAAAGCTTTCCTGAATGACTTTGATGAGCTAGATTTATCGACGGGAGGATGGGACGATGTGGAATTCCTGATACGGACCAATGTCGGTGAAGAGATACACCCTCTTGCTGATGTTGCTTCAGGAGGCGAACTTTCAAGGGTGACGCTCGTACTGAAGAATCTTCTTGTCCGCGAAAAGAGTATTCCTACCCTGGTTTTCGATGAAGTTGATTCAGGCCTCGGGGCGGATCTCGGAAGGGTGATCGCCGAGAAGATGAAGGAGCTTTCAGAGAATTTTCAGATTATATGTATCACACATCTTCCCCAGGTCGCGGCTGCCGGGAAACAGCATGTCCTTATAAGTAAGGAAGTAAGAAACGGCAGGACTTCTTCGTCAGCAAGAGTGTTGAGCCGTGATGAGAGGAAAACCGAATTGTCGAGGATGTTGGGTGGAGGTAGCGGATTAAGCAAAAAACTCGCATCGGAGCTTTTAAATGATGGAACAAGCGCCCGTAGCTCAGCTGGATAGAGCACCAGCCTCCGGAGCTGGGTGTCGGAGGTTCGAATCCTCTCGGGCGTGTTTATCTCTACGGCTCGGCTTGAAGCCGGGCCGTAGAAGGTTGTGGAGTGTTCATGAATATTGCTAGACGGTTGTCGAGATGCCTGAATCTGCTGTTACTGGCCGGATCTATCCTGGTTGTCTCTGTTGTATCATCCGATTCGGCAGAGAGTTCTCATTCTTCCGCTCAAGTATCTGAAGAAAATATAGAATATATGATTCGGAATCTCTCGATAGATGTGTCGTCAGGTCTTTTGCGTTCGAGATTCTGTCTTCGAGAAACGGATTGTCTTGAGATGGTGGATACGCTTATCGTCTGGCTCGATGCGTATACTGGCGCAACCCCGGTCATCGATCCCTTTACGATAGAGAGATTCTTTACTTCTGGCACAGTCACAGTCACGGGATACAATATAATCGTTGATATCGACACATCGCCTTCCTCCTCCGATGTATTTTTGCTTACGGCACATTATGACGCCATCGGCAGCAGGTCGGCAGGATGGTGGGATGAATGGGAGACTGCGGTTGCACCCGGCGCGAACGATAACGCGTCCGGGGTAGCAGCGGTGATCGAAGCGGCAGGGATCCTGTCAAAGCTCGAATTGCCGTTTGATATTCGCGTGATTCTTTTCTCTGGCGAGGAATTGAACAAACTCGGTAGTCACGATTATGTTGAAGAAAAATGTGATGATGACTGTGCGGGCCGGATCCTTGGAGTGATCAATCTGGATATGCTTGGATATTCCGGGGAGGGTAGTGGCGTTACGGTCATGTCGGATGAATACTCTGGCTGGATGGCTTATCTTGCTCTGGAAGCAGCGGAAGAGCTTGCCCCCGAGCTTCCATCCAGATTAATCAAACCGGGGCCATGGAACTGGGACCACGCGTCTTTCTGGGTGGCGACAGGTGTTCAGATCAGCGCGATAACCCTCTCTGAGCCTCTTGCGGAGACCGGTAGTATCATCTATCCATACTACCATACTGTCAGGGATACTCTCGGGTATGTGGATCTGGGCCAGGTGATCGGTATTACAGAGATTATAACGGGGCTTGTGGCCGGTTTTGCTGATAGTCCCACCGAACTGACGATTTATGATACCGACATCGTATATTATGTCGATGGTGTTGAAAAAGCTTTTAAGCGATTCGAAGAGGGCGAGACGATAGAGGCCGTAATAAAAGTCAGGAACACGGGAGGACAGGATTATCCTGGGGAAAAAGTGTTTCTTACGGTCGTCCATGAATTCAGCTCTGGTACAAAAACGCTCTTTTCCGGTCTTGTGGATATTCCGGACGTACTGAGGACAACAGATATTTCTCTGATCCTGGATGAACGAAATGTCAGCCCCGGAGGAAATATTCTCAGAGCGAAGATATCGGGTACGCCGACAGGCGATGATCCCGGGAACGATTCGGCTGTGTCGTTGTTCACGGTAGAGGGTGAACTGGGTGGTCTGCTCAATCACTATTTTATGCCAAATCCGATTGACCGTGAATTCAACAGAGCGATGTTCTGTATAGATCTCGCGTCCGAGGCGGATCTGAAGATAGAGATCTACACTCTGGAGGGGATCCTTCTATCGACTGGCGTTTTAGGGGATTCGTACGGAATAGGGTTGGATCCAGGGTACAGTTGCCATAGTTGCGGGGAACTCTTTCGTGACATCGATGAGCTGGCTTCCGGAGTCTATGTATACAGGATCGTAGTGTTTCCAAGAGATGGAATACAATCTGACCATCGAGGCCGTTTTGCTATAGTCAAGTAATCGGAGACTTATCAGCAGAAGAGATACAGGATGTTTCTATTAAGATTTTTACTGATATTCGCGGTGGTGTACTATCTGCTCAAATTTCTGGGAGGATTGCTGCTCGGAAAGAAAAAAGACCGGGGAATGAAGCCTGGCTCCAATGGAAAGAAACGAAATGACTCGGATTACACTGGCATAACAGACCAGAAAGTCGATGATGCGGATTATGAGGACCTCTGAAAGAAGATGATATGATTCTTAAGCTCAGACCACCTGACAGGCGTGGATTTAAATCCTCATTTCGAGAAAAGAGAAGGAGAAAAAGAGAGTATTTGTACTCGGCCGTTTCTGTTCTTGTGGTAAAATTCATTCTTCTTGTATTCCTTGTGATACTGTTTATTACGTCTTCGAGACTTTTCTATTACAAGCTGTCGCACAATCCCGGGATATTGAGGTACTCGATCCCCGCCGTAGTGCTGATTGGCATCGGAGTGTTGATATACTACATCATCATAAGTATCAAAGAGATAAAAGATATATCTAACACTATGCATTAAGTCATTGCCCTGATTTTTCACCAATTCCAGAGACTGAGGTGTTTATATTTCCTCGTGGCAGCATGGGGGGATAGTTCGTGGCATGTCTCTTGCAGCCTTTCCGATTGATAATTATGGAGTAAGGTGGGTATATGCAAAGAAAAATGGACGAAAAAGACGTTCTTCTAAAGACGTTTTCGGAAATAACAAGCCTGATAAGCCTGGGCAAGGATAACCGTGTGATCTTTAACAAGATCATAAACGCGGCCCTTAACATCCTGCCGACGAGGAAAGTCCACCTTATATTTCTCGAGAATCTCAAGGTAATAAAGTATACTGGCGAAAATCATGAAAATAAGAGGAAAGTAACGGTTGAACAACTGCCTGAATCGAAAGGCATCACGAAATGGCTTCAGAGGGAACTGGAATCATCGCGCGGCAAGGACGATGCCTTCGACCTGGACCTGTCTGTCGTGGCAAAGGAATGTATACATGACGACGATCGGTCCAACAGCGTGATATCTGCTCCACTCATGGCAAAAAGCGCTGTTTTCGGTATTATCCTTGCGGTAAATGACCAGGATCAGCGGGAATTCTCGGATGAAGATATGCATATGTTGAAAATTCTCTCCAATCAGGCTGCGATAGCCTTTGAAAACTATTATCTATACAAAAAACTGGAGATCGAATCGATTACAGACGGATTGACGGGAATATTCAATTATCGCCATCTGATCAGGTCTATCAAGGTTGAGATAAAAAGAGCCATGAGGTTCAATCAGGTCTTTTCCTTTCTCATGCTGGATGTCGATAATCTTAAAGAGTATAATGACAGAAACGGGCATCTTTCAGGAAGCAGGGCCCTGACCGATATAGCTGGAATATTGAAATCTAATTGTCGCGATATCGATATCGTCGCCAAATACGGTGGTGACGAGTTTGCTATTCTTCTGCCTCAGACCGACCTGGATGGCGCTAAGATAATGGGGAAAAGGATACTCGAATCAATCGAACATTTTAGATTTGACAGAGTTAAGTCCGGGCTTCTCACCTGTAGCCTGGGAATTTCCGTCTACCCTGAGGATGCCCTTGAAGTCGAACAACTTATCGACAGGGCGGACTGCGCGCTATACAAGGCAAAGGACGGCGGTAAAAATAATATAAAGATATACAGGGAGTTAAATTGCGTTGAACGTGCTTGAAACCTTTGACGTGATAACCTGTTTGTTATAACTTTCCATAAGATTGTATCAATGGTTTGAAAGGAGTAATAGATTGGGACTTAAAGAGAAAATGGAAAAGTCGGAAACTGTCCAGTCTGTGATAGGACTGGGATACGTGGGGCTTCCGCTGGCAGTCGAGTTCGCGAAAGCAGGACTTGAGACTGTTGGGATCGATATAGATCCGACAAAAGTTGCAAAGGTCAATGCTGGAGAAAGTTATATTGGCGATGTAGTCGACGAAGAACTCCGCGAAGTCGTCTCTTCGGGAAAACTCAGGGCAACGACCGATTTTTCTATTCTCAAGGAGATCGACACGATCAACATCGCTGTCCCGACCCCCCTGCGCAAGACCAAGGACCCTGACATTTCTTATATAGTCGCGGCCCTGAAAGAGATAAAGAAGTATATACATAAAGACCAGTTGATTATTCTGGAGAGTACTACTTATCCGGGAACAACGGAAGAAGTGATGATGCCGATCCTGGAAGAGAGCGGGTTGAAAGTCGGCAGTGATTTCTATCTCGCTTTTTCTCCGGAGAGAGTCGATCCGGGCAACGAGCAGTACACGACGAAAAACATCCCCAAAGTAGTCGGCGGAGTCACACCGGCGTGTACGGAGCTTGCCGCGGCACTTTACTCTGCGGCAGGAATGAATCCGGTTCCGGTCAATTCTTCGCGTGTCGCGGAGACTGTAAAACTCCTGGAAAATACATTTAGAAGCGTGAATATCGGCCTGGTGAACGAAATCGCGCTGATGTGCAACAGGATGGGGATCAATGTATGGGAAGTCATCGATGCGGCAGCAACGAAACCTTTCGGTTTTATGCCGTTCTATCCTGGCCCTGGCCTGGGTGGTCATTGTATTCCGATAGATCCGTTCTATCTTTCCTGGAAAGCCAAGCAAAGTGGATTCGACGCGAGATTCATCGAACTCGCGGGTATGATCAATGGGGATATGCCCGCGCAGGTAGTCGTCAGAGTTGCCGAAGCTCTTAACAAGAAAAAGAAATGCATGAATGGATCCAGGATCCTGATCATGGGAATTTCATACAAGAGTGATATTGATGATACACGCGAGTCTCCTGCCTTTGACATAATCCGGCTTCTTCTTCAGAGAGGTTCGGATGTCTGCTGGTACGACCCCTTTGTCGACGAAATAGATATAAAGGAGGGGGCAGTAGAAAAATTCGAATATACTGCCGAAGAATTGAAGTCAATCGATTGCGCGATAATTGTCACTGGGCACAGCAACGTGGATTATGGTCCCCTGGTCCAGAATTGCGACCTTATATTTGATTCGAGAAATGTCCTTAAAGGGTTGGGAAATGAAAATATTGTGAGGCTGTGACGGGGCTTCCTGATTGGAGGAGAAATGTCCAGATACCTGGTGACAGGAGGGGCCGGATTCATTGGTTCCAATATTGTTGAAGAGCTTATAACCCTGGGAGAGGATGTCATAGTCTATGACGATCTTTCTACCGGGCATGAGAAAAATCTTGAAAAGTTCAGGTCCGGCCTCGATTTTGTAAAGGGTGATATCAGGGATTCAGGTACCCTCGGAAAAGCAATGGTCGGTGTCGATCATGTGCTTCATCAGGCTGCCCTGGCATCCGTGCCCAGGAGCATCGAAGATCCTGTCCTGGTCAACGATGTGAATGTCAGAGGAACTCTTATCGTTCTCGAGGAAGCCAGAAAAGCCGGGGTCAAGAGTCTCGTCTATGCCGCGTCCTCCTCAGCTTATGGTGAGACGGAGAAACTGCCGAAAACAGAGGATATTGTCCCGGAGCCCCTGTCGCCGTATGCTGTCACCAAGCTTGTCGGGGAGCATTATTGTTCCGTGTATTCAAAGGTATACGGACTTCCAACGATCAGCATAAGATATTTTAACGTCTTCGGTCCGAGACAGGACCCGGCCTCCCAGTATGCTGCCGTAATCCCGATATTCATATCTAATCTTCTCCAGGGCGAGAGTTCTACAATATTCGGCGATGGAGAGCAGAGCAGAGATTTTACTTTTGTAAAGAATGTAGTCAACGCGAACATACTAGCCTCGCGATGCGCCTCGGCTGCTGGTCAGATGGTGAATATTGCATGCGGAACGAAATACACACTGAACGAATTGTACGAAAAACTCAGCAAGTTGACCGGGGCCGATGTTCGCCCTGTTTACGCCGAAACAAGGGCCGGGGATGTCAAACATTCTCATGCGGATATATCGAAGGCTGAAGCTCTTTTCGGGTATTCTGTCGATGTTGATTTTGAGACAGGTCTTGCGAGGACAGTCGATTGGTACAGACAGAATCTGGCCGGTGGCGCGTAAGCCTTTTTCCTTTACAGCGCAATGGAAAAGAAGATACTCTTCAGGCCAAGATTTAGGGAGGTGATCGTTATCAAAGGGTTTACAGGAAGTATCGTTGTTCTGATCATTGTTATGACAATGATCTGCATTGCGAACGGTGCAGTAGTTGCTCAGGAGATCCGTTTGCGGACTGGTGACCGGATCGACATGTCGATCCCGGAGAGACAGGAACTCGAAAGACGATTGACGATCAGCGAAGAGGGCACTGTCCTCATACCTGTGCTTGGCGAGATCATGATCGAGGGACTTTTGATCAATGAAGCCAGCCAGGTCATTCTGCGCCGTCTTCAGGAACTCTATCCCAGTGTAGAGCGAATAGAGTTGAGCCTGGTTGGTGAAGAGTCCAGAAGATTGATCTATGTCCATGGCGAGGTCCTTAATCCAGGCAAGTATGATTTTGGTGAGAATCCCAATCTTTGGGAAGCTGTCAGAGAGGCTGGAGGCGCAACTCCGGAAGCCGCGTTGGAGACTGTCAGGATAATACGCGCGGAAGAAGAGGGAAGGCGCACATTCATCGTAAATCTTCAGCAGGTGATTGAAAACGGCAATATCGAATCACTTCCTGAACTCAAACCGGGTGATACGGTTATCGTCCCGATCCGGATGCTCCAATACCAGGGCACAGGTTCGGTACGTGTTATCGGTTCCGTTCCGAATCCGGGACATTACAAGCTGTCCGGAACAAAGAGCCTTACAGATGCGATACTGGCCGCAGGTGGCCCGGATGACCTGGCTGACCTGAGCAGGGTCAAGATCATCAGGTATCTTCCCGAAGGGACTGTGATGACGATACAGGTCGATTTTGCTGCTTATCTCAATACGGGGGACGCAAGGCAGAATCCGATCATACTACCGAACGATACAGTGAATATTCCCCGGGACAGAAATATTTTCAGGGTCCTTTTCAGCGACCCACGATATCTGCTGGGAACGTTGACGGCTACCGCGGCCATAATCGCTGTTATGAGCAACTGAGAAGGGGGTATGGGTGGAAAACGTTCGGAAGTATGTTCCTGAAGAGGACTCGCAGAAAATCGATCTTCAAGTCTACTGGAAAATATTCTGGAGAAAGAAGTTCTACATTCTCGTTCCGGTGATCCTGTCTTTTGTGATTGCTGCCGTCGGCACGCGTTATCTCACGCCAGTCTATGAATCATCTACTCTCGTTTCCATCGAGGAACAGAATATCCTTGCCCAGACGATGGGCAGGTACATAACAAATGTGGAACAGCAGCAGCGCGTCAGGGAACGGCAGTACAGGGCCATGATCGAAACCAGGCTTCGAAGCCGGTCGTTTCTGGAGACCGTCATTTACGATCTGGGTCTGAACAGGTCTTATAATATCAGGCGGGATATCGAGAATTCGAAGAAAAACCCAACGGGTCTTCCCGTTGAGGAAAGAGTGATCAGGAGGCTTGTTGCCCTTCTGCGGGACAAGATAAGAGTAGAAAACACTCTTCCTGGTTTTTACCAGATCAGCGTTCTGGATTCCGATCCTGGTACAGCGCATATACTGGCGAGCAAGATGGCAGAGAAATATATCGAAGTCACACAGCAGTCAAAACTTCAGGGGCTGAGGCAGGCGGGAGCATTCAGTGATGAACAGCTGGCTATTTATAAGGAAAAGCTGGACACAGCCGAAAAGGAGCTCGCAAGAGTAAAACGTGAGCTCGCGGCGACCGATATAGAGACTAATCCCGTAAACGCATTGAACCTGCATGTGGCGGATGCCAGGAAAACGACTTTTCAAACTGAAGTCGAGAGGAACAATATAGCTCTCAGGAGAATAAGGGAAAGACTGAATTCGATATTTGGGATGATCCCTTCGACTGATCGCATAGGTTCTGATGAGACAGTCAACAACATCGAGAACCGGTTGTTTGCCAGGAGCAACGAATGGCTCCTTTCGATGATCGCTGGCGATAACGCTTCGGTGGAAGAACAGGATTTTTCCGCCATCTGGGAGGAGTTGAGGAGAAGGATCTCGGAGATCATCCTCGACGAATACAGCGAGTTCTCGGCTGACCTCCGACCTCTGATAACGGAGTATTACTATCAGAGATCCCTGGTAGATTACTACTCAAGCAGGGAGAGGAAGATCCAGGGATATATCGATAGATACAATGAAAATATATCCATACGGCCGCATCTCGAGAGAGAAGAAGCGAGACTGAACCAGGACGTCGAGACAAACAGGGCTATTTATCAGGCATTCGTAGAGTCAAAGACATCTGCCCAGATCACTGAAGCAGTGCAGAGTACGAACCTGGGTGTGCGGGTCAGTATAATCGAACAGGCTGAAAAGTCTTTCATTCCCGTTAAGCCGAACAAATTGAAGATCATTCTTCTGGCTCTGGTCTTCGGTGGAGCATGCGGATTAAGCGCGATCCTGATAACCGAATATGCCGATGATTCATTCAGAACGGTGGAAGAGGTTCAAAGAATATTGAAGGTGCCGGTTCTGGGAACAGTTCCAAAGACCGTAGCGCATTTCGCCTGGGAAAAGAAGAGGCGTGGCAGGATGATGACTGCATGGATCGTGGGGATATTCCTTTTTGTCTCGATAATGAGCGGAGTCCTTTATATGTACGCAAAGGCTCTTAAAAGCTCCGGGATCGGCGTAGAACTTACAGAGAAGAAAGACGAGGGTTAGGGGTGGACGTGACCGAAAAACAAACAATATATGACGTATTCGATCAGGAAAGTCCCATCGCTACCGAGATGAGAAGGCTCTATTCGAATATCAGGCATATCGACGGAAGGAATCCCAAGAGGAGCTTCCTGGTGACCAGCGCGAACAGGGGAGAGGGAAAAAGCACGGTAGCTTCACATCTTGCTCTTACGGTCGCGCGTTTCCGGGGCAAAAAGTCGCTTATTGTCGATGCCGATCTAAGAAGGCCACGGTTGCATCAGATATTCGATGTCGACAAGGAACCTGGGTTACTGGAATGTCTCGAAGGTTCGGCAGATCCTATGGAAGTGATCAAAGATACTCCGATAGAGAATCTTAAAGTCATCCCGGCTGGAAGGAGAGTTCAGTCTCCTGCCCATCTTTTCGAGGGTGATGTGATGAAGGATATCTTTGACAAAATAAAGTTTTATTACGATATCGTCATAGTGGACAGCGCTCCGATCATCCCGGTCAGTGACCCGATGCTCATCTCAAGTGTCGTTGATGGGGTCGTCATGGTCCTGCTTGCCGGGATGACGCCACGGAACGTCGCGTTGCGTGCGAAGAATATCCTGATGGATGCCGATGCCAGGTTGCTCGGAGTCGTCGTCAACAACCTTTCGGAAGTTTTGCCTTATTACTACGATTACAGGTATTACGGATATACGGAGGACGAAAAGGAATAATTCCGTTGGTGGTCGAAGAAAGCCTCTTTCCGTCACTCGATGGAAGACTGAAAAAGTGGATCGGGGGTTCACTGATGAGATTGATTGTAAAGCACATGCTCGGTTTGATCCTGGTCGCTGCCATATTTCCCTCGATGGTTCGTGGACAGGATTCGTTGTGCGTTCATTTTAACAGTCTCCGTGGCGGAGTCCATCTTGAGCTCGTCGATGATTACTATATTAATGGTGTGCTTCCCCTTACGATCTGTGACTTGAGGCCTGGCGACTCCTGGAGATTATTTATGGGAGGGATGGGGCTTGAATCCAGGACAGGTTATCTGGATATGGATGATGTCGGTCAGGGGTCGATCAGGGGTTCGAGGATTTCCACTGCTTTCAGAAATATGTTCTTGCCGGGATGGGGAAATATCAGGTCGGGTCGGAATGCATCGGGCTGGACCGATATGGGCACGACTGTGTGTGCCGGATATTACTATCTTGTCGAACAGATGGAATATCAGGATATGAAAGACAGTTTCGATTTTCTGAACGAGAAGCTGGAAAAAGCAGGCACATATGATGAACGTGTCAGGATAACCGAGGCGCTCCATGTTTCCTCAAGGGCTATCAACGTTCAGAACACCCACAGAAAACGGGCCTTGATACTTGTTTCGGCCCTCTATGGGGCACAGATGTTGTTGGACCCGATCCTTCTTGGCAATCCTCCTTCATGGGATCTCGATGCCGGCGGAACCATTCTGATTGCTGACACCACTCCCAGAAGCAGGATAAAAGCATTTATTTATTCGACGATCTGGCCTGGAAGAGGACAATTCTACCAGGGCAAGTCTACCAGAGGTGTCGCTTTCTCGGCCTTATCCCTTGTTGCCGGGCTGTACTCTCTGGACCGGATCAACAGTTATGACGAATACGCGAGTCTCTATGAGACGGAAGTGGACAGGTACAACAACGCCGTGTCTCCTCTTGACAGGGACTACTTCAGAGACAGGGCCGCGAGACTCTGGGAAGATGTCGATGAGGTGAAGAAGGAGAGGGATACCGCTCTTCTGATCCTTGGTGGTATCTGGGGTCTGAATCTGATAGATACTTTTTTCCCGCTGGACAAGTATATACCATCCTCCACAGCATCGCTGGAAATCGATCCTGGAGGAATGGCTCTCGTAATTCAATTCTGATTGCTGGAGGTAGAAGAGATGAAAAGGCTTCTCGGTCCGATTCTCGTGATATTATTTCTGGGATTTACGATCTCTGGCTGTCTCGATGATATAGAAGAGATCGACCTTTATGGTGAAGGTACGGGGCTTCCCCAGCCTTCCGGTCTCACATCGGATTCCGGTGACGGATATGTACACATCTCCTGGACGGAAGTGTCAGGAGCGGCAATATACCGTTTATACAGACAGCCTGACTCGGAAGAGATGGTTCTTCTGGCCAGTGTCACAGGGACAGAGTATCTCGATGAGGATGTCGTGAACGGTGAGGAATACACCTATTCGGTCTCAGCCGTATCGCCTGCCGGGGAAGAAGGTGTTCGTTCCCGGGAGCTGACTGTCATACCATCGATCTATTCATTAATAATCGATAATGGAGCTGGGATCACGAACATTAATGAAGTGATCCTTACTATTACCGCCCCTGTGACGACTGCCTTGATGAAGATCTCAAACATTCCTGATCTTTCAGGCGCGGCGTGGGAGATCTATACGGCAGCAAGAATCTGGAACCTGACGGATGGTGACGGTGCCAAGACGGTATACGCCACCTTTCAGGATGGCAATGGTACCGGGTCGGGTATAATCTCGGCGGATGTTACGCTGGATTCATATGCCGCTATTTCGTCGGTAACATTTACTCCGGATCCGGAGAAATTCGCGTTGGGAGCACAGGTGCATTTCTATATCAGGGTGGATGGGGACGAGACCGGTGGTGAAGCCTGGATAGAGCTCGAAGGATATTCCGAACCGATAGTACTCAGGGATGATGGGGTAGGCGGAGATATTACGGCTGGCGACGGTTCTTATGAACAGGTGTTTAACTTCCCGATCAGTTTCAGGGGAACGGGACTTGGGGTGGCGGGCCAGTTTGTAGATCGTGCCGGAAATCAGTCTTTAGCCGTAGAGTCTGGACAGAAAATTGATTTTACTGACCTGCCCGAAGATGTGACCCTTCTAGATCCGATGGAAATAACAAACAGGCGTGTAACCCTTAATTGGAGCGAATCGGCTGAAGATGATTTCCGTGCGTACAGGATATACAGAAGTACAAGTCCCGGAGTGGGAGAACAGCCTGAATTCTTCATCAGAGGTCTTGATAACCGTTCTCAGACAAGCTATCCGGATAGCGATCTCGACGAAAATGTCACCTATTACTACAGGATATTCGTGATCAACGATCTCGGAGAGGGATCCGGAAGTAATGAGATCGAAGTGACTACGCTGGATATGTTTCCCGTTCCGGTAGTCCTCGACGCACCTTCGGCAGTCGGGACGGACAGGCTTACACTCACCTGGAGTATAAACGGAGATACTGATTTTTCCGCGTATGAGATCAGGAGGACTACTTCTCCCGGGGTAACGGAATTCTCGGAACTTGTGATCTCGATATCAAACGTCGAAAAGATCTGGCACGATGACACGTCCCTCGACCTTACCGGGAATACGTATTATTACAGGGTCTTTGTCGTTGATTCAGGTGGCTTGATGTCCCGGAGCAACGAGGTTTCTACAGAGTAAAGTCCCGCGCCAGGGGCCGACATTCTGCGTAATAATACCCAGTCAGCCCGAATATATGGGGTAATTTACCCAGAATAATGCTTTCGCTTTGACCACGATTTCACACCCCAGTAATATTGCTATATTGCAAGGCATGCCTTATTTATGCTATAATAAGCACATAGGGAACTCTCTTAAAGTACTTTAAAATAGGACTTTTAATGATGGAGCGAAGGTACGCTTCTTGCGATGTGGTAGATAGATCCTTATGTGGGAATGTATCTTTTTTGGTGGTATTGGAGAGAGTGTGGTAGTCTTTCACAGGTCGATGGCGGGTTCATCAAACGCGAGGGAGAGTTTCTATACCAGGAAACTCGAGCCTCTGCACAGCGAGATCGAGCTTCTCGGTGATCTTGTTTCAGATCCTGACATCGAGACTCCCCGGAATGTCAATAGGGTCAAAAGAGCCTTTGATCTTTTATTTGCTATCACAGCGATGATCTTTGTCTCTCCGCTCCTTCTGATAGCGGCGATAGTAATAAAGCTGGAATCGCCGGGCCCCATTTTCTTCGCTCAGGAAAGAATCGGCTTGAACAGGCGAAGAAGGGATCGAAGAGGAATGGCGGGCGAATGCGGGCTGAATCGCAGAGCCAACTTCGACAGGCGCAAGAACCTTCACGCTGGCAGGCCGTTCAAGATTTATAAACTCCGTACTATGCGTACCGATGCTGAAGAATCGGGTCCCAAGCTGGCTCAAAAGAACGATCCCAGGATCACCAGGGCAGGTAATCTTCTCAGAAAGACACGCATAGACGAGATTCCTCAATTCCTCAACGTGATCAAGGGAGAGATGAGTATTGTCGGTCCCAGGCCCGAAAGATCGTTCTTTATTAACCAGATCAGGAATGAAGTTCCCGAATTCCCGTTGAGGCTGCGTGTAAAACCCGGGATTACCGGCCTTGCTCAGGTGGAAGACGGATATACTCAGACCCTCGATATGATGAAGAGGAAGCTCATGTTCGATCTCAGGTATATCTCGCAGTTCTCTCTTTTTCATGAGATCAGGATCCTCTTTAAGACCGTTTTTGTAGTATTTACCGGAAAAGGCGCCTGTTAAAGCTGGGGAACACTCCTTACATCTCTTTTTTCACTCCTGTAAACACGTAAAATCTTGACCTCGGGGGACCTGCGCATTACACTGTGTCTACGGTGATTATATGCTGAGAATACAAGGTCTTATACTGATATCGCTCTTATACACGGCACTCATCTCGTTTGCCTGTCTTCTGCCTGTCTACAGATGGCTGACGATACCCGTTGGTCTTATCGTGACTGGTATCCTTGCATACAGAGACAGGGTCAATCATAGAGAGAAGATCGAAGTCATCCACAAGCGCCTGAGCAATCTCAGGAGCGAAGGCCTGATTATCGAGGAAAGGATCAAAGAAGTCGACAGTGACGTCTTTTACAGGATGATACTTACCCTGTTGACCGATCTCGAAAGATCTCTTTTCAAACTTGTAGAGAAGAATATTCAGTTGTTGAGCATCAAGGAGATAGGCAGAAGTATAATCAGCTCCATTGACGAATCAAAATTGATCGATTCTGTATTCGAATATCTTGTTCATGGCGTAGGATACCGTGAAGTCGCTTTCATTCTGCTGCGGAAAAAGAAGCAGTGTTTTCAGTCCATGGTATGTGTTGAGAACACCAACAGGCTGGTAAGAAGAGTAGTTAATCTTGATCACGACGATCTTGGCGGTGCAATCTTCAATTCATTGGTCTCCGGAAAGGCCTTTCTTATAAAAGATGCTTCGATGCACCCCATATTCGAGTCGATGGGGGACGAGATGTTCCCCGGAAGCACGATGAGCTCCTATATTTGTGTACCCCTGATAAAGACTTCGGAGAGAAATCGGTGTTGTCTCGATGGGAAATGCTGTCTGGATTCCATCGATGATGAAAATCCCGACTCAGTGGAAAAACAGTTCATGACACACCCCGAGTGTCTGTCTTGTCCCGAAAACCCTATCCTGGGCGCTATTATCGTCACTGACGGGTTCAGGGCGACCCCCCTGACAAACATAGATCAGGTGACGATAGAGACAGTCGGCTCGCTTGTCGCGTCAAACATCGAAAACTGGCAGTTGTACCAGGAACTCAGGCATGAGGAGCTTTTCAGGGAGAAAGTGCTGGAAGGGGTGCAGCACGGTCTTTTCGTCTGCGACATGGAAGGTAGTATAACCCTGGCGAACAGAAGCGCCCTTGAACTGTGTGGAGAAGATGAGGACAGTATTTCCGGGAAAAAAATAGACGACATGATCAGTCGCGGTAGCGGTGGCAGTGAAAGCTCCTTTGTGTTCGATATAATAGAGAGGGACAGCTCTGCCCCGTTTTATGAAGCCTGCATTCGAAGGTCAGACGGGAACTATATTCCAATAAGGACATATGTAGCGAGGCTTATGGGGGACGATGGTGAAGTGCAGGGTGTTATTACAACCTTCATGGACCTGACATATATCAGGAGGATGGAGGAGCAGATCAAGCATCTTGACAAACTCGCTATGCTTGGGAGATTTACTTCGGCCATTGCACACGAGATTAGAAACCCTCTTACTGGAATTGCGGCTGGAATCCAGTATATGGAAAGAAAGGGTGGTCTCTCCGAGGAACAGGAAGAGAATATAACTTTCATTCTGCACGAAGTCGAAAGGCTCGACAGGATTATCACCGACCTTTTCAAGGTAGCAAAACCCAGAGACCTGCTCTATCAGGATGTCGATGTCGAGGAGTTGATCGAAAGAAGTTATAAAAGCGTTTCCGAGATCTTCTTTAGCAAGGGGATTGAACTTAAAAGAGAGATTGATGCTGCTATAACGAAGATCGAAGTCGATCCTGACCAGTTGACACAAGTCCTGATCAACCTGCTGAAAAATGCAGCCGAAGCAGTTTCCGAGAAGGGGAGTGTCACAATACGGACGAGATCGTATGACGGATATATTCCGGATGTGATTCTGGAGAAAGGAAACTCGCTGATCTGTTTCGATGTGATCGACGATGGTCCTGGAATAGACAGCGACGATATTGAGAATGTTTTCGAACCGTTTTATTCGAAAAAAGTCGGAGGGACAGGCTTGGGTTTGTTCATCTCGCATAGTATTATACAGCATCATCAAGGCAGGTTGAGTGTGGCGTCAAAGCCAGATAAGGGGACGACGTTCAAAGTCTGTCTGCCCCGGACCCGTCCTGTAAAGGGAGGAAAAGTTGAAACCGGTAATACTTCTGGTAGATGACGAAGATACGATAAGGATGTTTCTCGAGAAGACTATCAAGGATGAGGGATATGAAGCTCTTACTGCGGCAAATGGAGAGCAGGCCCTTGAACTCACGAGAAGCGAACTCCCGGACCTCATCCTCCTGGACCTCAAACTTCCAGATATGAACGGCATCGAGGTCCTCACGCAGATCAAGGAAGATCTTCCTGAGGCGTGCGTAATCATGTTGACAGCATTCGGAGATATCGAGACGGCGGTTTCTGCAATAAAGAAAGGGGCTTTCGATTTTGTAAGTAAGCCTGTAAATCTTGAGCAACTGTTGCTTGCGATAGAGAAGGGATTGAATTCACAGAAATTGAGTAGAGAACTCTTTCAGCTGAGACGCAGGGTCAAGATCGATTTCGACGACAAGTATATTCCCGGGGAAAGCCCAAAGATGAAAGAGATCTACGATATAGTAAAAACTGTGGCGAAAAGCGATACAACGACGGTCCTTATCCAGGGAGAGAGCGGTACCGGCAAGGAAATAATAGCTAACATGATTCATAAATACAGCCCTCGCCACGACAAACCTTTTCTGGATATTAACTGTGCGTCTTTGCCCGAGGAACTGCTTGAAAGTGAATTGTTCGGCCATGAGAAGGGAGCATTCACAGATGCAAAGAATCAAAAGGTGGGGCTTCTCGAACTCGCTAACAAGGGGACCCTCTTTTTAGATGAAATCGGTGAAATGAGTCTTACGATCCAGGTGAAACTTCTCAGGGTCCTTGAAAAGATGTCT
This sequence comes from Candidatus Krumholzibacteriia bacterium, assembly GCA_023131975.1. Taxonomy (GTDB): domain Bacteria; phylum Krumholzibacteriota; class Krumholzibacteriia; order Krumholzibacteriales; family Krumholzibacteriaceae; genus JAGLYV01. The sequence continues at coordinate 86,914 of JAGLYV010000077.1, read as the reverse complement.
TTCAGGAGGGTAGGGGGGACAAAAGACATACATGTGAGCGTGAGGATAATATCGGCGACTAACCGCGATCTGGAAACCGAGGTTGCGAACCGCAATTTCAGAGAGGATCTTTATTACCGGCTCAAAGTCATCCCGATCAACATACCTCCTTTGAGGGAAAGGAAAGAAGAGATATTCATACTTCTCAAACATTTCATCAGCATATATAACAAGAAGTTCAATAAGGATTTCAGGGATATTGACGATACCGCGTATGAGGTGCTGATGGCGTACCCCTGGCCAGGCAATATTCGCGAACTGAAGAATGTGATAGAGCGTATAGTACTCCTGGAAGAGGATAACATACTGAAACTTGAGCACCTGCCAGAAAGTATCAGGTCGGATGGACCGGAAGTTACTAAAAGGTCGATCGCTGGCAAGATCGAGCTTCTGCTCAGCAGACCTTTTAGTGAGGAAGGGATACCGTTTGAGGATATTATCAGAGGGGTGGAAAAAGAGCTTATAGACAAGGCTATGAGTGAATCTGATAACAACCAGAGCAAGGCATCAAGAATTCTTCGATTGAACAGGGATAAACTCAGATACAGGCTCAAAAACTTCGAGCAGAACATAGAGGAGTGATCTGCGTATGCTGTACAGCCTGAAAAGATTGTCTGGTGCGATACTGGTATCAATCATAGCAGTATCGTTAGGTTGCGGGTACTACAGGACTACCAGTAGAACGGCAGGAGATATCAAACGTATAGCGATTCCGTATCTGGCCAATGAGACACCGGAACCTGATGTGGAGATCGAGATAACACAACAGGTAATCGATGGAATAGTGAAAGACAACACACTGAAAGTCGTGTCGAAGGAAGACGCTGACGGTATTCTGGAAGCAATTATTATTGAATACAGAAACGTTCCGTACACGTTTTCAGAAAGCGGGACTGAAGTTCAAGCGGAACAATATAGATTGACGATAACTTTAAAGGCGTCCCTCTTTGATACTTCTAAAAATGAATATATCTGGCAAGACAAGAAAATCCGTTCTTCGGGAAATTATTATCTGGAGACTACATCGCAACAAACATACGAAAAGGCTCTGGAGGATGTCTACAGAGACATCGTAGAAGGTATACTTTCGCTAACGGTCCAGGACTGGTAGATAATGAAAACGGGATTGTCGTTTTACAAGAAAATATTCTCGGATATTGATGCAGGGGATCTGGCTCCTCTCTATCTCCTTTCCGGAGAGGAAAGATACATCATGGAAGAGATGGGAGTGCGGATCCGTGCGGCCGCGCTTGGGAACGACTGTGATTTCAACTTCGATATGGAATATGGGTCAGAGATCGATATCGAAAGGTTTGTTTCAACCGCAAATTCCTACCCCTTTATGGGAGAGAAACGAGTCCTGTTTATTAAGGAACTGGAAAAATTGAAAGGGAAGTGGAAACAACTCCTTGAATATTGTTCAAATCCGGCAATGACTTCTATCGTCATAATGTTTTTCAACACACATGATGAAAGCGGGAAGAAGATAAGGTCGGGAAAAGATTATTCGAAGCTTGAAAAAATAGTCGGGGGAAAAGGTAGACACCTCAGGTTTGACAAGCTGAAACAGGAAGACCTCAAAAAATGGATTTGTACGAAGGCTGCCAGATCAGGCGTGACCCTGTCTCTGGAAACTGCGGATTCTCTCATCGAAAGCGTCGGTAGCGATCTATATAATATTCAGAATGAACTGGACAAAGTATTTCTCGTATTTGAAGGAAAGGACATTACTGAGAAAAGTATTGGGAAAGTAATAGGCAGGTACAGATTAAACGCCGTTTACGATCTTATAGAGAGTATAAGGCCGGGGAAAGAGAACCTGGTGCTGTCGGTGCTTTCGAATATCATCTCTTCGGGTGCCGAACGGCCATCCACATTGTTGTATCTTGTGACGAGACATTTTCTATCCCTTCTTAAAATCAAAGCAGGGGGGGGTGGGGGAGGCTACTATTTCGATAGAATCAAGAAGACGGCATCACTGTTTACGACAAGAGAGATAATCGTATGGCTCGAGAATATCAGGGTAGCGGATTTGACTATAAAGAGTACTTCCTTTCCGGAGAAACTATTGCTCGAAAGTGTCTTTATACATTCGATGAACGGTAAATATATGGACCTGTCGGCAGGTGCTGTTGGAACGGTTTGATTCTGGATGTGGGGATAATGACGAATCCTCTTGAGAGTGGGGGAGGCAGGACATATCTTCCCTAGATAGAAGATGCTGGTGGAAGTTGCCCCCGGCAAGGAAACGGAGCAGAAGCTAATGAATGACATCAAAGAGGAAAAACTTCTCGCAAAGGGGTTAAAGGCACCGGCCGCGATTCTGCTTGTCAAAAAGAGACTTGCCGATGTAAAAACGCGATATCTTCGAATTATCGTAACCGGTAGTGTTGTTGCGGAAGAATTACTTGGTTATTTCGATGAGCGTGGATCTCGGGCAGAGATCGACAGAGCCGGAGATGATTATCATGTGATTGTTGACATGAAGAATTTCAAGGATGTGGATTGATGAAAGATTTTTTTCCATTCATGGAAATCGATAAAAAATGGCAGGAACGCTGGGAAGAACTTTTCAGATGTGATCTCGACGATACGGACAAAAAGTTTTATTGCCTGATGATGTTTCCATATCCTTCAGGAAATCTGCATGTCGGACACGGCAGAAATTATATAATCGGAGACGCTCTGGCCAGGATAAAGATGATGGAGGGCATGAACGTCCTCGCACCTATGGGATGGGACTCTTTCGGATTGCCTGCTGAAAATGCCGCGATCAAGAACAAGATCAAACCTTCGACCTGGACAGAAGATAATATAGCTAATATGAAGAGGCAGTTCGCCAAATGGGGTGTCATGTATGACTGGTCAAGAGAGATCGCGTCGTGCCGGCCAGATTACTACAAATGGACTCAATGGCTGTTTACACAGCTCTTTAAGGCGAATCTCGCTTACCAGGAGGAAGCATCCGTCAACTGGTGTCCGTCATGTGCCACTGTGCTCGCCAACGAGCAAGTAGTCGGTGGTGAATGTGAACGTTGCAAATCCCAGATAGAATTGAAAAAACTGAAACAGTGGTTTTTCAGGATCACCATCTACGCGGATAAGCTTCTTGATGATCTTGATATCCTCAAAGACTGGCCGGGCAGAGTCTGTACGATGCAGCGAAACTGGATCGGCAGGAGTGAAGGCGTGGAAGTGGCATTTAAGCTGGTGGAGTCTGATGAAGTCCTGAACTGTTTTACTACACGAGTCGATACTATTCCCGGGGCGACTTTTATCGTTATAGCCGCCGATCATCCTCTGGCCGAAGAATTGATTAAAAAAGGCTGGCGCGAGAAAGAGGGCAAAAGCTTTATAGAGCACGCGAAACAGCTCAGGCTCCAGGAGAGAGAAAAGACGGAAAATACGAAAGAAGGTTTCTTTACCGGATGTTACGCGGTCAACCCTTCGACGGGAAAGAATATCCCCGTTTTTCTGGCCAGTTACGTTCTTATGGATTACGGAACAGGCGTTGTCATGGGTGTACCGGCTCATGACCAGAGGGATTTCGAATTTGTCCAGGATTCTCCGATTGAGATTCCGGTGATACAGGTCATTGCCTCCAGCACGAAAGAAGATGGAGAACTGGATAAAGCCTTCCTCGATGACGGCATAATGATTAATTCAGGCGAATATAACGGCCTTGAAAACCGTGTCGCCATGGAAAAGATCACAGATGAACTTTCGGCGCAGGGACTGGCGTGGAGAGTCGTTCATTACCGGCTTAAGGACTGGCTGATCTCAAGACAGAGATATTGGGGAGCTCCTATTCCCATGATTCATTGCGATTCGTGCGGCGCTGTACCTGTACCAGAAAAAGATCTTCCGGTGATCCTTCCGGATGATGTCGATTTTATGCCGCGTGGAGATGGGAAAAGTCCCCTTGCAGCATCAGATGAGTTTGTAAAGACGATATGCCCCCGTTGCGGCGGAGACGCGCGCAGGGATACAGATACTATGGATACCTTTGTCGATTCGAGCTGGTATTTCCTGAGATATATGTCTCCGAATGACGACGAAAAACCTTTCGACAGGGATTTAGTGAATAGATGGCTCCCCGTCAATCAATATGTCGGTGGGATAGAACATGCTATCCTGCACCTGCTTTACTCAAGATTCATTGTGAAATTCCTCAGGGACGCGGGACATATCGATTTCGATGAACCTTTTTCGAATCTCTTTACCCAGGGGATGATAACTCGAAATGGCTCAAAGATGTCGAAGAGCGCCGGAAACACGGTAGATCCGAATCCCCTGATCGAAAAATACGGTGCTGATACGGTCAGAGTCTATACCCTTTTTATTGGACCACCTGAAAAGGATGCAGAATGGAACGATCGGTCTGTTGAAGGCGCTTTCAGGTTTATTAATCGCGTCTGGAGACTCTACGAAAAATATAATGGACTGTTTGGTTCCAGCGATAAAGAATGCCCCGATCCCGCGAAACTTGACGAAGACCATATCGAAGTATACCGTAAGACACAACAGACTATCCAAAGGGTAAAAGATGACATCCTGGGCGGATCATTTCACTTTAATACCGCGATAAGCGCTCTTATGGAGCTCACGAACAGCCTTTATCTGTATGTTGACGAGAATGATGGGTTCAAGTCAGGAAACGAAGATTCAATCGCTCTTTTCAGGTATTCGATGAAGAACCTGGTTATTTTGCTTTCTCCGATGGCACCTCATATTTGCGAGGAGATCTGGGAACGGACCGGGCATGGTGAGACAATATTTAAAGAAGGCCTTCCTGTGGCCGACGAGAAATATCTGAGAGCCGATACGTACACACTGGTATTACAAGTCAATGGAAAGATCAGATCACGTATCGATGTTGAAAAGGATCTCGATAAGAAAGATCTTGAAAGACGAGCGCTTGAAGACCCCAAGATAATATCTTTTATCGAGGGAAAGATAGTCAGGAAAGTAATAACGATTCCTGGAAAACTCGTCAATATCGTAGCTAACTGATTAATACACAACTAGATGCAGCACTTAGCCAGCAAAAGCTTATTGTAATTGGTTAACATAATATATATTATACGCCATTTATTGCGTAAATAGAAAACCCGGGGTTTCTACGCTCCCCCGGGCTTTACGATTATCACTTACTGATTGTAGAGGCTTTTTACGGCTCCCCATGTCCTCGATTCCGCGCCGATGTTACATCCGCCCTCTTCTCCCACAAACCAGCCGCCAAGCACCGGGGCCATAGTCTTGAATTCATCACAGATCGCGACATTCAGCCCGGTTCCCGTGCTCGATCTCGGATCCCCGAGGATCCGTACCGTCCATCCGGCGGGTGTTCCAGCAATATCCATGAGCTGAAGTGTAGCCAGGTATATCAGCTCCTGACCAGGCCCGTAGCAGGTCACACCCTGGAATGTCACGGCGACACCGGTGGTGATAGAACCGTTTGTAAGAATGCTGGGATTCCACGTTGTTTGTGATATCAAGATGGTTGCTGGAGCTGAGATCTCAACCCTGAATTCTGCGGCGGTTATTCCGTCGGGGCCGCTGGTACTTCTGAAATACATGATATAAACATCATAAGGTGTGAACGGGGGAACATCACCATCACAATCTGTGGCAAGTTTACTGGTATAAATACCGATAGAACCGTCATGTGCTGATACTGCTGATGCTGTCATCAATACAAGAATGGCAATTATTGACAGTTTCTTCATCTTAAACCCTCCTTAAGGATTCCCAAATACCAAATGTCTCAAGTCGCCCGATAATCTTTATTTCTGCCGTAGGTTACCCACCCGCGGTTAATAGTGTCAAGAAAAACTTATGACACTTCCTTATGAAAACCGGGGATCTTCTCTCTGTAATCACCGAAAAACGGCAGGTGCCAGTACTCTCCAAACAGAGCTTTTACGAAGCCGATGACAGATAATGTTAACGCGCCAAGCCCTGCTATCAGTTGAATCAATCCGACTATCAGCACCCCGATAAACCTCAGGCGTCCGATTGTCAGATCGAGGATGACCGTCATGATCAAGATAATACATTCTCCAAGGAGTAGCAAGAATCCCTGCCTCGCATGATATTTCACGAACGGATCGTTCTTCGACTTCCACAGAGAAAAGAAGCAGAGAAACCCGACATAGCTCAAAGCGGCAATCCATCTGGATCGCTCGGAAGGTTCGTGGGTGCTGACCTCGGGCAACTTGGTGTTCATGTTTTCGTCCATGATTATCCCCGCAGAAGATCCAGCTGGATCTCCAGGTTTCGACGCTTCTCACCACTTGTCATCTCTACGAGCTTCTCAAGGACTTCAATGGCCCTGGTCCTCTGATTGGCAAGTTGCAGGTTGTCGGCAGCTCTTTCGAGGTAGGTCTCTCCCATGAACTTATTTGACGAGAGGTCTTCGGAAAGTTCAAGGTATATCTCGGATGCCTTGACGTAATCCCGAGCGTTCTCATACGAAACCGCCAGGCCCTCCCGTGCCGGATCCCTGAAGAAAGGATACTTCGAACTCATGGAGATGTATTCTTCGAAATAGGCTGTAGCCTCGGTATTTCTTCCCTCGGCAAGAGCGATCTTTCCAAGGAAGTAAAGAGAGCAGACTCCCTGTTCCAGACTTCCGAATCGATCATCGATTATCTTGAACATCTCTTCTGCTGTCTTGATCTGTCCGGCACCGTAAGATGCAAGTGCTTCGGAGAATTGTGCCTCGGCACTCTCTCTTGCCTGCATCCTGGAGTTGTTCATCCAGATCGCTCCGGCAACGACAACAATAAGAACGATGAGGCCGGCGAAAAGCTTGTTCTGATTCTCCCTCATGTATTCCCGGGCCTCGAGAACAAACGTGACAAAACCATCTTCTTTCAATTCATGTCTTGATAACTTGTTATGAGACACTTCCCATACCTCCTTTTAGACATAATTAACACTTCCCGGTTCATTTATTCAAGGGAAATATATGCCATCTTCCCCCCCTCCCCTATTGATATTTGGATTGACAGCGCGGAAGCCATTCTGCGAGACTCATCGCAAAACCGGTAGAGAAAGGAGAATGTGTGACCAGGACTCTGAGAATCGCTCTGGTGGTAACCGCCTTTCTTATTACTATCCTGGATCTTTTTGGCCTTGCGGATTTTACCAGAGCACCCTACCACGGGATCCGTCACAATAACCTTGTCTTTCTGGAATTTGAAAAAGAGAGTCCCAACGCCGAAAAAGACCTGGTAGCAGGTGACCGGGTAGTGGCTGTCAACGGTATTCGGCCCAGGAACATAATTCATTTCAAATATCTGACACGTTCCAACACTCCCTTTTCTTCCCAGGTTTTTACGATTGTCAGGGCTGACTCTATGTTCGATCTGGAAATAGATACCATAGACCAGCCTGGTAACAAGACTTCTCGAAAGATAGCCCTTTCTCTGACAGCTCTGATTTTTATGGTCGTAGGCTCATACGTGATCTATAAAAGGCAGGATGTCCTGGGGCGCCTTTATGCATTCAACTGCCTCCTGTTTGCATTTCTGCTTACGCAAAGGCCTTCTACCTCTATTAACCTGCTCCATGTGATCGGAGAAGTGTTTTATGACGGGGTTTTTGCTTTTTTACCCGCTGTGTTCCTGCATCTCTTCCTGATTTTTCCGGGAAAGGAGATACATGCCGGAACCAAGCGGTCTACTATCGAGAGAAGCCTGTATGTTGCTCCGGTACTGATCTTTCTATCGATGTTTGTCCTCGCGCTTGTTAATTATTCGATGGAACTGCCTTCATTCATACTGCTTGGATTCAATGGAATAGCGTCAGTTTACTGGCTTGTCTATATGACCGGAGGAGTCTCCCTCTTTATCAGGACCTATATGACGTCGGACAAAGTTCAGAGGGTCAAATTCAGGATCGCCACAATAGGCCTGATAGCCGGCACTGCTCCCGCTACTTTCGTTATGCTTATCAGGCAGTTTGCTCCCTCTCTCGATATACCTTTTGATACTTTTTCGATGGTGTTCCTGTCCCTCATGCCGATTTCTTTCGCCTACGCTATCCTCAGACATGACGCGTTCGACATGAGGGTCGTCTTCAAAACGGGTCTGGCCTATGTCCTTGTGCCAGCGGTCCTGGGGAGCATGATCTATTTATTCGCCCGAGATATCTTTGAAAGATTCCCGGGCTTACCAGATGGAAAGCAACTTTCGATGCTGACGATAGTGCTCATGCTTGCTGTTATCGCCTTTGTGATGGCACGTGCTGGCATCATTCATTTTGTGGACTGGGTCTTTTTCAGAAACAGACGGAAATTCAGGGAAAGGATGATCGAGTTCTCAAGACGGATCCAGTTTCTCTCATCTCAGGAGGAGATAGCCGACTTCACTGCTAAAGAGATATACGAGATGTTCACACCGGAATATGTCCATATCTTTACGTTCGAAAAAGACACGGATACATACGTCAGGAGAAAGAGTCGACCCGAAAAGACTGTTCTGCCACTTACCTCCCTGCCCTCAAGTATGAAATTGATAAGGATAGCCCGGGTCGGGAGGCAACCAGTGATGGTGGAATGCTTCGACAGCCTCTGGACCATGAATAATCTCGACAGGATCTCACTGGAATTGATATCGATGGTTCACATTTCCGTTGTCATACCGATGGTCGAGCAGAACGAGATGCCGGGGTTAATAATAATAGGACGAAAAAAATCGGGTAAGCCTTTTGACGGCGCGGACGCGGAGATGCTCGAAATCCTCGGAGAAAGAAGCGCTGCCGCAATCAGGAGTAATGTGTTATTCAACGTATCGAAGGAAAAAGAGAAGTTGGAGAAAGAAGTCCATCTGGCCAGCAAGATACAGCAGCGGCTGCTTCCCGAAGCCCCCCCACTTCTCAAACACTCCACAATAAAGGGGCGATTGAGAAACTGTCGCGAAGTGGGTGGGGATTTCTATGATTTCGTTGAATTCGATAACGGGAAGATCGGTGTCGCTGTGGCCGACGTTTCCGGGAAAGGTATCCCGGCATCATTACTGATGACGACTCTCCAGGCATCTTTCCGCGCCGAAGCCACCGAGGACAGATCTCCGGGAGAAGTCCTTTCCGCTTTGAATAAATCACTCTATATCAGAAGTGAAGTAAGTAAATTCGCTACATTCTTCTACGCTGTATATGATGACTGTAACGGACTTCTTCATTATTGTAACGGCGGCTCCTTCCCTCCCCTGTTGATTAGAAGTGATGGGACAGTCATTCAGTTGAAGAGGGGTGGTATCCTGGTAGGTGTTGACCCCGAATCGGTTTATCAGGAGGGAATGATCAAGCTGAGAAAGAACGATATCCTGGCGATCTATACAGATGGGATCATCGATCAGGAGAATTCAAGAGAAGAATATTTCGGCGAAACACGGCTTGCAGGATTCCTACAGGAGCATTCATCTGTCGATGCAGATGAGATGATAGAGTCGCTCTATGACAATCTGATGTCTTTCGGAGAGGGCCTTTACAAGGATGACATGACTATAGTCATTCTGAAACGCAACGAGAAATCAAAAGAAGTATCTGATGATTTCAGGGAGGAATTTGCATCCAGCGGTAACTCTGATACATAGACAGGAATTACTGGGAACTTAAAAATGAGAATCGCATCAATGCGGAACGCAAGCATAAAGGACCCCCATCCGGTAGAATATACGCCACAATACAATTAGCGTAATATATCCTGTATACCTTAGCCGGTTTATCTATCCGCCTAACTATATATTTTAACGTAGAATGGGGACGCCTCGTCTGATATATCAGGCGAGGCGAAGCGATATACGCTTTCGGCACACTTAATGCAGCTAAACTTTATAATCGGATGATCCGATCAGTTAATTGAAACCGAGAAGCAGTTGTTCAGGAATACGGAGGTGATTGCCATGCTGCCCATTATGCTGATAATCGATTTATTCTGGTGGCTGCGTTAACGATATCTCGGTCCTATTCTATAAATGTTCCCGTCGGTATAGGGTGTATCGGCGGGAATGTTTCATTTTAATACCTTTTGCGCCTACCTTGATATTATTGATGTGATTTATGAATATAACTACCTAGTCTTTTGATAATAAACATATTAGAATTTGATAAATATTTCATTTTATTCCTTGACATACGTTCCGCGTCCCATATAATCAGGACAAACGGGGCAATAGCTGATTTCTACGCGATCGTGATCGATCAGCTCCAAGCCTATCTTTTAGCGGAGCGATCTTGCTGCTCAGGCCTTAGGTTGGTCATGACACGTGAAGCAATGTGGAGATAGCTAACCTCGTTTTATATAAAAAGGGAACGGCTTTTTAAAGCTATTCCCTTTTTATATATGGCGCCCCCGAGACGACTCGAACGTCTGACACCCGGTTTAGGAAACCGGTGCTCTATCCACCTGAGCTACGGGGGCTTTTATTCGTTACCATATGTTATGGTGTTATCAATTAAATGGCAAATTAATTCTTTATTTAAACTCGATCAATGAAGAGTAAGGCCTGCCTCCAAGCTGTTCCGACCCCTTCAATCCAGTCAATTCTAATACAAAGAATAGTTCCGCCACTTCCCCTCCCTGCTTTTCGATGAGCCTCGCGGCAGCTGCGGCAGTACCGCCAGTAGCAAGAAGGTCATCGACTATAAGCACCTTCTCCCCCGCACTCACTGCGTCAACATGCATTTCCAGACTCGATGTCCCGTATTCGAGAGAATAATCTTCCGAGACGGTATTCCATGGGAGTTTGCCTGGTTTTCGCAGAGGTATGAGACCTTTGCCAAGGCTGAGGGCGAGAACAGACGCAAAAAAGAAACCGCGGGATTCGATCCCCGCAATCTTGTCAAACTGCATTTCCCGGTATTTCTTTGTCATCTCTTCTGAAATCATTCGAAAAGTGTTTGGATCGAGAAGGGCCGGGGTAATATCACGAAATAAAATGCCCTTGCTTGGGAAGTCAGGTATCTCCCTTATTTGTTTTATTATATCTTCAATCATGACATCTCTTTCATTGGCAGAGGTTCTCTTCGGCTGGATCCTGGGCCTCTAGAAGGCACCGAAGTTTTCTCAATGCTCTGACTTCAAGCTGTCTGACCCTTTCCCTGGACACCTTGATCACCAGGCCTGTTTCTGCCAGGGTGTGTGTGACTCCATCATCAAATCCATAGCGGATCTTGAGGATAAGTTTTTCTCTCTCAGACAACCTGTCCAAAAGACGTGATAATTCCTCATGTTCGATCTGCTGAAGGATTATCTTTTCAGCATCGGTATCGTCTGGTGGGTCAAAATTGGTAGCAAGCTCATTGAATGAATCAACACTACTCGACACATCCAATGCCTTGATATTCATGACCAGATTCTCGATCATACGAAGTTTTTTGCTGGAAATACCCAGCACGTCAGCTTTTTCTTCCTGGCTCATGTTCTCGGCAGTCTTTTCCACTGCCATGTACTTCTTCATCAGCTGGAATACATGAATGGGGATCCTGATCGTCCTTGAAAAGTTTGAAATGGCCCTTACGATGGACTGTTTGATCCACCAGGATGAATATGTAGAGAAGCGGAATCCCTTTTCGGGGTCAAAGCGGCTGACGGCCTTTATAAGCCCGAGATTCCCCTCTTCGATGAGATCGAGAAAAGGAACTCCGTATGAGGAATACGATTTCGCGATTGTAATAACCAGCTTAAGATTGCTGAGAATAAGTATCTTTCTGGCTTCCTCATCACCATCTCTGATCTTTCTGGCAAGTTCGATTTCCTCGCTTCTGGAAAGAAGTGGATAGCGCCCCACATCTTCGAAATATCTGCTGTCTATACTGGAGGTTTTTCTGTCAGTTGTCATCTTTCTTCCCGTAAAGGTCATTTGCTGATTTTGAGGTAATCAAGCGGGTCGACCGTTTTCCCGTTGATCCTCACTTCGAAATGAAGGTGTGAACCAGTAGAATTACCTGTCACTCCTACGTTGCCGATAAGCTCCCCCCTGTGTACTACATCACCTTTTGTCACTACCATGAGCGCGAGGTGAGCGTATACTGTGCAGAACTCTTCAGAATGCTCTACAATGATCACATTACCATATCCACCCTGTTTTCCGGAAAATATTATTACACCGTCAGCGACCGAAAGAACAGCTTCGCCCATTTCTGTGTCGATATCTATTCCCGGATGGAATTCCATAGTCTTGTGTCGCGGATGTTTTCTGAGGCCGTAAAGGCTGGTTATCATGGAAATATTAAAATCACCGACAGGATTACCAAGAGAAGCCGTTTTCTCTGGTTTCAGTTGCCTTTTGGTGGTGGCAGGGGGCGCCGATTTCTGCTCATTGTCCCTCTTCTTCCCCATGTATTTTGGGGAAGGTGAGCAGGAACCTGCCAGCGCGATCACGCAGCAGGCGAAAATTACTCGAAGAGTTCTTGCCTGATAAGTTCCCATTATTAAAAAGTGGTCGGGGCGACTGGATTTGAACCAGCGACTTCCTACTCCCGAAGCAGGCGCGCTACCGAACTGCGCTACGCCCCGAATTCACTCGGTAAAATAGCAATTTGTGACCAATAACTCAAATAAAATCGGCATTACTACACTGAAAATAACTATTCAGCCTGAAGCTATTCCCCAGAATGAAATAACACCCATAAATGCCAGCGTTACGACAGCTCCTGCTATAAGGATTCCGGCAGCGACAGCTGGAATCGCCAGCCTCAGAGGTATTTTGAACAGGAAAGCTGCGGCACATCCGGTCCAGGCTCCTGTAACGGGCAAAGGGATCGCGACGAAAAGAACCAGCCCGAGAGCCTCGAATCTTGATATCATCTGCCCTTTCCTGCGTGTACGGGCAAAGAACCATTCGAAAAAGCGGTCCCACATGGGATATTTCCTGAGCCAGTCAGACACTCGCTCCAGAAAGAGCAGTATCGGTATCACGGGAAGAAAATTGCCCATCACAGAGTAGAAATAGGCCTCTTTCCACCCCAACCCCCCGCTTGACAGGGCATACGGTATCGCACCTCTTAGTTCGGATATAGGGAGGGCAGCTATAAGAAATGTCAGTAGTTTCGGGGACATTCCCTGGATCAGCGCGAATATTGGATAAGTCACTATTGGATTCCCTTCAGAAGAGGTACGAATGCGCATCTTGAGAGTATTTGCTCTTTAAGCTCACCCGCGACCCACTTGTATAAGACCAGATGTTCACGTTCCTTCGCAACTGGTGCAATCAGCATGCCTTCAACGCCTAATTGCTCAAGTAAGGTGACAGGTTTTTCGCGCATCGCCGCGGACACGATAATCTTGTCGTAGGGTGCGTAGAATTTCCACCCGTCCGATCCGTCGGTGATCTTCAGTCTGATCCTGCCTGTCCTGATTCGCGAAAGGATCTCCCCTGCATTCTTTGACAATGGAGCGATCCTTTCGACAGAGAACACTTCCTGGCCGAGCAGTGACAATATTGCTGTCTGGTAACCACTACCGGTCCCGACTTCCAGTATTCTGTCTTTCGGAGATATCTGTAGATGCTGCATCATCATCGCCTGGATGTAGGGCTGGGAGATAGTCTGTGAATATCCGATTGGAAATGAACAATCGTCGTATGCTCTCGCTCCTGTCGCGGGATCGAGAAAAAGGTGTCTCGGCACCTCCATAAAAGCTTGAAGAAGCCTTTTGTCTTCGATGCCTCTCGCGGAAAGTTGGTCTCTCACCATGCGTTTTCGCGCGATGCTGTAATCTACTTCCGGCTCAAGTCCAGGTCCCATTTATCGAGATCACTCATCCTTTTTCTGTCAGTCATATCCACCATAAGTGGTGTCAGAGACACATATCCTTCAGTTATGGCACAAAAATCAGAATCTTTTTCTTTCTTCCAGTCCGGTTTTCCCCCACCTATCCAGTAACATTCCTTGCCTCTCGGATCGGTCTGCTTGATCACAGCGTCATTATATATGCGAGATCCCAACCTGGCTACCCTGATACCACAGATCTCGTTAGCAGGCCTTGCTGGGATATTCACGTTCCACAGAAGCGTATTATCTTCCATGCCCTCGAGCATTCTTGATGTAAGCATTGCTGAAATGGAAGCAGCGGCATCGAAAGAAACAGGATCCCAGGATGTGACGGAGAATGCTATCGAGGATATGCCCATGAGGTACCCCTCTATCGCGGCGGCCACGGTCCCTGAGTACATCACATCCTCACCAAGATTCGGACCATGATTTATTCCCGAGACAACGATGTCAGGCTTTTCGCCCAGAATGCCCTGGACTGCCATCAATAAGCAGTCCGCGGGAGTGCCCGAGACGCCGTACCTGTCATCGCTGTATTTATTTATTCTGAGAGGCCTGTCCAGGGTAATTGCGTGGCTTGTGGCGCTCTGTTCATTTTCAGGAGCAACGATTATGACCTTACCGAGATGAGCTATTCCAGCCGCAAGAGCCTTGATGCCCTCCGCTCGAATCCCATCATCATTCGTGACAAGTATAATCGGGTCCCTCTTCAATCACTTCTCCCCACTCATGCATGTATTTGACTTCCCGTTATCCGTTATTATTACGGGAAGAACGCAGACTACCAGAAAAAACTCTTGGTGACCAGCTTCAAAAACCGGATCGTGTCGCGTAATGGATTGATCTTGCTTTCTTCGGTAGCGTATATCGTGCTGATGGGCACCGAACCTATTGTTGCGCCATCTCTGCCGGCCTTGATCAGAATCTCACTTTCGGTTTCGAAATGTTCCGTGACAAGATCGATTCTGGCAAGAAGAGAATTTTTTATCAATCGGTAGCCCGACTGACTGTCTTCGATCCTGCATCCCGCTCTGCGGCTGATGACCATTGAGGTGAATCTGTTTGTGAGTTTCCTTACTAAAGGCATGTTCTCGGTCGAATCCATCCTGTTTCCAATAAGGATATCAGTCCCTGCTTCGTTGAATCTTTCTATAAACCCTGAGATCTCCGATGGGTCGTGCTGACCGTCCGCATCCAGGGTAAAAACTCCCCGGATATCAGTCTTGTGGTTAAAATACTCGAACCCTGATCGCAGGGCCGCGCCCTTTCCCCTGTTTTCCGGATGTTCGATGACAACCACTCCAGTCAAGCGTGCGGTCTCTGCGGTTCCATCTCCAGATCCATCATCGACAATGACGATATTTCCGGGAGGAAATATCTTTTTCAGAGAAAGGATCACATTTGCGATATGTTCCTTCTCATTGTACGCGGGAATAATGACCCCGAAATCATCAAGAAACATATCATTATCCTGCTTGCGGAGGGGTTTGAAAAAAATGGTCGGGGCGACTGGATTCGAACCAGCGACCACTTGCCCCCCATGCAAGTGCGCTACCGGACTGCGCCACGCCCCGACAGATGATAAAATAAACCTCTGACGCGAGAAAAAACAAGCTTAAAATTTCCGGCCATTACTAAACGGGACAGTCAGTGGCCCACAACAGAATCACAGGCTTTCGACAAGCGATTTAAGTTCGAGCAGATCCTGCTTGAGCGACAGGGCTGCCTCGAATTTCCCCGGTGCGGCAAACGGTATGCTCAATTGTTCGATAAGGATGTCCGGGTTATTGCTCGATTCCCTGAGTTTCTGCCTGGCTCCGGATATTGTATATCCCTTGTCATACAGCAGCTTTTTGATGGAAAGTATGTACTTTATGTCCCGAATCCTGTAAGTCCTGTTCCCTGCCCTGTTTTTTCTGGGCTTCAATACGGGAAACTGGGTCTCCCAGTATCTGAGGACATGGGGTTTGACACCCATAAGCTCGCTTACTTCCCCGATAGAGTAATAAAGTTTCTGGGACTTCTGTTTCATTTGATTCACCTTGTCTAGTGTCTTCCATCCGGAGAGTACGGATTATCTGTACATCTCGGTCCTTGCTTTTCTGATCATCAGGTCCCTGATGGCCCTTCTGGGGTCTTTACGCCTGAACAGGACCTTGTAGACCTGCTCGGTAATAGGAAGTTCCACGTTTACTCTTTTGGATAGCATTAGAGCTGCCCTTGTCGTTTTGACTCCCTCTGCCACCATCACCATTTCTTCCAGGATATCACTCAGGGTCCTGCCCTTCCCGATCTCTTCGCCGACATATCTGTTTCTACTGTGACGACTCATGCAGGTCACTATCATGTCGCCGACACCCGCAAGCCCGCTCAATGTGTCATCTTTCGCGCCAAGCTTGCAAGCCAGCCTTTTGGTCTCGGCAAGGCCTCTGGTCAGAAGCGCTGCCTTGGTGTTGTCACCAAACCCCAGGCCGTCACAGATCCCGGCAGCTATGGCAATTGTGTTTTTCAGAGATACACCCAGTTCCACTCCTACAAGATCCTTGTTTGTATATACTCTGAAATAATCAGTCATGAACAGATCCTGGATATCCTTAAGTATCTTGATGTCAGGTCCTGCCACAACGATGGATGTAGGCATTTTTCTGCTTACTTCCTCCGCATGACTGGGCCCCAGAAGACCTACTATCCGCCTCGCGGGAAGCCTCAGTTCCTGAGACAGGACTTCGCTCATTCTGCAGAGAGTCTTTTCTTCGAGTCCCTTTGACGCGTTGATAGCAATCATCTTTTTGTGGAATCCCGGAGTAGCCGCTACCTGCCGCGCGACCTTACGCATAGTATGACTCGGAGTGACGAACAATATGTGGGATGCGTCGGCAAGGGCTGTCTCAAGGTCCGAAGTGATATGTACATTAGCCGGTATCTTGACACCAGGCAGGAATTTTTTGTTTTCTCTGTACCTGATAAGATCACGCGCCTGATCAGGAAAGAACTCCCATAGATTTACATCCGATCCCTTGTCTGCAAGAAGAAGCGCGAGGGTCGTGCCCCAACTTCCAGCTCCTATGACAGCGACTTTTTCCGATCCGATATTTTTCTTTCTAATCATGAGTCCTCAACTAGAAAATCCTTGGTTCAGTACCTTTCGACAGACGCTTTAAGTTGCTTCTGTGCTTATAGACGACCAGCGCAGCCATAATGATGGACATGACCACAACGTAGACGTGAGTCCCGCTTTCCATAAAACGGTTCGCGAGGAGGATCATCACCGGGAGAAAAAGTGCCGAGATTATGCTGGCAACGGAAACGATCCTGAACATAAGAAGAATTATGGCCCAGATCACAAAACAGATCCCAACTGCCACAGGTGCCATGGCGAGAAACGCGCCCGCTGTCGTTCCTACCCCCTTCCCTCCCGAAAACTTCACAAAAATGGAATAGTTATGTCCCAGGATCACAACAAGGACACCAGTAAGTATCTGGAGGATTCCGCCGACTCCAAACATACCGACGATTTTTACAGCAAGGAACCCTTTTCCTATGTCAAACAGAAGGACAGGCACAGCAGCCTTGGCACCAAGGACTCTGAAAGTGTTTGCTGCCCCAAGATTGCCGCTGCCATGCTGTCTCAGGTCGATACCCCGGAGCAGCTTTCCCATTATGTAGCTTGAGGGTATTGATCCAAGGAGATAGCACGGAACAAGGATCAGGATAAATCTGACCACTGAATCCATTTTTAGTTCTCCTTTGAACGCAGGGACAGCCTAACCTTTGTCCCGTCAAAGGTAAACCTTTTTCTTATCTTGTTATTAAGATAACGGATATATGAACGAGGGAAATAGGCCGTTTTGTTGACAAAAAGGGTGAAGGTCGGCGGTTCTGTGCCAGTCTGTGTCGCGTAATAGACCTTTCCTGTCCCCGTTTTATAGAATCCGGGCGCCTTGGCATTGACAGCCTCCTCGATTGCCCTGTTCAGTTCGGAAGTCCCGATCTGCTTTTTTCGCGCCTCCTGGATGGAAAAGCAGAGTGGAAATATCTTTGTCAGTCTCGTGCTGTCTTTTGCGGAGATGGTCAGCACTGGAGCATAATTGATGAATTGAAAGTCATCCCTGATCCTTTGCGTGAACTCGTTGGCGGTTTTTTCGTCCTTTTCTACAAGATCCCACTTGTTAATCAGTATGATGACTCCCTTCCCCGATTTGTGAGGCAAGGCGGCAAGCCTGACATCCTGACGCGAGATCTCGGGTTCAGACCCATCGAGCATGACAAGCACTATATCAGCATCCCTTACAGCCTGGATGCTTTTCAGACTGCTTATGGAATCAAGTCCCCTTTCAGTTTTTGCCTTCCTTTTTACTCCGGCCGTATCGACAAGGACGATATCCTTGCCGTGATACTTTATCCTTATATTGATCGTGTCTCTTGTTGTGCCGGGTTCCTCAGATACTATATGCCTGTCTTCGCCAAGAAGGGCGTTTACGAGGGAACTCTTGCCCACATTCGGTTTGCCAATTATTGAAACTCTCAAATCTTCTGTCTGTGCCTTCAATGCCGGTTTTTTGGGTAACCGGGAAACTACCTCATCAAGAAGATCGGCAACACCGGTCCCATGTAGCGCGCTTACCAGAAAAATGTCGCCGAGTCCTATTCCATAGAATTCGTTCGCGTCGATATGATCCTGTTTATTTTCGACTTTGTTCACGACCAGGATCATCCTGTCCCTGAATGTTCTGAATGTTTTTATCAGGTTTTGGTCTTCGAATGTTACTCCCGTGTCAACATCCACCAGAAATATTATCAGCTCGGCTTCCTCGGCTGTCTTTTTTATTCTCTCCGTTATGAGAGGCTGGAGATGATCTTCGCCACTGAGACTGAACCCGCCCGTATCGACAAGATTGAAACTTATCCCGTTCCATGACGCGACCTCTTCCATCCT
The DNA here is from genome assembly GCA_023131975.1 of Candidatus Krumholzibacteriia bacterium. Taxonomy (GTDB): domain Bacteria; phylum Krumholzibacteriota; class Krumholzibacteriia; order Krumholzibacteriales; family Krumholzibacteriaceae; genus JAGLYV01. The sequence goes on along the minus strand of JAGLYV010000077.1, from coordinate 68,157 downwards.
GTCTCTTGTCACGCCCGGCGTTTCGTGAGTTATTGCTTTTCGGGATTTGGTGATCCTGTTGAATAGCGTCGATTTTCCGGAGTTTATCTTCCCGATAATCGCCACTGTAGAATATTTCTTCATCGACCATTCCTCCGGTTACACTGGATTATGACACTTTCTTCGAGAAACGATCTCTCGGGGATAATTATTTTTCTTCCGGTAATATTCTCGATTTCTCCAGGTGTGATATTGTCCAGAAAGACTCCATCGTGATTTACGCAGTTCGGAGGCAGTACAACGCATCCTCGCTGTTTGCCTGCGTCCAATGCCTCTATGATATCCTTTCCCGCCAGAAGCCCGGATACAGTTACTTTTTTGCCGAAGGTCAGGTTTGAAGCTGTTACGATCTCCACATCGGCATCCGGCATTTCCCTGTTCAGGATCGGAACAATATATTTTTTCAAGAAGATCGATCCGAGTCTGCCTGTCACAACAGTCATCTCGAATCTTTTCCTGCCAGCCGAGGTTAGTTCGGCGACATCCCTGATCGTCTCGTCGATGAAATTCCTGCACATCCCGATTCCATTGGAAAGCTGTTCGTAATCGCCATAATCTTTGCCAGGCGGAAGAGCTTTCCCTGCGAGAAGGTAGAACTCGTCGGACAGAAAAAGAAAAGGATCGGGCAAACGTGAAGTAGAATATTTGTTCCTGGTCTCTTCTGCCCAGTCCACGATATTCCTGGCTTCCATTCTCGTAAATCCTCTCAACTTGTTCAGGCCCCGGCGATGTTTTGTAAGCCCGACGGGGACGATAGCGAGAGACCTGCATGCTGGTCTCAGGGCCATTATTTCCCTTACAGTGCGGTCTAGGACCTTTCCGGTGTTCAAATTGTTGACAAGGACGATTTGAGCATGGTACGTGATGTCATTTTCAGCCAGATATCGTAGATCTGCCAGGATATCTCTCTTCATCGGTCTTCCGAATACTGTTTTCCGGATTTTCTTGCCCGTAGCATGGATGGATACATATAGCGGAGAGAGATTATACTTTATTATCCTGTCCAGTTCGGAATCGGTGATGTCATTCATTGTGACATAGTTGCCAAACAGAAAACTCAGCCTGTAGTCGTCATCCTTAAGATACAGCGATTTTCTCATCTTCGGAGGCATCTGGTCAACAAAACAGAAAACACATCGGCTTCTGCAGTTTTTGAATTCCATCTCCTCGAATACAGGCATTGCCCTCTCAAGTGTCGAGAACCTTATCCTTCTGGACACGATCCTGCCGCTCTTTCGGCGAACGGTGAATCGGGCGGCACCCTCCTCCGCGGAAAGAAACAGGATATCAAGCTGATCGCATATCTCTATATCATCGATCGAGAGTATCTCATCTTCTTCCTGGAAGAAGCCCTTATTGCCGGATATACTTTTTATCTTTACTGTCATAGTCTACCTGAAAAATCCCCGCAGAGTCCGATTCCGCGGGGATCTGAAAGATGAGCGGGCAACGGGAATCGAACCCGCGACCTTCAGCTTGGGAAGCTGATACTCTACCAGCTGAGTTATGCCCGCATTGATTTCGTCTGGAGTTGAAATTATCAGTTGAAACCCCTTGTGTCAAGTATCTTGAACAGTGCCTCGCTCTGCTCCCGGGCATCTCCCTTGATCCATCTGATGTCTTTATCACTTCTGAACCATGTCATCTGTCTTTTCGCGTACTGTGACGTTTTCAGTATAATCTCATCGATTGCTTCCTGCCTGGATAGCACCCCATTCAGATACGATATGATCTCCGGATATCCCAGGGTCTTCATACCGTACCATTCCGGAAACGCTCCATGAGACAAAAGGGATCTGACCTCATCCGGCCAGCCATCGTCGAACATCTTTTTTGTTCTTTCGGCGATCCTTGCCCTGAGTTTATCCCTGGGAATATCTATACCAGTTTTCAGGCAGTCCAGGCCGAGGCCACCACCTCCGGATTCTTTCTGACGCGAGAAATGCTCGCTTAAAGGCAATCCTGTGAGCCTGTAAACTTCCAATGCCCTGGTCAGGCGGTATCTGTCGTTGGGATGGATCCTCTCCGCGCTTTCCTTGTCTACCATCCGTAATTCCGCGAGTAGTTCGGGGGTAGATGTGGTGGAAATCGATTCCGCAAATGCGGATCTCGAATCCTCATCGAGATCGATATTGAAAAGTCCTTCAAGAACAGCTCTAAGATACAGGCCTGATCCACCCGTCAGTATGGGAAGCTTTGATCTGGACAAAACATCCCGGATTGCTTTAGAAGCAACCCTGGAAAACCACCTCGCGTCTGTTTTCTTTTCAGGTCCTATAATGTCCAGAAGATGATGGGATACGAGCGAGCGTTCATGGGCCGAGGGTTTTGCTGTACCGATATCAAGTCCCCGATAAACCTGCCTGGAATCGATGGAGACTATCTCCCCCCCCGTACGGATGGCGACACTCATCGCCAGAGCGCTCTTTCCTGAAGCCGTTGGACCGACGATTACGAGAGGATTCATTATTATTCCCCTTTTACCGTCCTCTGAAATCTTCTTTCAAGATCAGCCATATCTACCCTCAACATAGTAGGTCTGCCGTGAGGGCAAGTGAAGGGAAATTCTGTTGCGAACAACTGATCTGTAAGGGACTCCATCTCTTCAACTGACAGCTTGTCCCCAGCTTTCACAGATGCCCTGCACGCGTAGGATTTCATCAACATCTCGCGACTGCTCTTGCCGAGTCCCTTCTCTGAGAGAATGTCCTGGAGAAGTCTGCCGTCATTCCAGTTTCGCACACCAGCCGGGATACCGCGTACGATCACCGATCGTGCTCCGAATGGTTCAACTTCAAATCCTATTGATGGAAGGGTGTCGCTCAGAGTTTCAAAATTATCGTATTCCTCGGCCGAAAGCTCCAGTGTGGCAGGAAAAAGGAGAGCCTGTACGGCAGATTTCTCGCCGGAAAGATTATTTTTCACCTTGTCATAAAGTATTCTCTCATGCGCGGCATGTTGATCGATTATCACCATTCCGCCCCTGATCTGAATGAAGATAAAACTTTGATGAAGTTGCCAGTAAAGTCTTCCGCTACCGGATGCCGGTTCGTCTCCGTCAGATGCTTCGAAAAGTGGCTGGGGAGATTTCTGGAAAAGCCAGTCCGAACGATGCTCTGTCGATTCCACCCCCGGATCGTGTTGCTGACTGGAATAATCTTTCCCATCGAGGTTTCCTGTTGCCTTCTTTTCCCAGTTCTCCCCTCCAGGGAATATCGTCCTGTAAACCGATTCTACTTTGTCTCTGAAAGAGACTGTTTTTCCCCCCACCGTCTCTCTCAAAACAGAAGATATCCTGCTGTGAATCTCTCTTTCGTTATCAAAACGTATTTCCGCTTTTGAAGGATGAACGTTTACATCTATCCTGTCAGGAGAAATCTCGATGAACAAAGCTATAAGGGGAAAACGGTCGGATGGTATTATTGATTGATAGGCCTGCCGGATCGCGTGGCTGACAGTCCTGTCTTTGATGATTCGCCTGTTTACGAACAGGAACTGCATTGTCCGGTTACCCCGGGTGAGTCCAGGCATCGAAGTATAGCCGTGAATCCTGATCCTGCCATCGTCATCGTCGAATCGTTTCAGATTTGGAAAAGTTCCGGACCCGAATATCACCTCGACTCTTTCGTCCATAGATGAGGCAGGATATGAAAGGACATCCTTCCCGTTACTTTTCAGTAAAAACGCGATGTCGGGGACCGCAAGCGAAAGACTTTGAATATATGCTGTAATTTTCCTGAGTTCTGCCTGGTCGCTTGAAAGAAATTTTTTCCTGGCAGGAACGTTAAAAAACAGGTCTTCAGCCAGGATCTCTGTTCCCTGTGTCCTTGCCACGGGGCCGTCATGGAGAAGCTTTCCCCCGGCCCATTTCATCTCTCTGCCAATGTCCTCATCTATCGACCTTGAGCTGACGCTCAACCTGGACACTGATTTGATGCTTGCCAGCGCTTCTCCTCTGAATCCGAGGGTCATGATGCGGGAAATATCTTCTATTCTTGTTATTTTGCTTGTCGCGAAATTTTCAACTGCGAGGGGTAGCTGTTCCGAAGATATCCCGATTCCATCATCAGAGACCCTTATAAGGTCTTTGCCCCCACTCATCACCTCCACAGAGATTCTTCTGGCCGACGCGTCAATAGAATTTTCTATGAGTTCCTTGACGGCATTCGCAGGTCGTTCTATAACTTCACCTGCGGCGATCTTGCCAGTAGTGTCCGGTGTAAGTCTATTTATAACAGCCAAATCTACCCTTCCTGCCCCCTATCCATATCAACGGCACATCATTTTGACTGATGTAGATATCAGGTGTGTTAAGATAGCATAGCTTGTTCGGGAGGGCAACTATGAATGGAATATCTCCGTCAATCGCCTTTCAAACTGGCCATGGCGGTACTGATCAGGTCAGAGGCGGTCTCGGAGTTGCCGGGATAAAGAGAAAACGCGCTGATTGGATTGAATCTTTCACGCTCAAACAATCCCTTTTCTTCAAGGATCCCGCTGATAAGTCCTAATATCCTTTTCTCGAGGTCACCTATCCTCTGAAAACTTTCCAATGAGATGATCCCGAAGATGTCGGTCTCTATCCATGAAAAATAGTCAGTTTTTCTCGCGGAGCTTCTGACACTTTTACTCAAGGTGTTTATAAGATCAAGCGCGTGATGTGAGGACACCCTGTAGTATTCATTCAATCCCACAACCTTGAAAAGGGTGACGGTAAAGCCATGATGATATCTCTCCGCTCGTTCGATCTCTTCCCTGATCCTTTCAAGGAAGATCTTCTGATTTGATTTCAGAAGTTCATTAAAGCTGGAAGGCTCATCCTTGCCGGAAAGAGTTTTTTTCTTCTTCAGTATCGGTGTAAGAATATCACAGACCTTCTCCAGAAGGCCAAGTTCCTGCTTCCCGAACACTGTCGAGTCAAGAGGAGTCTCCGGTGTTTTGCTGTAACCGTTAAAAACTGCCGTAAAATCACCAGTAATGGAAAAAGGATACGATATCACTGATGTGTACGTTGGCATCTTGTCGAAGGTACCGACATCACCGGTTAGAAAGCTGGTGCATTCAGGTTTCAGCTCTTTTATGGCACGTTCTCTAAGTTCATTATCAAATCGTACCTCTGTCTCCCTGTCCTGCTTGTTTTCCGGGAATCCGAAATATGATAATTCTTCACCTGAATCACTTTTAAAGTAAAAACTCCCCATCGAAGCATTGATCACAGAAGCAACAATACCAGGAATATGCTTCAGCCTCGCGCCAGCGTTCTCCATGCCCATGAGAAAGGGGGTGAGAGCTGAAAGCTCCTCATATCTTTTCATCTTTCTCTGCTGTTTAAGTTCCCTGAGTTGAGCATATGCGAAAAAACCGACCTGAAATCTCAATGTATCTTTGAGCTTCAAAAATTGCTCGAGTGATTCAAGCGCAGAAAATTCCATGACCAGGACACCAAGTGGCGCATTATGGACCAGCGGAAGATAGATCGACGTAATCGAATCCCCGCTCTCCTTGATCTGGAGATTGGGGTCATGCGTCGCCTCAGTCATAAGAATTTCTTTACCTGTAAGATACGCTCTTGCCAGGCTGCCTTTGAGGCAATGTATCCGGGGAGCAGTTTCGGCGAACTGTTCATATTGGTCACTTCCCCCCAGTATCAGCCAGTCTCCCTCGTCGGTGGCCGTGTAAATGGTGACCGTGTCAGCATTCAGAGTCTCGCAAAGTTTCCTGCAGAGTCCCGAGAACTTGTGATGGAACCCGGCTTCGGACTTAAAAAGAGATTCAAGGAAATTCCTTATCTCGAATTCCTTCTCCCTTATTCCTGTCGTATCTATTCGAAGGTGCTGATCAAGGATTGGAGATATCTTTTCGGCGAGAAGGGTTATGGTCTCGATGTCGACGTTTGTAAGTATCCGTTCGTTCCTGTCGGTGGAGATGTTCAATACACCGATCAGTTTATCTTCGAAGACAAGAGGCGCCGAAATAGCGCTCTGAATATCTTTTCTTTCACGGCCATGAGCATACAACTGGTTGTCCACGATATTAGTTATAAGCCGTATACTCTTTTCTTCAGCGACCTTTCCCGCAATCCCCTCTCCTATCTTCTGCCTTGTGTTACTTACCACTTCCGCGCTCAGTCCAGTTGCGTAACCGATATATAGTTCGGCGGTTTCTTCTGAGGAAAGCATGATCGATCCAGAAGATGCCTGGACGGCTCTGACGGAGATCTCGAGCAACCACCGGAGAAGCCTTTCCCGATCGGTTATTCGTTCTATATATTTCAAGGCCATTTCGAGGTGCGCTGGCCACGGAGGGGGCTGCTTGTCAATTTTAGGTGTATCAGCTACAAGGTGATTCACGGCTTCTGATGGATTGATGATCCTGAGATTCTCCTTCTTCAGGAGAATGACCTCTTCTTCGTAGCGACGCCGCTCGTCGGTGACAATGATATAATCAGCTTTTCTGAAAGAATCGACGAAAGAACTGTCTGTAAAAACAGGAATTCCTATGATCTCAGCTATCTCAAGCCCTACTGCCCTTGGATCCCTGTCATATATACCAATTATGTGGTAAACAGGATTACGATGAAACTCACTCAGGATATTGAGTTCTTTTTCACCACCACCAAGAATGGCAATATTCTTCACCGACTTCACGATATACGCCTCTCGAATTAATCCGCTTCTATAATAAGCAAGACTCAAGCCAGACGTCAGGGCATTAGCTATCTTTTGACATTCTATGGAGTTTCGCAAGCAGCTGAAGAGCATCAAGTGGCGTTATTCGGTCGGGATCAAGGCCTTTCAGCCTCTCGCGAAGAGGGTCGGGCTTTTCAAAAAGAGATGATTGCACAAACGTATAACTATCTTTAGTACTAGTGGTTGCGTGATTTTCTTCGAGTTCCTTGAAAAGCTGCCAGGCTCTCTCTATTATACTTTTTGGCAGACCCGCGAGTTGCGCGACATGGATGCCGTAACTCTTGTCGCTCTTCCCTTCTATTATCCTGTACAGAAATACCACGCTGTCTCCCCAATCCTTTACTTCGACACGCATATTCTTCAATCTTGGGTATTTATCTGATAAGGTAGTCAACTCGTGAAAATGAGTGGCAAAAAGAGTCCGGGGTCTCCTTGTCTTATTTTCAAGAAGATATTCTGTGACTGCCCATGCGATGCTGAGACCATCAAGGGTGCTTGTGCCCCTTCCGATCTCATCCAGGAGGACAAGGCTTTTAGACGAACAATTATTCAGGATCCTGGCGGTCTCCCCCATCTCAACGAGAAAAGTACTTTGACCACGTGCCAGGTTATCGCTTGATCCGACACGCGTAAAGATACGGTCCATTATCCCGATCCGTGCGCGCGCTGCCGGTACAAAGCTTCCCATCTGAGCCATTATCGCTATCAGCGCGGCCTGGCGTATATATGTAGATTTTCCGCCCATATTCGGTCCGGTTATGAGAAGGAGCTGTCTTTCGCCTGGTCTTATGTTTATATCGTTCGGTATGAATGATTTTCCGGAAATCGCTTCGACCACGGGATGCCTGCCTTCAGATACAACAAGATCTTCTGAGTGGTCTACTTCAGGCATACAGAAGCCCCTGTCTATGGCAAGATCGGCCAGTGAAGACAAGACATCCAGGATAGAGATGGCCTGAGCGATCTTCTGCAGTACATGGCTTCTGGCAGAAATCTCAAGACAGACCCTGGAGAATATCTCTTTTTCAAGTTCTATACGCCTGACATCAGCTGTAAGTATCTGAGTCTCTCGCTCTTTCAGTTTCTCTGTCACATATCTTTGAGACGATACAAGAGATTGCTTGGCAGAATAGTCATCCGGAACTTTAGATTCGTGGATCCTTGAGATCTCTATGTAGTACCCGAATACCCTGTTGAATCCGACTTTTAAAGATGGTATTCCCGTACGTTCTCTTTCCTGCCGTTGGAGGTCGGCTATCCATTGTCGGCCGCTTTCAGAATCATCGATAAGTATATCGAGAGCCGGGTCAAATCCTTTTCGGATAAATCCACCATCTTTTACTTTGGAAGAAGCATCCGGGTCAATGCTGCTCTTGATAAGATCAGAGACGTCGTCTGGCTGTGAAGCGATCTCGATGTTTTTTCTAATTATCGTCGCATCGAAACCAGAGCATGTCTTGACAATCTCCGGAATTCTCGAAAGGGCCTCTACAAGGTAAAGAAGTTCCCTTGGAGATGCCCGTCCCGTGGTGACCCTCGAAAGGATTCTTTCGATGTCCGGGAATCCAGCCAAAGAAGACCTCAATGATCTCATCATGATCTGGTCGGATACGATAGAAGATATTCCTTCGAGTCTTTCATTGATCACTTCAATTACCCGCGATGGGTGCATCATCCAGCTCCGCAGGCATCTGCCTCCTGCCGAAGTCTTCGTTCTGTCCATATGATATATGAGGGTCGTTTCAGGAGAATCCCCACGAACCGATTCTATGAGTTCAAGGTTTCTAGCCGTTTCTGCATCGAGAAAAAGCGTATTTTCCGGCACGATCAGCAGAATATTTGAAAGATGTACCATTTCATTATTTCTGAGATTTTTGATATGCCGCAAAAGGGCGCCCGCGGCTATTGTGGCCAGGACCTTATCTTCAATACCGAAACAAGAAAGGTTATTTACGCCGAAATGGTTCTTCAGCTCTTCTTCAGCCTCTTTCTCGTTAAAGAGATATCCAGGCGCTTTTTCGACAGAACATCCAGGGTTATTTTCAAGGATCAGGGTACTCAGGACATCCCCACCTTCGGGGATTATGGATTCGCGGACGTGAAAACCACTGATGAGATTCTCTACTATCTGTTTCGAATCTTCAGCTACCTTGAATTCTCCAGTAGAGAGATCTATCAACGAAAAACCGTATCTTTCACCTTTCGAGACGATCGACATTATATAGTTGTTTTCTTTTTCCTGGAGCGTCGAAGGTTCCAGTGATGTTCCCGGTGTGATTATGTCGGTGACTTCTCTCCTTACAACCCCTTTTCCTTCTCCTGGCTTCTCTACCTGGTCGCAGACTATGACCTTCTCGCCGTGATCAAGCAATTTGGAGATATATGCACTGACGGCATGAATAGGAACTCCAGCCAGAGGAATAGGATTCTTCTTGTCTCTTGAAGTCAGCGCGATATTGAGTATTCTGGATATTTTCCTGGCGTCATCATAAAAGGTCTCATAAAAATCCCCGACCTGAAATAGAAGGATACCGTCATCATATCTGTCCCTGATATCCTGATACTGAGTCATCAGAGGGGTGGCTTTGGGTCTCATCTACTCGAGAGGAAGGACTTTGCTTGAATATCCGGTCTGCTCCATGAATCTCAACGCGTCTGCTTCCGCTTTTTCACGATTCGGGTATCTGCCTGTCCTGACCCTGTACCATATTCTACCCCTGCTCTCGCTTACTTCCACCCTGAGGCCTTCGATAGTTTTTCTGAGTTTGTCGGCAAATATATCGGCGTTTTCTCTAACACTGAAAGCGCCAAATTGTAACGTATAGAGTTGGTCCGATGTCGGCGCGTCATCAATCCTACTTACAGCAGTCTCTTCCCTTTCACCTCCTTTTGAGGCAATCGGTTTCTTCCTGCTGGTGATCCTGTCAAGTACCCGGAGTTTTTCCCTCGCCTGAGGTGCTTCCAATGACTCAGGAAAAAGTCTTGTTAAATTGCCGTATACATTTATTGCTTTTTCCTGCTCTCCAAGTATCTCGTAGCACTCACCAAGCTTGAATCCTGCAACCGGATTTGAGTGACTTCCCGCTATCGTCTCGTATCTTTCTACAGCCGCTCCGACCCTGCCATATTGTATGTCGATCTCCGCGAGAGCCATGTAGCCCCAGTAGAGATACTCTCCTCTGTCTACCAGTCCGAATTCGATCTCCGCCTTTTCAGAATCTCCCAGCTGCTTACTTGCAAGCCCCTTGAAGTAGTGAGCTTCCATTCTTTCCTCGGAGCGAGAGTCGCCAGGAATCCGCCCAAGCGTTTCGAGGACTTCCCTGTAACTGCCAAGAGAATAGTAAATCTTCGCAAGTTCTACTCTTGCCTTGAAAGCTTCCCGCTTGCGACCGGAAGAGATGATTTCTCTGTACAGCCTGACAGCTCTTTCAGTTTTAGTTTCCACTGATGCGAGCATCATCCTGGCCTGGTCGAGATGCTTGCCACTGAGTCCATCAATATTTTTTTCAATCGTATTTCGGGCATTGTCATACTCTTTGCGGTTGATCTCTTTCCGGACAGCCCTGAAGTTCAAAGATGCTCCCTGCAATATCGCGGAACCCACGACTACCATTGTCAGAGCAAGTGCTATTCTTCGGATAATAAAGATTATTCTTCCGTTCTGAAAGTGTTGAGACTCGAACAATTCCTGCAGTAATGTTGAGGGGTGGTCGATCTCTCTCCACATGACGAACAGATGTAGGCGAGGCGGGAGTTTGGGAAATTCCTTTTCTCGGTTAACACCTTCCGGGCATCCATCTCCGATCCAGTTTCCAGGTAGGCGGCCGCAAGCTTAATGACCTTAAGATAGTCGGCCAGTCCGCCCGAGGGCTTCGCTTCCCGCAGGACAGAGATGCTTTTTCGTGTGTCTCCCTTTTTCAGGAAGAGGTCCGCGAGAGCGATGTTGACTAATGGATCCGATGGGTGCTTTTCAGAAAGATCATCAAGAAGAAGTTCGAGACGTTCATAATCCCCCGATTCAAAAAGTGCTTTCTGAAGATCAGGAAGTATTTCTTCGAGAAACGTGATATCCTCTACTAACAGACGATGCCACATCTGCACGGCAGCCTCACTGTCGCCCCCATCAGCCTCGACAATCGCTGACAAATAAAGAGCAGGTACGGACGATCCGTCTTCCTTGAGTGCCTTTTTCAGATAAGCCCTTGATTCTGTTTTCTCGTTCATGTCATAGAGGATTGCTCCTACACAGACGAGATACGCGCTTCTCTCCCAGGGGCCTGTCGCCGGGTCAATATTAGAAATGGCTTTCAGCATGGAGAAAGCGTTCTCGTAATCACCCTTCCTGTGATACAGCCGGTGAAGTGTCCTTGCTATATCGACATCCTTTTTACGCTTGTGAATAGAGTTGAGGGCTCCTATCGCTCTATCCATCTTTCCCATCTCTGAGAGATCTTCCGCCAGAGCGATCTGTACAGCTTTTTCCTCGTCATACCCCAGGTCACGCCTGACTGTAAGGCTCCTGTGTATCTGAAGTGCCTTCTCCGGCATTTTTCTCTCACGCAGAAGATTGCCGAGCTGTATATACGCGCCTATATCTGATTCCCCGTTTTTGACTGCTTTCGTAAGCAGCTTGAACGCTTTATCCCTGTCTCCATCGATCAATGCGTAAAGAGCTTCTATATAGCCAGTCCCGGATGTTCTACGTTTTCTTTTTTTCTGAAGAAAAAGCATGACCAGCAGAATCACGGCTGCGATACAGAGGATAACAAGGAGTATTGCCTTGAAACTGATAGTATCTATTCCCATGATGAATTCTTTCTATTGTACGGGATCCGAATCGACGACTTCGTCATCCTCGAGCGGAAGAGTCCTGAGATCTGAGATCTCTACTTTTAATTTTTTATTGAGCTTCCTCTCCTTGACAAGATGCAGCCTGAGTTGAGCCTCCCTGATCCAGGCTCCAATAGCCCATGCAATCATTCCCGAGATAAAAGTAACTAACATGATGACATTCAACTCAACATCGACGAATGTCTTTGTAAAAAAATGAAATGTCACTCGGGTGCCTGCGTTTCTCGTTCCAAGCCAGCTGAGGCCGACAAAACCGACAAGAAGAATGATACCACGAAAGATCCACACGAATTTTACCTCCTTCACACCACTTCACCAAGGTAAGTGAAGTTTCTTATCCCTGAGAGAGAGACTCGCAGAATCTCTCCCTGGTTCAGATCGTCGCTACTTACGAGAACATTTCTGAAATGCGGCGTTCGACCTTTCCAGAAAAGATTTTCCCCTTTTTTTACCCTAGCGTCAAGGAGGATTTCATCAATCAGCCCGATCCTCGACTCCAGGATGTCCTTTCTTATCTTCTGGACCAGGCTATTCAGCCTTTTCAGTCTTTCCTTCTTCAGTTCCGAAGAAACGTCATCGTCCATTTTGTATGCTTCCGTACCCTCTCTGGGTGAATATTTAAATGTAAAAGCCGAATCGAATCTGCACTTCCTTATAATATCAAGCGTTTCCTCGAAATCAGAGTCCGTTTCCGAGGGAAATCCGACTATGATATCTGTCGAGATTGCAAGATCGGGCATGATCTCACGTGCTTCAGAGATAATATCAAGATAATGTTCCCTGGTATATCCTCTTCCCATCATGGAAAGTATGCGATTACTTCCTGCCTGGAATGGAAGATGGATATGAGGACACAGCCGTGGATCCTCCTTCATTATCTGGAATATCTGCGTGTTTACATCTCGGGGATGTGTGGTCAGGAATCTCAATCGCCTGATATCAGAGTTTTCAAGGATATGGCGGATGAGACCTGCGAAATCAACTCCGTCCCGATTGTAGGCCATTACGTTTTGACCGAGAAGAGTGATTTCTTCAGTACCGGCTGCAGTGAGGATCTTCACCTCACGCAGGATTTGAGCGATATCCCGGCTCCTCACGGCGCCTCTGAGATAAGGAACTATGCAGTAGGAACAGAAGTTCTCGCATCCACGGGTAATCGAAAGAAAACGGGATACCCTCCCGCCCTTCTCGCTGCCGGTCGATCCCAGGCGATAGGCAGCCTTACCATCCTGCCCTGTGATCACATTCTTTTCTCCGCCTTCAATAATCGAAATTACGGCGGATACAAGCTCAAGGTAGTTGTCTGGCCCTACTATCAGGGACAATCCCGATACTTTGTCAAAAAGGCTGTCTCCCATCCTCTGTGCCATACATCCGCATACCACCAGAACAGCCTTGTTCCTCGAAAGATCATTCAGTCGACCAATGGCTCTCTGTTCCGCATTTTCTCTCACACTGCAGGTATTAACGATTATGACATCAGCCATTTCGGCCGATTGTACGGTCTCAAACCCGGATGCTGTCATCATGGATTCGATGACTTCTGTGTCAAATGCGTTCATCTGACAGCCGAAAGATTCATAATATGCTTTCATCATATCAGGTACTTTTGACCTTCCCTGTAAATGACATTCTACTCGCTCAATGTACCGTAAAGCCTGCCCCGCGAATAATGGGTGATATCCACCGGACAGAGTTTTCCATATTTCGAAGAAGGTGCCTTAAGGCTGACTTCGCAGTAATTCCCTGTTAGACCAGTCAAGAACCTTGAGTAACGCTTTGCTTTTCTCTGCACAAGGACCACATCCCTTTTCCCGGTCCTGGAGCGCATGAATTCGAATTTCTTTTTTTTGCCGAGGCGGATAAGTTTCCTGCTCCTCGATTTTTTTGTTTCCGGTGATACCTGATCGTTCATGGTATCCGCCGGAGTCCCGGACCTTCTCGAAAAAGCGAAGACATGGAAATAATCAAAAGGCAGAGCCTTGAGAAAATTCCTCGTATTTCGAAACCTGCTATCTGTCTCTCCCGGAAAGCCGGTGATTATATCAGTACCGATCGATATATCCATGGATGACTTCTTCACTTTATCTATTTTAGCCCTGAAATCAGTTGCTGTATAAGGTCGGTTCATTGCCTTGAGGATATCCTCATCACCGCTCTGCAATGGGATATGGAGGTGAGAAGCCAGCCTTTCGCTCGATACCATCAATGAGAGAATGCCGTCACTCACTTCGTTCATCTCTATACTACTCAGCCTCAACCTGACTTTATCCGTATGGGATAATATATCAGAAATGAGAGTGTCCAGCTTCATCGCACCTGGGAGATCATATCCATAACGGCCAATATGTATTCCTGTCAGGACTACCTCTTCGATACCGTTATTTTCGAGTCTGACAACCTGTGCGATGACATCATCCCTGGAAATGCTTCTGCTCGAGCCTCTCGCCCTCGGAATGATGCAGTATGTGCAGGATGAATCGCACCCCTCCTGGACCTTGATAAATGCCCTCGAATGTTTATTGAAATCATCAATACCGTAAAGGAATTTTTCGGGGGATGATTCGAAAGCGAGATCCGATTTACTTCCTGCCAGTCTTTCAAGTTCGAAAGGTATGGAAGCCTTTTTGCTGTTTCCCAGCACGAAATCGACCTCGCTCATCATTTCGAGGGCCTTCGGAGTCACTTCAGCGTAGCACCCGGTGACCACCACAAGATTTTCGGGGGACGCGCGTTTTGCTCTCCGTACCGCATTCCTGCAGCGTGAATCCGTTTTGCCCGTGACCGTACATGTATTAATAATGCTGAAAGACACCTTCGTCCCGAAATCCCTGCATTCCCAGCCAAGGCGGATAAGTTCCTGCCTGATACACTCCGACTCAAACTGATTCAGTTTGCAGCCAAGGGTCGTTATTGAGAATGATTTTTCGATGTCCAGACCGTGCCCTCTCAGATTGCACATATCATACAAAGCGGAGTGAAGGCTTCAGACCACCCTCACTCCGCATAAAAAAGACAAGCCTTAACTACTTGGCCTAATCCTTCTTCTCTTCATCCTCTACAGCTTTTTCGTCTGTTGCTTCTTCTGAAACTGCTTCTTCGTCTGTTGTTTCTTCTGAAGCTTCTTCTTCGACGGCTGTTTCTTCTGAAACTTCTTTTTCAACGGCTTTTTCCTCAACCGCAGGTTCGGAAGGTTCAGCATCGGGAGTCTCGTCGGTCTTCACCTCATCCAGAGGTTCTTCGACTGTCTCTGCTTCAGGCTCAGGAGCCTTCTCGGCAGCGACATCTTCCTGATAAGCATCATCATATGGTTCAGCAATATCTCCAGCATCATCCGCCGAATCACTACTGACCTCTCTTCTCGGGAATTTCTCTCTGAACTCATCCAGCTCTTCCTTGGGTTTTCCCTCGAAAAACGCGTTAACGCTAAGGACGATGCGTTTGTTCTGGGGATCCATCTTGATGACTTTCAGAGGAAGTTTGTTATTCGTATCGAAGTGCTCGGTAGGCTTCTTGATACCGTCGATCCCTAGATGGGAAAGAGGGACAAAGCCTTCTACATCAGTCCTGAGCTCTACTACAGCACCCCTGTCAAGGATCCTCGAGATAATTCCTGGCGTTTCCGTGCCGACAGTGAACTCGTTGGCCAGATCCGTCCATGGATTTTCTCTCGTCTGCTTCATTCCCAGGCTGATCCTTCTTTTCGAGCTGTCGATCTCAAGGACGACTACTTCGACTTCGTCACCTTTTCGGACCATTTCCGACGGGTGCCTTATCCTCTTTGCCCATGACATGTCGGAAATATGAACGAGGCCATCGATGCCGTCTTCGATTTCCACAAATGCGCCGAAATTAGTCAGGTTTCTGACTTTGCCATTCAATCTGGTTCCGGCCGGGTACTTACTCTCGAGAGCTTTCCATGGGTCCGGTTCCAGCTGTTTAAGGCCAAGCGATATTTTCTCGTGTTCCTTGTCGACATTCAGGATGACAGCTTCCACTGTATCGCCGATCGCAACGACCTTGGAAGGATGCTTTACATGTCGTGTCCAGGACATCTCCGAGATATGTATAAGGCCTTCGATGCCTTTTTCAAGTTCAACGAAAGCACCGTAATCGGTGATCGAGACTACCTTGCCTCTCATCTTCTTAGCGATTGGATAGCGTTCCTCGACACCTTCCCACGGATATGGCGTGAGCTGCTTGAGGCCGAGGGAGATCCTCTCTCTTTCCTTGTCGAAATCAAGGACCTTGACCTTCAGCTTGTCACTGATAGCTACTACTTCCGAAGGATGGCTGACCCTGCCCCATGTGAGATCTGTCAGGTGTAGAAGCCCGTCGATACCACCAAGATCGACAAACGCGCCGAAATCGGTGATATTCTTTACGATACCTTCGCGAATCTCTCCGACCTCTATCTCGGCGAGGAGAGTCTTCTTGTTTTCCTCACGCTCGGCTTCCAGCACGACTCTGCGGGAAACGACGATGTTTCTTCTTCTCTTGTTAAGCTTGATGATCTTGCAATCGAGTTCCTTGCCGATAAGATCGTCAAGATTCGGGACCTGGCGGAGAGCGATCTGCGATCCCGGAAGGAACGCGTCGACTCCCATCAATTTGACGACCAGCCCACCCTTGATCCTTCTGTCTACCAGGGCATTGACTGTACTTGCGTCATCATATGCTTCCTTGATCTCGTTCCAGGCCTTGAGGAAGTCGGCTTTCATCTTTGAAAGGACAATCAGTCCGTCCTGATTTTCCATCTTCTCAAGAAAAACGTCAAAGACGTCACCTTTTTTGACCTCTGTACAATTGGCGAATTCATTGATGGGAATTGTACCCTCACTCTTGAATCCGACGTCGAGAATGATCTCTTTCTCGTGAACTGAATAGACAGTACCTTTTACGATCTTGCCTTCCTTCAGTTCATCGGCCTCTGTGCGGATACCTCCCGCGATTTCGAGCCAGTCTTCTCCCTCCTCAAAATCGGAATCGATTTCCCCGGGAGTCACCGCCTCGAACATGGCCAGGTAGGAATACTTGGTGGAGTTGATTTTGGTTCCGCCAGTCTCCTCCTTACCGGTTGTCCCGGATATTCCGGTGCCCTGCTGTGTTTCCTCGAATTTTTCTTCGTGCATCGATTAATCGCCCCTTTCATATGGATTTTAACAGAGTTATGATAGGTCCTTACGAAAAGAATCGCAAGCGGTTTTTGACTGTTCAGGAGGGGCTTTTGAGTTGTCAGATACTGGCAGCTATTTCGTGAAGTCTTTGCAAGACATCACTGACGACCCATTCTGGAGTCGATGTCCCTGTCGCGAGTCCTATTTTTCTGTACTTTTCGAACCATTCAGGCAAAATCTCTTTCGATGTCTCGATAAATCTTGCCTCTATCCCTGAATCGATACACATCTTGTAAAGTCTTTTAGTATTTGAACTTCTCTTGCCTCCTACCACCAGCATCATATCGACTGAGCGGGCAAGTTCGAGAGTCGCCTCTCGTCTGAGTGTAGTTGCCTGGCATATAGTGTCATAACTCCTCAGGTCGGGAATCTTCCTGCGAAGTATCTCTATTATACCCATGGCTTTTTCACGCGCGTAGGTGGTCTGGATAACGACCCCGGCCTGTTGGACTCCTTCGACTTTCATGGCATCAGATTGAGAATCAATAATGATCACTCCTCCTTCAGCTCGTCCGGCAATGCCCTTGACCTCGGGATGACTTGAATCTCCAATGATTATGACCTGCCGCGCCTCCATGGACATTTTTTCGACATATTCCTGTATCTTCCGCACGAAGGGGCATGTTGTATCAATAAGCTTGATCCCCATTTTTTCAGCCTGTACCCTGATCGAAGGATCGACCCCATGAGCCCTGATTATCAGAGTGTCTCCTGCTCCCAGCTCATCCATTGAATCAACGGGGATGACGCCTTTTTCCATGAGCTTCCGAACGGCCTGGGGATTGTGTATCACGTCACCGATGGTATATATCCGGAGTCCATTCTTTGAGAGACCTTCCTCAATGAGTGTCATGGCCCTTTTAACCCCGAAACAGTATCCTGTGTGAGGAGAACAGACGACTTCAAGCTTCCGATTCATCTTTAAGCACCTTCAGGGATTCAGATATCATTCCAGCCAGTATTTCGTAGTCTGATTTTCTGTCTTCCGGAACATAATCAGGATTCAGTCTTATCGGCCGACCTATGCGGACTTCCAGCTTTTCTTTTCGCATCATGCACCTGCCGAGCATGCCGGCACCCTTTATAAAGACCGGAACGATACTCTTGCCAGTACTCATCGCGATAAAGCCAAGTCCGGACTTTAATTTCCCTATTTCCCCTGTCCTGGATCTCGTACCCTCAGGAAACAACAGGACCGAATATCCGTCGGCAAGTTTTTCGAATATCACCTTGATAGATTTTCGGTCAGCCGCCCCACGCTTTACGGGAAACGCGTGGTATTTCCTTATCAGCCATCCTAAAAACCTGTTTTTAAACAGCTCTATCTTTGCCATAAACCAGATTTCCCGCTTCACGACGCAACCGACCAGCAGAGGATCCGCATAAGAGATGTGGTTCGATGCAATAATGAAATTCTCCCTGTACAAGAGATTCTCCATCCCATACACCTTCAGGCCGAATACGATCCTGAAAAAACAATACACTGCCCCCACTGTAATGCGCCAGTAGATGGGGGCTTTTCGCGATCCCGAAGGTTGGCCGCGCTGGATCCGCAGTTGCGACAATCTTTCATATTCTTTCCTGACTGCTTTTTCTATTATATCGACCTGTCCCTCTATGGTGGTCGTCGATGTATTGACTACTACAGAGCCCGGGGCCTTTCTGAGCGGGCTGTGTTCCCTGCCGGAGTCTATACTGTCCCTTTCAGCAATATTGCGTCTTATCTCTTCAGGATCCGGATCCATTCCCATAGAGCGCATCTGGGCGACCCTTCTTTCGACCCTCGCTTCTGTATCAGCTTCCAGGAACACCTTGACTTCAGCAGATGGAAAGACAGTCGTTCCCGTGTCTCGGCCTTCCGCGACTATCCCTCCTCCGGCCCCGATCTTCCTCTGTATCCTGACCATCGATTTTCTGACACCCCGGTGCTGACTGACAGGCGAAACAGCGTTGGAGACTTCCAATGTCCTGATCTTTGACTCTACTTCCTCTCCGTCAAGGAAGAAAACAGGTCTACCGTCTGAATCCTTCAACTCGATGGAAATAGTTTCTGCGATCCCGGAGACTTTTTCCTCATCCTCAGGATCGATACCCCGGCTGATCACCGCGTATGTAACAGCTCTGTACATAGCCCCGGTATCAAGGTACATCAGTCCAAGCCTGTCGGCGAGAAGCGCTGCGGTCGTGCTTTTGCCCGAACCAGCGTGTCCGTCGATAGTGACAATAATATCCTTCATAAAAACTTTCTTGCGTCCGGATCCTGGTCCTCAGGATCCGCGGGCTGATGTCATGTTTCCAGAATGCTGCCAAGTACGTCCAGGAAGATCCTGTTTTCTTCCGGAGTCCCCATTGAGACCCTGAAAGCTTCCTTGCCCAATCCCCATGGATTCGCGGATCTGACAATGACTCCCCTGTCCATCATCTTTCCGACAAGATTCTCATGTTTATCTTCAAGCGGGACAGCAAGGAGAAAGTTTGTCTGAGATGCAGGAACATCGAATCCCAGTTTTCTAAGATTGTCGCCGACCCATTCTCTCTGCTGGTTGTTCTCATCTATCCGTTCCTTCAGGCCATCCCTGCTCCTGAGAGCAGCCCTTGCCGCTATCTGGGCTATCCGGTTCACATTGAATGGCTGCCTCACCATATGCAGGCAGGTGGCAAGATCCACATGTGAGATCGAATACCCGATCCTGAGTCCTGAAAGAGAGAAGGCCTTGGAGAATGTCCTGAGGATGATGATGTTCTCACGTTTTCCCAGAATACTTTTTGTGTCAGGGTAATCATCAGCTGTGACATATTCAAAATATGCCTCATCGAATACTACCAGTATATCGTCAGGCAGACCTTCGAGAAAGGTGTCGACTTCACTTGCTGTCACGTAGGTTCCTGTCGGATTATTCGGGTTGCAGATGAAGACCATTTTTGTCGCGGGAGTCAAAGCGTCCTTCAGGGCAACCAGGTCAAGCCGGTAGTCTTTCAGTGGAACTTTGATCTCGGCCACGCCAGCCTGCTGGCAAATGAGGGGATAGGCAATGAAACTTGGAAATGGGTAAGCGGCTTCCTCTCCCGGGTTGATAAATGCTCTGACAAGCAGGTCGAGTATCTCGTTCGAACCGTTTCCGACAAATATCTGCCCGGGCTCCACCCCATGATGTTCAGCCAGTTCGTGACTGAGGTAATGACTTCCAGAATTAGGATAACGACCCAGCTGGCTTATCTCGTCCATTATGGCCCGCTTGATCTCGTCCAGGGGTTCATAGGGATTCTCATTCGAGGCAAGTTTGATTATTTCACCCTTGATATTCTTTTCTCTTCTCAATTCCTCGACCGGTTTGCCGGGAATGTAAGGTTTTACATTCTGAAGATGCCGCTTCATCAAGTCCTTAACACTCATTAAAAACTCCTTTTCAATAGCCCCGACTTTTCTCTAAGGATCCTGTTTTCCTCATTTGTCAGCATCCTTATCTCCCCTGGCGCCAGATCCTCGAAGAAGAGATTCCCCAGTGCTGCTCTGTGCAGGTCGATGATCCTGTGCCCGAATTTCCGAAACGTCCTTCTGATCTGCCTTTTTTTTCCTTCGTGAATAATGATCTCAAGTGTTGTCCTTCTCTCGTCTTCTTTGAGAATAAGGACTTTGCAGGGAGCAGTAGTGAAATCCTCAAGTCGGACTCCAGACCTGATCGCCCTTAGCGTTGAAGTAGATATCTTCCCATCGATTGTGACAATATACGTCTTATCAATTTTGTATTTTGGGTGAGTCAGCCTGTATGAAAGGTCGCCGTCGTTTGTCAGCAGAATGATTCCGGAGGTGTCCATGTCGAGCCTGCCGACCGGGAAGAGTCTTTCTGTGAAACCCTTATCTCTGGCGAGGTCGATTACGGTCTTTCGATCTCTGTCGTCGACGGCGGCGCTCAGGATCCCCCTGGGCTTGTTCAGGACCAGTATTATTTTGTGTTCGGAGATCTCTATGCGCTTTCCATCGATCGTTACGACATCCGACTCCGTATTAACCGTTGTTGAAAGATCTGTAAGGAGATTTCCGTTTATGAAGACTTTTCCTCCATTTACGAGATCTTCGCATTTTCTGCGGGATCCGAGTCCGGCGGAAGCTAGAAATCTATTGATCCTGATTATTGGACTCATTACTGGACAGCGTTTTTCCCATCTTCTTCATCGGCTTCCATATCCGTGGATATATCTTCACTTTTATCTGACTCATCTACTACTTGCCCGGAGTCCTCACCCTCAATAACGGGCTCTGCCTCTTTATCCGGATCATCACCGGAATTATCCAAAGATCCGGCATCTTCGGCCTGTGCGTCAGAGTTTTTACTGTCAGGTGATATATCATGATCCGTTGCTGAATGAACGTAAGCATCCCCAGCCTCGTCGCGGGGTCTTGGGATCAGTTCCAGATCCATAAGATTTTTCTCAAGTTCAGCCATATCCGGCAATTCTCGATAATCCTTCAAGCCAAGATACTCCAGGAACCTTGTCGTCGTCGAATAAAGGTACGGTTTTCCGACACCCTCACCCCTGCCGCTGATCGTTACGAGTTCCCTGTCGATCAGCGTAGTGAGAACACCATCGCAATTGACACCCCTGATCGCTTCGATAGCCAGCCTGTTGATCGGCTGCTTATATGCTATAATAGCCAGGGTCTCAAGAGCCGGCCGGGAAAGCCTCGCCTTCCTGCGGCTTTTGAAAAGCCTTGCGACTCTGTCGGCATATTCCGGGAGAGTGACCAGCTGATAACCACCCGCGACTTCGACAATACCGAAACTTCTACTGTGTTCCCTGTAGAAATCCTCCAGAGATTTTACCGCGCCCTTGACATCTTTCACTGAAGTAACACCGGTCATCGATTGAAGACGTGAGGGCGATATGGGAGTATCGGATGCGAATAGATAAGCTTCTATCTCACCTTCAAGCTCCGGCAATTTGACGTTATCCTGTTTTTGTTCCTGCTCCATACAGATTTCCTGCGGTTCCATTCTCGTTCTCATCCCTGCGATACAACCAGACATCGTTACCTGACAGCATCTGTCTGGCAAGAAGCTCTCCTGCCTTGATCATCTCCAGAATAGCCAGAAATGTCACTATGACTTCAAGTTTGTCGTAGGCACCCGAAAGAAGCTCCGTAAAAAGAACCTCGGACTTTTCTGCCAGGCTGTCACGTACATGCTCGATCTTCTCCTCTATCGTGAAAGTCTCGCGTTCGATCCTGTAGGTGACTTTCTTCTTCAATTCATCCATTACGCTTCTGAAGGCGTCCATCAGATCAAAAACGGAGACTTCCATCTCCCGCTCTTTTTCAGAGTTGAATTCGGCGGGAATGACGGAAGGTGGTCTTGTGAAAAGCTGTCTCCTGACTTCTTCCTTCTCTGAAAGATGATTTGCGGCCTCTTTGAATTTTCTGTATTCGATCAGGTTTTTGACCAGTTCTTCCCGGGGATCTTCTTCCATCTCTTCTTCCTCAACCCTCCTGGGGAGAAGCATCTGGGCCTTTATCCTCATAAGTGTCGCGGCCATGACAAAGAATTCACCAGCCATAGCAAGTTCGAGCTCACGCATGACATCGATGTATGAGAGATATTCCCTGGTGATATGTGATATCGGGATGTCGTATATATTGATCTTGTCTCTTCTTATCAGATGAAGAAGCAGATCCAACGGCCCTTCGAACTGTGAAAGCCTTATCTGATATGCCATCTACCCTCTAATTCGCTGTAACAGAATTACCGCCAATAGCTTCCTGTGATCACATGAAAATCATGTCCGGGTAATGCTATGAAAAGAAGTGGCCGATGTCAACTCTTTGTTTCAACCACGCGGGTGAAAAGTCCGGTGGACTTCCAGCAGGTATTCCATGTCGAGCCGGGTATAGATCTGGGTAGTCGAAATATCCGAATGTCCCAGAAGTTCCTGGACTGTGCGCAGATCCGCTCCCCCTTCGACCAGGTGTGTGGCAAAAGAATGTCTCAGGGTGTGGGGAGTGACATCTGCCGGCAACCCGGATTTGTTGGCGTATTTCTTTATGATCTTCCAGAAACTGACCCTCGATATCCTCCTTCCCCTGTAATTCAGAAAAAGATATATGGAGGACTCTCCTTTCAAGACTTTTTCCCTCGGTCCATTGAGATAGTCCGAAAGGGCCGCGGCGGCGGCTTTTCCGTAGGGAACGATCCTCTCCTTCCCCCCCTTTCCCCTGACACGCGCTATCCTCGAGTCCAGATCGACATTCTCTATCTTCTGATCGCAGATCTCCGATGCTCTCATGCCGGTAGAATACGCGAACTCCAGCATAGCTCTGTCGCGCACACCGCTTTTTTCGTCACAGGTGGCAGACATAAGCTGCTCTACCTCCACCTGTGTCAATACGAACGGGATCCTCCTTGTTATTTTAGGCGAAGATATCCCCCGTACATCGAGAGAGCGCATCGTTCCCTCCCTGTAAAGAAAACGATGAAAACCCTTTACAGCGCTGAGCATCCTTGCTCTGCTGGAAGCTGATCTGCCATCTGACGTAGCCGCCACGAAACCAAGGCTGGAGGACAGGTCTATAGAGGCAGGCGAATCGATTCCGGCGTCTTTCAGGTACCTCACGTATACCAGGAGGTCACGCCCGTATGCTGTAATCGTTAATTGCGATAAACCCTTCTCTACAGCGAGATGATCAAGATAAAGATCTATCATGACCTCGATTTCAGAACGGGAATCATTCTTCATGAAGACCGCCATACACCTTTCCCGCGATGCGTGTTCCGATGCCGGGGATCGAGGCGATCTCATCTATCCCTGCTTTCCTGATCCCTTCCAGGCTGCCGAACTCCATAAGCAGTTTGATCTTCCTCTTTTCGCCTATCCCGTCTATTCCATCGAGCTCGGAAGTCGATATTTTTCTTCTTCGAAGCTTTCTGTGATACTCCACAGCGAACCTGTGAGCTTCATCTCTCATCCTCTGAAGGAATCTCAGTGCTTCGTTTCTCCTCGAAAGCCTTATGACGCCCGCATATCCCGCCATATGGATCTCCTCGTTCCGTTTTGCCAGACCCACAACAGGAATGCCGCTTATATCGTTTACTGATAATGCTTTTACCGCGGCATTCACCTGTCCGCGGCCACCATCGATGACAATCAGGTCGGGACTGCGCTGCTTCCCGCTTTTAAGTGCGCCCGCCCGCCGGGACAGTACTTCGGCCATCATCGCGAAATCATCCATCCCCTCGACTGTCCTGATCCTGAAATGTCTGTATCCGTTACGCCTTGCCCTGCCATTTTCAAATACGACCATCGACCCGACCGCATCCGTACCCTGGATATTTGAGATGTCGAACGCCTCTATCCTGAATGGCGTGGAATTCAACCCAAGTACTTTTTTAAGACCCGCCAGAACGCTGATCGAGGAAGAACTGCGTCCGGAATCTGCCACAAGCTTCATCATAGCGTTCTTTTCCGCGAGATCGACCAGTTTTTTCCTGCCACCCCTGGAAGGAACGGCTATCCTTGTACTCTTACCGCGTTTTGCTGAAAGCCATTCCGCGAGCACGTCGGCGTCTTCCGGCATTACCTGGGCCTGGATCAATCCAGGGATATCCATCGATGTATGATAATAGAGTTGAAGGAAAGAGCTCATTACCCTGCTGGAATCCTTTTCGACCGTATCGGGGATCATAAAAGAATCCGAACCGAGGATGCGCCCATCCCTGATCCTCATCACAACACCGCATGCCGAGATGCCCTCATAGACGATAGAAACCACGTCCTCGTCTCCTCCCACCGGGTCGACGGCATGCTGACGCTCGGAAATCCGGCTGATCGCGGCGATCTGGTCCCTCACGACCGATGCCTCCTCATATCTCATCTGATTCGAAAGGTAATCCATCCTCTTTTCCAGTATTCTCCGGAGTCTGCCAGTTTTTCCTTTCAGGAAAAGCCTTACCTGCCTGACCAGTGATGCATACGACTGCTCGTCTATCTTTCCCGTACATGGGCCGGAACATCGCCCGATCTGGAAGTTGAGACATTCCCTCTCCCTGTCGCTCCCGAGTTTAGTGCTTGGACATGTCCTTAACGGAAAGATATTCCTGATCAATTCAAGTGTTCTCCTCACAGATCCGGCATTCCCGTATGGCCCGAAATATTCGCTGCCGTCATTTTTGACGATCCGGGTGAGAAAAAGCCTTGGAAATCTTTCCTTTACGGTAAGTTTCAAAAACGGGTATTTCTTATCGTCTTTCAGCCTGACATTGTACTTCGGTCGATACTCCTTGATCAGGTTATTCTCAAGCATCAACGCTTCGACTTCGTTCTCTGTAGCAATGTAATCTATTGATACTATACGGGATACGAGA
The DNA here is from genome assembly GCA_023131975.1 of Candidatus Krumholzibacteriia bacterium. Taxonomy (GTDB): domain Bacteria; phylum Krumholzibacteriota; class Krumholzibacteriia; order Krumholzibacteriales; family Krumholzibacteriaceae; genus JAGLYV01. The sequence goes on along the minus strand of JAGLYV010000077.1, from coordinate 43,047 downwards.
GCTACGGTCTTGCTGTCGAGATTCTCAGCACTTTGAAAGTAGCTCCTCACCCTGTTTTTCAGGACTTTGGCCTTTCCCACATAAATAACCCTCTCCTTTTGGTCCTTCATCAGGTATACACCGGGAGAGTCGGGCAGCTCTTTCAATCTTTCCTTTAATTTATCAGTCTGTCCACTTGACAAACCCTTCTCCTTCTATTATGTTATGCAATCGTTGGAGGTGAAACTATATGCCGAATAATAAGTCTACTGAGAAGAGAATGCGACAGAACGAAACGAGGCGCCTGAGAAACAGGGTGCACCGGTCCGGTCTCCGTAAGGCTATCAAGGCCTTCAAGGCTATCGAAGATACCGAGACCGTCCGTAACAGCTATCCTGGCATCGTCTCTGTCATCGACAAGACCGTCAGAAAAGGGATTATTCATCACAGAACTGCCGCCCGTCTTAAATCAAGACTTTCCAGGGTGACAAAAGAATCCTAATCCCCTGCAAATTCCAGAATTTTTTCCAGAACATCACCGACAGGTATATCATCTACCTGTCGGGTTGCTCTCTGGAAGAGTTCGACCTTGCCATCTTTCAGCTTCTTACCGATTGTGACTCTCAGCGGAATTCCGATGAGCTCTGAATCCTTGAACTTGACACCCGGGCTGAGGCTCCTGTCATCTGTCAGTACGCTCAATCCTCTTTCGTGAAGCCCGGACTCGATCTCCTCCGCCACTTTCATTACCTCGGCATCATTCGTATTCAATGGCAGAAGGATAACATCGAATGGCGCAATGGCAGGATTCCAGATTATCCCGTCTTCATCATGGTGTTGTTCTATCGCAGCCGCGACCATCCTGCTCACTCCGAATCCATAGCAGCCCATGATGAAGGGATGGCTTTTACCTTTGTCATCCAGGAAAGTCGCTTTCATGGCGCTGGAGTATTTCGTTCCGAGTTTGAAGATGTGGCCTACCTCGATCCCGTTACTTTTATTCATCTTCGACGCGCACTTCGGACAGAGATCACCCTCCCTTGCCATCGTAAAATCACCCGACATGGCAATCTCAAAGTCGCGGCCAGCCACAACATCCCTCAGATGCATATCTTCCTTGTTGGCTCCCACTATCATACTGTCGAAAGATCCTATCAGATTGTCGGCGTATATACTCGTCCCCGCGGGTAGTCCTACAGGTCCGGAGAAGCCGACGGGACCCCCGGTAAACTCCTTGATTTCCCCCGGCTCCAGAAACCGGATCTCTGGGTCGTCGAGGATCCTGACCAGTTTTATACCATTGACCTCCCGGTCACCCGGGATAAGAAGGGCTATATTTTTCTCTCCACTCCTGTAGAGAAGGGTTTTTACGATCTCACGGGAAGTGACGCCGAGAAATGAGGCGACATCTCCGACCGTTTTCTGGTCTGGTGTCTCTACTTCTTTAAAGGCGCCAGTTCCGGGAGCGCCGCGTTTTTCATCTTTTTCGCTGGCTGTCGCTCGTTCCAGATTGACGGCATAACCACAATCACAACTGAGGATCCTGTCCTCTCCATTGTCAGCCAGGACCATGAACTCATGCGACTCGTTGCCTCCGATATAACCAGATTCTGCTTCAACGACACGAAAGTCGAGCCCACACCTTTCGATTATCCTGCAATATGCTTTTTCCAGACGTCTGTATGTCACGTCCAGAGATTCGTCAGACACATGAAAGCTGTAGGCATCCTTCATTATGAACTCACGAGCCCGCATCACACCATATCTCGGTCTGATCTCGTCCCTGAACTTCGTCAGTATCTGGTACAGGCACTGAGGCAGATCCCTGTAGCTTCTCATCTCGTCGCGGGCGACCAGGGTGATCACTTCTTCGTGTGTAGGGCCGAGCGCGAACGTCCTCTTGCGTCCGTCCTGGAGTTTGAACAATTCCGGACCGAAACTCTTCAGCCTTCCACTCTCTTCATATATCTCCTCCGGATGCAGTATAGGCATCAGGACTTCCTGACACCCTGCGTCGTCCATCTCCTCCCTTATGATGTTCTCGATCCTTTTCAGGACCTTGAATCCTGTTGGAAGAAATGTATACACACCCGAGGTCAGCTTCTTTATAAGGCCAGCCCGCAGCATAAGCTTGTGGCTGGGGATCTCAGCTTCACGCGGATCTTCCTTCAAAGTCGGGATACAACTTTCAGACCATCTCATTTTTGCCATCGTTGTTCCATTTCCTGTTAATCGTTTTAAGATTGCAATCAAAAATTATTACGATATATACTAGGTTACCGCAGGTATTTATGCAAGATTGAAGTACCCTGGACCTGTGAATAAACGACTTTTATCGAAAGAAGAACTGATGTCTTCGAGGTTTCTGAAAAGACTTTCGGAAGGTGCGGTACTCTTTGACGGTGCCATGGGTACCATGCTGTATGAGAGAGGTGTTTTCATAAACCGCTGTTTCGATACCATCAACTTATCCGATCCCGATCTCGTAAAGTCGATTCATTCAGATTATATCAAGGCCGGCGCCGATGTAATAGAGACTAACACGTTCGGGGCAAACCGCTTCAAGTTGAAACTCCATGGTTTCGACGAAAGACTCCAGGATATTAATGCCGCGGGCGCATCCCTCGCGAGAGAAGCTGCCGGCAAGACGGGTCTTGTTGCCGGAGCTATAGGGCCTCTCGGAATAAGGATCGAACCATGGGGGCCGACATCAAACGAGGAAGCACGGGATGCTTTCGCCGAACAGGCTGCGGTCCTGCTTGAAGGCGGAGTCGACCTTTTCATCCTCGAGACATTTTCCGATTTGAACGAGATACATCAAGCTATCAGAGCCCTCAGGAAGATATCCGATCTGCCCGTCATCGCCCAGATGGCCCTGCAACAGGACGGGCTCGGTATGTATGGGACCGAACCGGGCGAGTTCGCCATGAGGCTCAGTTCATGGGGCGCTGACGTTGTAGGAGTCAACTGCTCAGTAGGTCCAAGGATGATGCTTGAGGCAATCGAAAAAATGGCGGATGTAGTCGACGCTTATCTCTCGGCTCAACCGAACGCCGGGATTCCGCAGAATGTAGATGGAAGAAACATCTATATGACTTCCCCTGAATACATGGCCGAATACGCCAGGCGATTTGTCAGCGCCGGCGCTTCGGTGGTCGGGGGTTGCTGTGGTACGACTCCGGAACATACACGGGCTATGAGAAATTCACTTGTATCAGTCTTGCCAGCCGTACACAGGATCAACATTCCTGACATGACCAGAGATACTGAATACGAAGTCTCCCCCATCCCCCTGGAAGAAAAATCTGCCCTTTCCGGCAAAGTGTCCAGGGGAGAATTCGTGAGATTGGTCGAACTCGTGCCACCCAGGGGCTGTGACCCGGAGAAAATACTCAAGGCGGCCAGCTTTCTCTCCGACAGCGGCGTCGACGCCATCAATATTCCCGACAGCCCCAGGGCATCATCCAGGATGAGTGCTCTCTCCTCGGCAGTACTTATTGAGAAGGAATGCGGGATTGAGACGGTCCTTCACTACTGCTGCCGTGACAGAAATATTCTTGGAATGCAGTCAGATATTCTCGGTGCTCATGCGCTTGGCCTGCGAAACATTCTGATCATCACAGGCGATCCTGTAAAAACAGGTGACTATCCCGACGCGACGTCAGTCTTCGATATCGATGCGATAGGCCTCACAAATGTGGTCTTCAGCCTGAACCGGGGGCGCGACATCGGAAACCATCCACTGGGAAGTCCGACATCGTTCTTCACCGGTGTAGGCGTCAATCCGGGCGCGGCAGATTTCGAGCTGGAAATGGATAGATTCCACTGGAAAGTCGAAGCCGGGGCTGAATTCGCGATAACACAACCCGTATTCGACCTGGAAGTATTCGAGAGATTCATTGAACGGGCTGAATCGCGGAAGATACCCGTAATAGCGGGGATATGGCCACTCACAAGCTTCAAGAACGCCGAATTCATGAACAATGAACTTCCCGGAGTCTCTGTCCCGGATGAGATACTGGAGCGAATGAAAACTGCCGGTACCGGAGAAAAAGCCATGATGACAGGTGTGGAGATCGCGGTGGAGATCCTTGACAAGCTATTGCCACGCATCGCCGGCGCTCAGGTCAGCGCTCCGTTCAACAGGTATGAGATGGCTCTTGGTGTCTTTGAAAAGACCGGGAAATGATTTTTCCATCCTGGATATTGGATACTAAAAATTGAATCCAAGAAAGACGTCGATACGGGTGTCGTCATCAATTGTCCTGAAATCGGTCTTTCTTACAAAATTCACCCTTATTACCGGAAGATATCCGAGGTTCATCTCAACACCCGTCCCGATACTTCCCAGCCAGTCGGTGTCCATAACGAACCCCTCGACTTTTCCCGCATCGAGGAATAGAGAACCTCTGAACAATGGAAATTCTATAGTACCGAAAGGAAGCCTGACGATGAGTCCGTCCAAAAGAGGAAACCTGATCTCATTGTTGACGAGCAATGTTCTTTTTCCGGCATATTGACGAAAATTATACCCTCGAAGATCCCAGGAACCACCCAGATAAAATAGTTGGATATCACTTCCCCACGCGTTCCTGCTCACAAATCTCTGCGCGAATACCACCCTTCTACCAAAATTGAAATAATTCCGAAGATCGAGACTAAGAGTAGTACTCTCGTACCTTGAGCCATCAAGGTCGAAGGATCTTCCGATAGATACATTCATGCGGTGCCCGTTAAACGGTCCGCCTATCCCCCACACTATATTATCTGAAGTGAACGAGAGGTAATTCGAAAGAAGCTTGGTCCTGCCGTCTTGAAGCCCGATATTTGTTATGTCGTCATCACGTTCCATAAATTTGAAAACAGTCTGCAGGTCGACCCTTCTGAATTTGGAAAATGGATAACTCAGGCCACCCATCACACCGTATCTGCGTTCGAATCGGAATATGTCGTAGACCGACCCTATATAACTCGCCAGATGAAAGGCTCCTAAGGCGTAATTAAGTCTGCGTGTCCTGTTTACGTATGTAAATCCAAGATTCAGGTTTTCCCAGAAATTCGAAAAATCATCGGATGCGCTTCCGAACAGGAAAACCAGCTGATGGTCACCCATCACATCCGTGAGAAATATCTGGGCACCATTTCCCATGTATCCGTAATCAGGGTCGACCGCGAAAGCCGCTGCTATAAGGTCTACACCGAACCGAACCCTGTAATCCTTGTCCTGATAGACTCCGGAAGTATCAGGCGGAGAGGGTTCCCATTTCCTGATCGAGAGATCTTCGAACTTTTCGGGCCTGGAATGATTATCTTTTCTGATTTTGCCACGATAAATATGATATGTACCTCCGCTGTAGGAAGCCATTACGAATGAACGTCCATCGTGAGAGGGGCATGGCCCGAAGGCTCCCCCCAGCACGTTAGTCTGTCTGGTGACTATTCCGTTACTCATCAGGTAGATATCAGGTGTCCCGCTCCGGTCGGAAGAGAAAAGAAAACCGCTTCCGTCCTGGAGGGGATTCGGATCTGTGTCAGATTCCTCTCCCCGAGTCACCTGTCTCATCACGCCGGTATTGATGTCGATAGAATAGATGGCCCTTTTATCTCCTGGCTCCAGATCCCTTCTGTCTGAACTGAATATCACGGTATCACTACCCGGAAGCCACCGGGGGGTCGTCTCTTCGTGATAGTCATCGGTAAGCCTCCTGAAACTTCCATCCGACAGATCATGGACAAACAGGTCTGTTCTGCCGTTAAAACCGATGGCTGAAAATACTATCGATCTTCTGTCATGCGACATCGCCGGAGAATTTATTATCCGCGCTTTATCGTAATCTATTTTTGTGACGACTTTTTCATCAGTTGTGTCATAAAGATAGATGACATCCCGTTCTCCGGATTTTGATACGAAAAGAAGGGTGTCGCCTATCGCCGAGATACTGCTCCTGAGTATGGGGATCGACTCGAATCTGTCGCTTCTTCCCCCTCTTATGATGCTCCTGCGTTTCCATTCGTTCTTTTTGTTTTTCACAAGTTCAAAAAGATCCACACTTCCCAACCCGAACCCAAGACAAAACACCCTGTCCTCTCCATCCTCATCACCACGCACCATGACCGGATGATTCTCAAAAGACCATTCATCGGGAGATATCTGTTCGGTTATCTCCCCCACTCTTCGCCTCGTCATTATCGAAGGATAATGCTTTTTCCTCAGGTATTCCTGCCAGTCCCTGTCCAACTCGTCTTCTTTCAGGCCGATCGTCTTCTCGAGCACGAAATCGAACTTGTCTGATTTCCACCAGTTCTCAAGAATCATCCTTACGGCCTTGTGACCAAATCTTCCCGCGATGTAATGCAGAGCCGATTCACCTTCCTTGTACATCATGTAAGTCCCAAGGATCCTCCACAGGTCCTGGAGGGAATAGAGGTTCCCGTATGTGACAGCGTCTCTTATGAACATATCGGCTTCTGTGTCAGGAGCTCCATGAGCGAGGAACTCGGCAAGCCCCTCGGTAAACCAGAGAGGTGGATGCATATACGTGTATCTTCGCCTGAGATTCATTACAGAGCGGAGTTTTTCCAGCATGAAGACATGGACCATCTCATGTCGAAATACCGCTTTTAGGCCGGAATATGACCCCATAAAGGGAAGCGCGACGCGCCCTTTTATAAATTCGGTGAATCCTCCAGTTCCCTCTGACACCATATATGGTATTACGTTGGTCTCCTTGAAATCATGGTGGGTTCCATAGAGGATTATCGGAATCTTTCGATCGAATTCGAGATCAAAATAATCTGAATATTCATCGTAGACATCTTCCACGAAACCCGAGACGAATTGAGCCAGCGCGGATTCTTCAGGATAATAGAATATCTCGGAATGTTCAGTTTCGATTACGCGCCAGTCTTTGGCAATATACTGTATCTTGTTTTTTCCGAATGGATACTGCGCGGCGGCGGGTGATACTAAAGCACCAGCCAGAAGGATGATGACAATCACTGTAAGGACTTTAGGCATATTTTCTCCGGCAGGGCTGTCATATCAAATCTGTACAAATAAACCCGGTATAGCAAGACTTATCGGCAAACTACGATGTGTCTGGCTTCAAGTGGAGACAAGCAGCTGAACTCAGATGTAGATGTGCGTTTCAAAAACACCCTGAAACGACATAATGGCCGGACCTTTCAGGAAACAGTCTCGGGCTCCATCCTCGGCAGGGGAAAAATCTACTTCAAGGGTGTCACCACTCGTCGTCCTGCATTTCAGCGGACTTCCCGTGATCCCCATCGCGGAACATATGGCGGCAAGGGCGATGGCACCTGTTCCGCAGGCAAGAGTCTCAGCTTCGACACCTCTTTCATAGGTCCTGTACCTCAGGATATCATTTTTCATTACGGAGACGAGATTGAAGTTCACTCCGCCGGGCGAGAACTCGGCAGCATTTCGGATCTTTCTTCCGGTCTCCACAAAACGTTCCCGGCTCCAGCTATCCACGTCTTCTGTCAGCAGCACAGCATGTGGAACACCGCACACGGCGTATCCGACCTCCAGCCCGGCATCGCCGACAGGCACATGAAGTCTCATATCCTTCACAGATCCCACCCCTATACGAACATCCTCTCCGTGCATCATGGCTTCGACGGGCCCCGCTTTTGTATCGAAGACCATTTTTTCGGAAACAATCCCCTTTAAAAACGCGAAACTGGCAGCACATCTCGCGCCGTTACCACACATCTCTGCCTCTCCCCCGTCCTTGTTGAAATACCGCATCCTGAAATCATATTTTGCCGACGGACGGAGGATTATGAGACCATCAGCGCCTATTCCGGTGTGGTCCGCGCAAAGGCTCTCGATCAGCCTCGTAGAAAAATCCAGTTCAGATGACATATCCTCGATCATGACAAAGTCATTCCCGGCTCCATGCATCTTATAAAATTCCACTCTATCCTTCATCCCTTACCTTTTCGATCGTTACCGGAGAAACGACTTTCTTTTCACCTGGAGAAAGATTGATAGTATCAGCCAGCATGATAAATGGTTCCGGGATGATCCTGTTTGAATCGTCAGGCGCGGGGTAGTTTCCTGGCAAGCTGTCCGCGTGCACATCTATAAATGCGCTAAAGAGATACGCCCCGGGCTTAACCTGATATATCATGTAGTTGCCAAGTGTGTCAGCCTTGACATAGTACGAGTTCTCCAGCGGTGGGACACCTTCCAGCCGAACGGAAGGAATGCCACTTACTCCCGTAGAATCACTCAGGATTCCCTCTATACTGCCGGGCTCATCCGGGTCGATCACATTGATATCAATATTTCTTGCCGATGTGTGCGCCTGAGACAGGATGAGAGTGTCCGGATGTTCCATCGCGAATTCTTTCCCGAAAGAATACTTACCGTTCCCGTCGGTGTCCTTGAACGCCCACACCCTGTAACTTGAACTGTCTGCGGGGAGAGCCCTGAAAATGAAATTACCGAACGCGTCGGCATAGGCGATCCTGGCTTCCGGAGCCTTATGCAGATCTTTCGAAGTATCATCTTCCGCTTTTACCAGATAGGCTACCCCCATCGAGTCCGGGCTCTGCTTGAACAGGATCTTCCCCGATATGTTTCCAGGCAGGATCCTGTCGGTCGTCGAAAAATAATACCTGTAATTCTTCCTGCTCTCGACAAGGTGATCATCCTTGAATCCGGGTTGGATCAGAAGGCATATAGTCGTTTCCGGAAGTTCTTCCCTAAAAGAAAGCTCCAGGACATTGCCCTTTGCGCTTATTTTCTTGAATTCAAGAGGCGGGAAGGTCTTTATCCTGCTCTTGAAACTTTCGCCGTCGATCTTTTCCGAAAACTCGATGACTATAGACGAGTTCCTTGAGACCCCTGTCGAATCACTCGCCGGTATCACCGATGAGATCCCGGGAGCGATCTTGTCCTCAGGTCCTCCTGACGGCGCTTCAATAACGGCACAGGAACAGAAAAGTACCAGGAAAATACCCCATCGAAAATGATTCATATCTCCTACAGTTCTCTGTCAGTCGGCATCAACAGTGCGATAATGGCTCTTTGTATGTGAAGCCTGTTCTCTGCCTCGTCATAAACGACAGATCTTTTACTGTCGATGACGGAATCGCTGACTTCCTCACCTCTGTGAGCGGGAAGGCAATGCATGAATATCGCGTCCCTTCCGGCGAGTTCCATCAATTTGTCGTTTATCTGATAGGGACGGAAGATCTTAAGCCTTTTTTCCTTTTCTGATTCCTGTCCCATGCTGGCCCACACATCAGAATAGATCACGTCGGCATCCCTGACAGCTTCGGCAGGATCCTCGATCCACTCATAATCAAGGTTTTCGTCTTTCTTGACTTCCTCAACATATGAATCTTCGAGCTGATAACCGCTCGGAGAGTTCAAGACAAACTTGAAGGGGAATCTTGAAGCAGCGTTCAACCAGCTTCTGGCAACATTGTTGCCGTCACCGACAAAAACGACTTTCTTTCCTTCGATACTTTCCAGGTGCTCTTCTATCGTCATGATGTCACCCATTACCTGACATGGGTGCAGCAGGTCTGTCAGCCCGTTTATCACTGGAACGGTAGCATTCGCGGCAAGCGTTTCTATCATTTCCTGATCGAAAGTCCTTATCATTATTCCATCGACATATCTTGAGAGTACTGCACCGACATCCTTGGGAGCCTCCCGGTTGCCGATACCGATCTCTTTGTCGGTTATATAGAGGCTGGAACCGCCCAGCTGTCTGATAGATATTTCAAAACTGATCCTCGTCCTTAGACTCGGCTTGTGAAAGATACAGGCAAGCACACGTCCCGGATGGGAAGGCTCAAGTTTGAACGCCTTGGCCAGAGGCTTCTGTTTTCTGCTCAAGTCGAGGATAGTCCTTAGTTCTTCTTTGCTGAAATCCCTGATTGATAGAAAATCTTTTTTACTTAATTTCATCTGTTCTTCCTCCTAAAGAATATATCTCGCAAGATCGTCGTCGCCGATGATCGCATCGAGCTTGTCCTTGACGAATTTTGCGCTGACGCCCACTTTTTGAATATCCGGATCCGGAAGATCGAAAAGCAGATCTTCCAGCAGGCTCGTGAGAATCGTGTGCAATCTCCTTGCCCCGATATTCTCCATCTTCTGATTGACCGCATACGCCATTCGGGCAATCTCTTTTATTGCTCCCTGCGTAAAAGTCAACTTGCACCCTTCCGTTTCTATCATCGTCTGATATTGTTTTACAAGCGCGTTTTCCGGTTCCAGAAGAATTCTTTCAAAATCTCTGGCGGTCAATTGATCGAGTTCGACTCTTATCGGAAACCTGCCCTGCAGTTCAGGAACAAGATCAGAAGGTTTCGACATATGAAACGCTCCTGCTGCCATAAAGAGGATGTGATCGGTCTTCACCTGACCATATTTTGTGTTCACATTGCAACCCTCCACTATTGGCAGAATATCCCGCTGTACACCTTCCCTGGAAACATCAGGCCCATGGCCACTCGAGCCCGTCCTGGCAATCTTGTCGATCTCGTCTATGAATACTATCCCGGTCTCCTCTACAGCCGAGATGGCACGTGATACGATAGAATCCATATCAACAAGTTTTTCCTTCTCCTCGTGGATCAACATCTTCCGAGCTTCTTCCACGCTGACTTTTTTCCCCTTCTGACGACGGGGTATCATTTTCTCCAGCCCTTCCGGAAACTTGACCCCCATCTCCTCGATCCCCGATCCGGAAAATATCTCTATCATGGGATGCGTCTTGTCGAAGATCTGTATTGTCACTTCACGGTCGTCAAGGGCGCCACTCTCAAGTTTCTTTTTGAGTTTATCCTTCGTGCGCCTGCGCCTTTCCTCCGTCTCCGGATCGGCCACCGTCCCCCCGGTCGCGGCGGGCAGCAACAGGTCGAGCAGCCGCTCTGTAGCATTTTCGATTGCCGCTATCTCAACTGCCAGAAAGACTTTTTCTTTTTCCATGTTGATGCCGATCTCAACAAGATCCCTTATCATGGATTCGACATCCCTGCCGACATAACCTACTTCGGTAAACTTTGTGGCCTCGACCTTTACGAACGGAGCCTGCGCCAGTTTCGCGAGACGCCTGGCGATCTCGGTCTTTCCTACGCCGGTGGGGCCGATCATGATTATGTTATTAGGCAGGATCTCATCACGGATCTCGTCCACTATTCTTCGGCGTCTCCACCTGTTTCTAAGGGCGATTGCTACGGACCTCTTCGCCTGCGTCTGCCCGATTATATATTTATCCAGTTCGGCGACAATTTCGCCCGGCGTCAATTCTCTCATCATTTACCATCCCGGATAGTCTCAATTGAAATACTTTCATTCGTGTAAATACATATTCCAGCGGCTATTTTCAAAGATTCCCTGACAATCGATTCAGGGTCAAGCCTGGTATTCGATCTCAGAGCCCTGGCTGCGGCAAGGGCATAAGAGCCACCAGAACCTATCGCAAGTATATCATCGTCAGGTTCTACCACATCCCCCTTACCCGACAGAAGCAGCGAATGTTTCGAGTCCATGACGACAAGCAGTGCTTCGAGATGACGCAGGATCTTGTCACTACGCCAGTCCCTGGCCATCTCAACAGCGGCCTTCATCATATTCCCGTTGAATTCGTCGAGTTTCCCCTCGAATTTGGAGAATAGGGTCATTGCGTCGGCCGTACTTCCGGCAAACCCCGCGAGAACGCTTTTTTCACGGATAGCCCTTATCTTGCAGGCCCCATGCTTTACGACAGTATCGCCGAAAGTGACCTGGCCGTCACCGCCCAAAGCCGCTTTTTTCCCTATCCGTACACCCAGAATCGTCGTTCCCTTGAACATATCTTCTCCCATCTATCCACATTAAGCAGTGAAATCAGCTCATAGTCGCAATCAGTTACCGGCTCCGCCCCCCCCTGCTCATGCTCTTGGATGAGCCTGATCGTATACTTCCCTTAGACGTTCCGATGTCAGGTGAGTATATATCTGCGTCGTCGAGAGGTTTACATGCCCCAGGAGATCCTGTACCGCGCGAAGGTCCGCTCCTGCGTCCAGCAGGTGTGTCGCGAATGTATGCCTCAGTACGTGTGGGCTCATCCTGGAGAGAGACGCCACCTGTTCAAGATATTTCCTTACTATCCTCTGCACCGTACGTCTGCTTATGGCTCTGCCTCCCCTGCCCGCGATAAGGGGAAAGTCTTTTTGCTCCGCGTATTGTGGATTTGCGGACCGGTTTATCAACGCGTCTTCAGGAATACCATATTCCCCCGCGATATACAGTTTGAGAGATTCCGCCGATTGCCCTGACAGCGGAAGAAGACGTTCTTTGTCCCTTTTCCCAAGGACCAGGATCGTTCCCCTGGAAAAATCACAGCTTTTTAGAGTACATCCGACAAGTTCGGCAAGTCGCATTCCGGTTCCATACAGAAGTTCGAGGACGGTCCTGTCCCTGAGGCCCTTTCTCGTGGATATATCAGGAAGAGCCATCATCCTTTCCATTGCATCTTTTGCCGCAAACTCAGGCAGATCTCTTCCCGATTTTGGTGTATTCAATCCTACAGTAGGGTCCACTTTTGTATAATTGTTATTCAGGCAGAACGAGAAGAAGGATCTTAATGAAGCGACTTTACGCGCTATCGACCGGGGCGAATAACCAGCTCTTGAAAGAGCCCCCAGATATGATCGCAAAGCTATCCCGTCGACTTTATCCAGACTGTCAGAGCCGGTTTCGGCTTTCATATATTCAGCGAATTTCAGTATATCCGATTCATAAGCTACCAGAGTAGATTCCGATACTTTCTTTTCGATGCCGATATGCAAAAGATATTTCTTCAGGAATCCGAGCATGAAACCTCCATTTGACCGCTGTCCCCACTTTCATCTTCTCCGGAAACATATCATGTTTGCGGTCGACACATCAAGTGGATCAAGGTATGTCAAATGATTGTTTATCAAGAAACGAAATGAGGCTTGTGAGAGAGCGCTCCACTTTCATCGCCTTTCTCTCCCTCCGTTTTCCTTTTACGGGAGGCAGGATACCAAAATTCGCGTTCATGGGCTGGAAATTGGAGCTTTTACTGACAAGATGCGCCTGCAGTCCTCCGAGAAGTGTTTCGGAAGGAAAGATGACAGGCGGATGTCCCTCAATATACTTCAATACATTGATCGCGGTAAGCAGACCATGAGCGATCGACTCGACATACCCTTCAACACCAGTGATCTGCCCCGAAAAAAACAGTCCATCTCTCTTTATGGACATCTGCCTGCTGTCCAGCAGGCCAGGCGAATCCAGAAAAGTATTTCTGTGAATGGCCCCGAACCGCACGATCTCCGCGTTCTCAAGACCCGGGATCAACGCCATCAGGCCCTTCTGCGCGGACATCGTCATCTTGGTCTGAAATCCGACCAACCCTGCGATAGTCCCCTCAATACTCTCCTGTCTGAGCTGGATGACCGCGTAAGGCTCTTTCCCGGTGATCGGGTCAACGAGGCCACGAGGCTTTAAAGGCCCGTACCTTAAGACATCGTCACCTCTCGAAACGCTCACTTCGACCGGAAGGCAGGCCTCGAAACACCGACCGTCTTCAAAATCATGTCCGGCCTTTTTTGAAGCGGTACGGATATATTCGAGCAGAGCAAGATACTTGTCCCTGTCCAGAGGGACGTTCCAGTAATCCGGGTCGCCCTTTCCATACCGTGATGCCTTGAATACCTTTGAATGGTCCATACTGTCTACAGCTATAGACATCGATATCGCGTCGTAAAAGAACAGGTTGTCTTTTCCAAAATGTTCAATTACCGCGCTCGAGAGCAGATCGGAAGTCAGAGGTCCCGTAGCGATGACTACGACCGGGATATCCAGATCAGTCTGCTCCCTGTGCGACAATTTTATCAGGCTTTCTTCAGCCACGGCCTCGCCGACTTTTCTGGAAAATATTTCCCTGTCGACCGCAAGCGCGTGCCCCGCTGGAACCCTTGATTCCGAAGCTATCTCCAGAAGCCTGCATCCCAGCATTCTAAGCTCTCGTTTTAAAAGACCCGAAGCGGTCTCAGCATTGTCGGATTTCAGAGAATTGCTACAGACGAGTTCAGCCAGAGATCCTGTGCGGTGAGCGGGAGTCATCCTGCCAGGACGCATTTCAACAAGTTCTACCTGCAAACCCCTGGAGGCCAGCTGAAGAGCGGTCTCGCAGCCGGCCAGACCTCCACCGACTACAACGATTTTATTCATCAGGGAGTTACCTCATGCTTGCAGGCGGGACATTTATGATACGAGCCTTTTGTCTTGGTGTTCTTTTCTACCATCCACCCGTTCCCGCATTCAGGGCATTTTTCAACGATCGGTTTGTCCCAACTGGCAAATTTGCACGATGGATATTTTGTGCACCCATAAAAGACCTTTCCCCTTCTGGTCTTCTTCTCGGTGACTTCACCTTTACATCCATCTTCGGGGCAGGGGACCCCAAGGCTTATCGCTTCTGTGTATTTGCATTCGGGATAGTTGGAACATGCGATAAATCTACCGAAACGGCCCCTCTTGTAGGCCAGGTCTCCGCCACATTCAGGACATTCCTTTTCGAGCTTTTCTTCCTCTTCGAGAGATCTTGCAAATTTGCATTCAGGCCATCCGGGGCAGGCGAGGAAAAGGCCGTTTCTGCTCCATTTTTTAATCAGTTTCTTGCCACACTTCTCACATAGTTCTTCTGTTTCTTCCTGAAAAGATTCCTTTATTTCCTTCTGTTTGCCCTTGAACACTTCGAGATCGACATTGAGAGGTTCATAGAAGAAACTTACGACATCCTTCCAGACTTCATCCGCGTCCTCGACTTTATCCAACTCGTTTTCCATCCGTGCCGTAAAATCGACTGCAAATATGTCGTTAAATGATCCGGAAAGGGATTTCCAGACTGCCTCTCCAAGTTCGGTGGGACAGAGCGCCTTGTTTTCCCTGGACGCATATTCTCTCGCGAGGATAATACTGATAATACTGGCATAAGTACTCGGGCGTCCTATGCCTTTGTCTTCCAGCTCCTTAATAAGCGAGGCCTCGGAATACCTTGGTGAAGGTTCGGTGAAATGTTGATTTGAGTCCATGGAGTCTATAGCCAGCTTCTCTTCCGTGGTCAGGTCGGGAAGCCAGTTTTCATCTTCAGTTTTTCTGTCGGGGAATATTGATAGAAAACCGGGAGATTTAAGTCTACGCCCATTGGCCCTCAGTTGATACTCGTCACCGGAGGCAATATCGACTTCCTTCACGCTGTATACGACGGGCATTGCGAGAGAAGCGAGGAATCTCTGCCATATAAGCGTATAGAGCGCCCTCTGGTCCTTATCGAGATACTTCCCTATCTCATCGGGCATCCTGAAACAATCGGTTGGACGGATTGCTTCGTGAGCATCCTGCGACCTTTTCGCTTTTCTGAAGCCCCTTTTCCCTTCATATACATTGTCTTTACCGAACTTATCCGCTATGAGCTCCTGCCCCTGTCTGAACGCGTCATCACTGACACGAGTCGAATCGGTCCTCATGTAGCTTATCAGTCCGACTGACCCTTCTGACCCCAGTGAGACACCTTCATATAACTGTTGCGCGAGCATCATAGTCTTTTTGGCGGAGAACCCGAGCCGACTGGCGGCTTCTCTCTGCATGGTACTCGTGATAAAGGGGGGCTGCGGATTGCGTTTCTTTTCTTTTTCGGTCACTTTTGAGACTATGGGGTCCGATGCTTTGATTTTATCCAGTATCTTTGAAGCACTTTCACCATCTTTTATCTCAGGATTCTCTCCCTGGATCTTGAACAGGCGGGCATCGAATTTTTCCCCGGCTGAGTTCTTGAGTACACCCTCTATTGTCCAGTACTCCGCGGGAACAAACTGCCTGATCTCCTCTTCACGCTCGCACAAGAGCCTCAAGCCGACACTCTGTACCCTGCCTGCCGAAAGGCCTCGATAAAATATCTTCCACAGAACCGGGCTTATGAGATACCCGACGAGCCTGTCCAGTATTCTTCTTGCCTGCTGGGCATTCACCTTGTTCATGTCGATCTCGTGAGGATTTTCGACGGCTTCCCTTATCGCGTTTTCCGTTATCTCGTTGAAGATGATTCTCCGCATGGGGACTTTTGCCTTCTTGAGTATCTCTTCCAGGTGCCAGGCAATAGCCTCTCCCTCTCGATCCATATCTGTCGCGAGAAGTATTTCATCGCTTTTTGCGGCTTCTTCCCTCAGTTCCTTGACGATCTTGCTTTTCTTCCTGTCGTTCACATACTTGGGAGTGAACCCATTCTCTATATCGATTCCCAGTTCCTTTTTGGGAAGGTCCCTGATATGACCGACCGAAGCCTTGACCTTGTAACCTTTTCCAAGATACTTTTTGATCGTCCTGGCTTTTGCGGGGGACTCTACAATGACAAGTACCTGATTCAATTCGTTCTCCCTGTCTAGTTCAGCATGTCTGAAG
Organism: Candidatus Krumholzibacteriia bacterium; assembly: GCA_023131975.1. GTDB lineage: Bacteria > Krumholzibacteriota > Krumholzibacteriia > Krumholzibacteriales > Krumholzibacteriaceae > JAGLYV01. The sequence goes on along the minus strand of JAGLYV010000077.1, from coordinate 26,609 downwards.
GACTGTTCGATCCCATAAGGATATCGTCTGGCATCTCCGGTACATATCTGGCAGTAAGTTCAATGATCTCGTTGACAGATATCGGGATCTGGTAATCGATTGCAGCATTTTCTACGATCAGGCTCAGCTGGATTTCCGTAAGCCACCCTGAAGTCTGGAGCCGGATCAGATATCCCTGAGCTTCAACCGAAAGAACTATTTTCTCTCCTTCGCCAAGGACTCTGTTCTTCGTATGCACAAACGATGACGCATCGACATCTCCTGTCTCCCCCTCAAAATCAAGGATAGTGAAGGCCTGATCTATTTCAGCGCTGGAATAACCCAGATCCTCGAGTTCATCGTACATGAACGCCAGGTCGAACGGGTCGCCCGTCCTCAGGTCCATGATATAGGTTATGATCTCCTTGATGCGTTCCTTCATCTCCATCCCCGTCTAAAGCTGTCGATCCATATTGCTTAATGGAGAATAATGCTTATACAGCTTTCTTTCCGCAACACTTTTTATACTTTTTACCACTCCCGCAGGGACAGGGGTCGTTCCGGCCCACCTTAGGCTCATCCCTCGTGGCAGGACGAGGCTGAGGCGGTCGTCCTGGGGCACCTCCGGCAGAAGATTGTGCGGGTTGTGCCTGCTGCCTGCCAGCGCTGTACGCGTTCGTGACCTGGTGCACCGCGACCCCGGAATCGCTATTCCTCTGCTCCCGGCCTTCATCCCCGGGCTGGAGTCTCGCGTGAAACAGCCCCCACAAGATCGATTTGTCGATATCCTCAAGCATCTCGGAAAACATCCCGAATGCTTCCTGCTTGTATTCCAGGAGAGGATCTTTCTGCGCATATGAACGAAGATGGATACCTTCCTTGAGATTATCGAGTTCGTGGAGGTGGTCCATCCATTTTTCATCTATGCTCTGAAGCATGATGATCTGCCCGAATTTCTCAAGAATATCTGGTGGAATGGTCGATTTTCTCATCTCGAAAGCATTGAGCGCTGTCTCTTTCATAAGCGATAATACCGCGCCTGGAGTCTTCTTGACCTTTTCAGAGATATTTCCCGTTTCGAACGGAGCAAGGAAGATATTTTCAATCTCTGAAGCAGCGCCATCGATATCCCATTCATCGACTTCTGTTTCTTCCGGCAAGTATTCATCCTGAATACCATCACAGACATAATCGATCAGGCCCCCGACCATATCGTCTAATTCTGTCAGAGCAAGTATTTCGTTTCTTCGTCCATAAATGACTTCTCTCTGCTTGTTCATCACATCGTCGTATTCCAGGAGTCTCTTTCTGATCCCGAAGTTATACATTTCGACTTTTTTCTGGGATTTCTCAATTGCTTTCGTGATGAACGGATGGGTTATGACTTCACCATCCTCGACTCCGAGCCTGTCCATCACCGCGGATATCCTTTCCGACCCGAACAGCCTCATCAATTCGTCTTCCAGAGAGATAAAAAATCGCGAGGAACCAGGATCTCCCTGCCTGCCCGAACGCCCTCTGAGCTGCCTGTCGATCCTCCTGCTCTCGTGCCTCTCGGTTCCAATGATATGAAGTCCACAGGGAACATCTTTCGTACATTCCGTCTTTTTTTCGTCATTGGGGCATTGCGCGCAATCATCCGGGGTCTCACAGCGTATGCAGCACCTCTCACATTTGACCACTCCCGCATCGAGTTTGATATCCGTTCCCCGACCGGCCATGTTTGTGGCTATAGTGACAGCGCCTTTCTTTCCAGCCATCGAGACTATTTCCGCTTCCCTCTGATGGTGTTTCGCGTTGAGGACATTGTGAGGTATGCCATCGCGCTTGAGCATCCGACTGAGAGTCTCTGAGACTTCTACTGTAACGGTTCCCACGAGGACCGGCAGGCCAGCCTCATGAAGTCTTCTTATCTCCTGGATGATAGCAGTGTATTTTTCTCTCTTCGTTCTTAAGATGACATCATCATAATCAATTCGCCGTATCGGTTTGTTCGTCGGCATGACGTTGACGACCAGCTTGTATATTTTGTGAAACTCTTCTTCTTCGGTCTCGGCCGTACCGGTCATCCCGGCCAGCTTGTTGTACATCCGGAAAAAATTCTGCAGGGTGATCGTGGCAAATGTCTGTGTCTCTCCCTCGATTCGCACCTTTTCTTTCGCTTCGAGTGCCTGATGAAGCCCATCGCTGAACCTTCTGCCCGGCATCAACCTGCCGGTAAATTCATCAACGATCATGACCTTACCGTCCTGCACTACATATTCAACATCCTTCTCGAAGAGTGTGTAGGCCTTGAGAAGCTGTAAAAAATTATGAATGATCTCGCTTTTGCTTGCGTAGCGTCGGTAGGCCTTGTCCTTCTTGGTCAGCTTGCTCTGGAAATCCAGTGATTCGTCAGAGTCGATCTCCTTGATTTCCAGACTCAGATCGGGCAGGATAAACATCTCCTGGTCTTCCGCGGAGAGATTACTTCTACCCTTGTCGGTAAGGTCAATGGTGTTTGCCCTTTCGTCAATGACGAAATAGAGCTCCTCGTCGAGTTCGTGAAGTCTCTTCTCCCTCATGAAATCGGCTTCAGCCCTGAGCATCATCTTTTCATAACCGGGGACTTTGCGCTGTTTCATGAACCTCTTGTTCTTGGGGTCGCCCCTTCTTGCCAGAAGCAGCTTAATACCAAGATCATCGTCTTTTTCCTCATCTTCTGGTCCGACAGCCTTTTCCACCTCGGTCAGAATATCATTGATCATCCTCTTCTGTTTTCTTACAAGAGCGTCGACACGATTTCTCAGGAGAGCGAAATTCTCGTTTTTCGATGAACCGGATACCGGCCCCGATATTATAAGGGGGGTCCGTGCCTCATCGATAAGAACGCTGTCGACCTCATCGACTATGGCGAAAAAATGATGGTGCTGCACCTGTTGATCGCTGCTCATCTTCATGTTATCCCGGAGATAATCGAAGCCGAACTCGTTGTTTGTGCCGTATGTGATATCGCGCCTGTAGATCTCAAGCTTTTCCGAAGGACTCATGTCGTTCTGAAGACACCCGGAAGTGAGGCCCAGAAAACTGTATATCTCCCCCATCCATTCCGAATCCCTCTTCGCAAGGTAATCGTTGACCGTAACGAGGTGAGCGCCTTTTTTCTCCAGCGCGTTGAGGTACAACGGCATTACGGCGGCGAGAGTCTTTCCCTCTCCAGTAGCCATCTCGGCTATTGAACCCTCATGGAGAGCGATCGCTCCGGCAAGTTGAACGTCAAATGGGATCATCTCCCACCTGGTCTCCTGTCCTGCCACGAGCCAGCTTTTGCCAACGTGACGCCTGCAGGCCTCATAGACAAGGCCATAGGCTTCGGGTAGTATCTCGTCCGTCGTCTCGCCCGTCTTTAACCGCTCTATGAATTCATGGGTCTTCTTGGGGAACTGCTCGTCGGTCAAGGAAGTAAACCTTTCGGCGCATTCCCTGATCTCCCCGATCTTCGGCTCCATCTCTTTCATGAGTCTCGATTTGCGATCCCCGAAAAATTTCCTGACAATTCCCTTAAACACTCAACTGACCTCCGATTTACCCGGAAAATAGTCTACGGGCGGATAATTAGCAAGGAAGGCAGTATCGCCCCTGATTTGATTTCGGGATCCGACACTGGACATCTGGTCTAACTGATACCGCGTTTCAGACGCGCGGCATGAAAATACCCCTGGTTTGACCCGAAAAATATCAATCTTCCATCAGTCGCCGGCGATGAATAGACGGGTGATTCAACCCTGAATTCAACCACAGGCTCTCCATCTTTCGACTTGAACGCCTTCAGCCTGGAGCCGTAAGTAGTGACAAATACAGCATCTTCGACCACAAGGGGTCTCGATCTCACCGCTCCCCCCACATCTCTCTTCCACACAAGAGTCCCTGCGAACGTCAACGCAAAAAGATTCCCGTCTTCAGACCCTACAAATATCTCACTTCCGTTTGTCACCGGAGCGCTTCTGATGTCGCTACCTGCCGAAAACCTCCACATGAGATTGCCGGCCGAGAGAGAATATGCATAGATAAACCGGTCTCCAGTACCGAAAATGACAAGGTCTTTTTCTTTCAGGACGAGAGGGGTCGAATATATTTCCCCGCCGGGCTGAACCCTCCAGAGTACCTTTCCTGAATGACTCAGTTTTACCAGTGATCCATCGGTGGTTGCCGCAATGACAAAATCATCCCCTATGGTGCTGGTCGCCCAGATTCCCGTACCTATGTTTTTAGCCCAGAGGCGAACTCCATCTTTCAGGGAAAATGCGTAGAGTGTTCCCTTTGTCGTCCCGGAAATAACCATATCATTTCCAATGACGGGTGAACTGACGATCTTGTCACCGGTCCCGTTGTTCCAGATCAAGCTGCCCGACACGGCGTCAAGGCAAAATACATTTCCCTCGTAATCCGCGCATACTGCTCTTCCTTCAGACACAAAGGGAGAAGCCCCGATCCCCTGCTTCCCTGTGTATTTCCACAGAAGTGACCCATCCCGGCTGAAGGAATATAGATTTCCATCACGGCATCCGAAAATGACCTGATCCCCTGTCAAGACCGGGGACGAGGTTACCGGTGCATCGAATTTCTTTTTCCAGCCATCAACCATGCTTACCGTCACTTTATCAGAAACGTCGGTTGGCACGGGGCTTTTCACTTCGATCGTTTCTTCGGAGCCACGGTATTCAGCAGCTTCTGTCTCACTTGTTTCAACAATCCCGTCTTCGGCTGTAAGAAGGACATCTCCTTCAATGGGACTGTCAGCCCCGCCTCCAAACGGTTTAAAAATAAATATCAGGGCGACTATGGCAGCAACCGCGCCGGCCGAATACGGAATCCATTTTCTTATCATTCCCCTTCTCCTCACGCCGGTAACCGGCTTGTCATACATCGTTGGTATATTCCATCTCATTGCCGGAAATGTCAGATCGATCCCCGTCTCGATCCCATCATCCTTCATCTCGAACGAGGGAAAGAATACGCTGTTCAGCAGGGCCTCCCTATGTCTTTCAACAAAATCTTTCGAAGGTACGAAGACAATAGTATGCCTGCCGGGCGCCATCTCAAATCTCTGCAATGTGAAAAAATCTTCTGTTTTGCTCTCAAAAAGCTCGACCTGGCCTGAGTTCCGATCCAGATCGTATCTGTAAAGTCCCGGGTAGGCATCCAGTGGAGTCTCGACAGACTGGTCGATATCCCTGTGGACAGCTTCTACTCCGCTGTTCCGCAGCAGATAAACATCTCTTTCTCTCTTGATCATCACTAGAATCATAGAATCCGAAAGAAAAGTACCATCAGGATCATGGAAATTGGCGACATCCTTAAAGATATCCATCACCCTTGAAAAGAAATTTGACGGATGCCCGAGTCTGGAAAGAGAAATAATATGTCGGAACAACTTGCGGGCCACAGGTTCAAACGCGGGATCCGAAGGAGAAAAGAAGACAAAAAACTCTTCACCTCTGGTTTTTCTGGGGATTTCCTGATAGACGAGCGAGTTTTCCTTGCCCTTGTTGCCGATACACAGAAAAGACGTCTTGTTCATCACGACCACCTCGCTTGCGGAGATTAGCCGGGACAGACTGAAAATGCAACATAAAATATGCTTATGAGGTATTAAAAGCGCCTGTTTAGCTACTTTTCGACGTAAAGATATGCTTTGCCGCAGAGATCATCCTGTCAATCGGACCTACAGGCTTCCCCCTGCCCCTGTCGACCCGATCCAGAAATTTATTTGCTATACTGTTTTTCGAATCCCATTTAAGGGCTTCCCTGAAGTGTTTTATCGACTGGGCCTTCAATCCTGCCTTAAAATAGACAAAACCCAGATTCGCGTGATAGTCGGCATTATAGAACTCGCTCTGAATAGCCATCCTGCAGGCGTCCCTGGCCTCGTGAAGGTTCTTGTTCGTCATAGCCAGACAGAATCCATACCAACTCTGGTATGTAGGATTGGAGGAATTGTACTTTATGGCTGACTTGAGCAAGAGCACAGCCTTATCGTAGAATCCGTCCCTCATTGCTTCCTTTGCCTGCTGAAAAGCCAGGATAGCCGTTCTCTGATCGTTTTCCTGCAATGACTGGGCATCCCGTGAACCCTGCTTGCTTTTTCTCAGCGATTCGTTATATTGATGCCTTTTCTCCGGATCGTCAAGTGTGCTGAACGCTTCGTTGATCTGCTTGAATCGCTCTCTGACCTCAGGTTTGTCACCGGCGACATCGGGATGATACAGCTTTGCGAGGCGAAAATAGTTCTTCTTTATATCATCCTTGGATGAAGTCGGCCATGCTTCCAGGAGTGCGTAATAATCGGTATTCACTTCAATCTACCTCTTGTTCAGGACCGGTTCGAGTTCCTTGAGAAGATTATTGGCCAGTTCGTTCTCTGGGTCGAGATTCAAGATGACTTTCAAGTGTGTCATCGCCGCTTCAGAAGAACCTTTTTCATAAAGAGTAAGAGCCATGTTGATCCTGGCCTTCAGGTATTCAGGATTGACCTTCAGGGCAATCTCAAATTCCATTACCGCGTCATCGGTCATTCCCATATTCGCGTATGCTATTCCAAGGAGATTGTGCATGTCGGGATAATTCGGGTTCATCGACACAGATTTCTTCAGTTCAGTTATCGCGTATTCATAATCCCCGTTCTGTACGGCTTCCAGGGCGATCTGTTTGCTTACCTGCGAGGACGAAGGCCTTTCTTCCAGAAGTCTTTCGAACAGATCATCCGCTCTTTTGCCATCCGGTTCGATCCTGATCTCCCTCGACAACTCCCGGACCTGCTCAATAAAGAAATTAGGAGCAGCTGACATGGCTCTCTCAATTTCTTCGGCACACCTGTCATGTTTTTTGTCATCACGGTAACTTTTCGCAAGCATGATCCTTGCTCTGAAGTAGTCGGGATTAATGGCCAGGGCTCTCTTGATGCTTTCCCTTGCATTGACCGTTTTGTCTGAATAACCATACATGCGACCAAGGGTAAAATGTACATCAGCATAATGAGGCTGGAGCTCGACCGCTTTCTCGAGCTCTGCCGCCGATTCATCATACTTTTCTGCGTTTTCCAGTTCCCGGGCATACTCGATAAATGACTCTACCATGTACATCCGGATCATTTCCTGGTCCTTGCCTCCGATCACACCGGCTTTATGGGCGAGGTATGCTTCGAACTCCCTGCATGATCTCTTGTACTCTCCCTTGTTCAGGAAGCTCAGAGCTTTTTTCAGGTTGCTTTTAGGCAAAAATCCAAGAAATCTATTGATGAACATTATGCAGCCCTTTCCATTCCAGGGTTTCATTTTATGTAATGGCTACGAACAAGACATATGCCGTTATTGCAAATGGCAGGCCAAAAAGGATCATTGGAGTTCAAGATCAGAACGGATTATCTGATGGTCGGGGTAAGGCTGGGTGATTTTTTTGTCACAGCGATATAATCGATTGAAGAATAAGTAGGTTTCGCGACTGCAACCAATCTGGGCCTGCAGTTCTCGATCGTACCGGGAACGACGCCTTTTACTTCGATCCTCTTGTTGAATCGACCTCCCGGAAGGAGGAGATCCCTTGCAAAATACAACCTTCCATCGCCATTCATATCCTCGAGGAAGATATCGACGACCGAATGTTCTGTGATGAGAAACGATACGTCGACTCGACATTTTCCCTCATTGGGTTCGTAAAAAAGACCAGATGCGTCTAAATCCAGCAGATCGGTCCCGACCCAGAAATATCTCAATCCTCTTTTTTCCAGGACGACGACTTGCCCGAAGCGTCTGTTGATCGAGATATCCATCGCCTCATCAAAGTCGACACCACCTTGCCTGCCGCTGCCAAGAGTAATGATATGGTTGAGATTCCGATCAAACTTGTGTATGCAGCAGGAAGACCTGTCGGTGACATAGACATTACTGTAGTAATCCATATCAAGGTCGTTGAACGCGCCGTTCCTGCCGAACACATCGGAATACCTGATAACCCGGGTGTGTCCAGTATCCCTTCCGACCTTCCACAATCTATGTCCAGAACTGTCCACTACCGCAACGAAGCAATCCGTGTAATAAACCCATTCATCACTATCAGATGTGACGCTGACAGATACCGGTGAGTCGAGACTTGCTCCACCTGCCTCTGGCCTGAGGATCGATTCTGTCTTTCCGCCAGGATGGGAAACGACGATTCTGTCGTTACCAGTATCAGCGATGAATAACAAGCCACCTGAGAAATCAATACCACGGGGAGAATCCAGGGCCAGGTCATCGAACAGTTTCAACTCCTTTACGAAGACAAGATCACCTTCCACCATTCTGAGATGTACTATCCTGTTATTTCCAGTATCGGCCACAAAGATATTTCCTTCATCATCACCCGTGAGGTCTTCGGGGCCGGAGAACTCAACCACATTGTTCCCCTTTCCGAACACTTTCGCCCTTCCTTTTCCGGCATTGTAAATAATAGTGTTATCATACCGATTGATGCCGAAGATCGCGATGTCGTCTTCTTTATAGTTGTTCTCAGCATTGCAGGAACTTTTCAGGCTGGTGCAGAATACAGCCCGCGCATCCAGAGACCCGGTCTTGAATCCCGACATAAATCTGAGTTGCTTTTCAGTGACCCTGTGCAGGCCAAAAGTGTGAGTCCATGGAGGAACCACCAGCGTGGAACCGGTCCTTCCACCTGAAACAAAAAACAGGAAGGCGACCGCAGAGAGTACGAACAGGCTCAGCATCTCCCTTAGTCTCATCTCTCGACCCCATTGTCCATATATATGGTCCTGTACATCGCCATCGTCGACATTACACGCCTCACATATTCCCTTGTTTCTTTGATCCCTATCAGTTCCATAGCCATCATGGGGTCGACTGACGGATCATATTCTTTTCTCCAGGAAGCCATCTTTCTGTTTCCAGCATTGTACGCGGCCAGGGCGCCCACAATCGATTCATCGCTTCTGTCGAGGAGAAACCTCAGATACCATGTACCTGCTGAAATATTAAACCAGGGTTCTGACAAATAAGACTTATCAAAATTCCTGACCTTCAGCTTCTCTCCGATCCATCGCCCGGTCGAAGGCATCACCTGCATCAGCCCGACAGCTCCCGCGGGTGAAACCACATCGTCATCAAAAGAACTTTCCTCGCGAATGACACTGAGGACAAGTTCCGGCGGGATATTATATTTTTTAGAATATTCCGCGATCATTCCGGAATATGCGATGGGATACAAAAGTCTGATCGGAACAGACTCACCCCCCGGGTAATTTCTGACGCTGTGCAGGATCGACAGGCTCTCCCCGGTCATCCCCTTTTCCCTGAAACGGCAATAGATATACCAGGGCAACCAGCCGTCCTTACCGGTACCAGATCCCGCAATGGCAGCAAGTTCGGAGGCTTCATCAAGAAGCCCCCTGTCGACAAGGTAGTCGAAGGCATCCATCAGCAGAGATTCACAGCCTTGTCTCATAAGAATCATCCGCGATCTGATTTTTTCATATTCTGCCCGTTCCTCGATCTCGAGTCTCTTTATGTCATCAGTCATGAATCCTTCAAGCCCGCCGGCATTGAGGTTCTCTTCGTTTTTTATGGCGAGAGAATAGACCGACCAGGGCACGACCTCTCCCAGGCTTTTTTCCCATTTTTCCAACGAATCAGGATCGTCACTGGCCCTGTACATCCAGTAAAGCGCCCCGGCTCTGCTTCTTCCGTCAACATGAGGCAATAACGAATATAGTATGCCTCTTGCCTGACTGCGCCGACCAAGCCTGATACACAGCGCTGCTTCGCTGATAACCGAATTGCGTCCGACATCCGAAACGGGACCCTTTCGCCTTGTCAGGTCCCAGGTATCGATTGCCTTATCCCATTTTCTTTGTGATATATTGATCCTCGCTGAAATATCTATTGCGTTCTCCGCTCTCCTGTCGTTGGGATAGTAGACGCCGAACATACGGTAATTAGCGGCCGACCTTTCCATCCTGTTGAGGCGATAATCGATCGAGGCGATCCGAAGAAGCGAATTTTTCTTGATCTTTACCGGAGCTCCGGAGTTGAATATCTCCTTGAATTTTTTTCTTGCGGCTCTCCTGCGACCTCTTTTTTCCAGGATGAGGCCTTTTAGATAATGCAGTTCCCACCTGTCATGCCCTGCTTCTTCCAGCACATCGACTACCCTGGCACCAGCATCCGGCATCCCGGCGGCAATCGCATTGCGGGCAATCCTGGCCAGGTCAGGAGGAGAGGTTCCCCTGCCTTTCCATTCCTCTGAAAGAAGGATTTCTTTGAGCTTCTTCCTCGCATCCGGCCCAGGTCTCTTTTTCGAAGCTTCCAGGATCAGAATGTTAGCGGAGTCGTACCACCCATTCGAAAAAAGGCAGTCCGCAAGATCGACCAGAGTATCGACATCGACATCTTTCACATCCACTGTCTTCAGAATATCTGGACCGACCCTTCCGGCGCGGAGAAGAGCTCTGGCGTAGAGAGTCATTACCCGCTTCCATATGAAAGTGCCAGCCAGGGATCGGTCGGCAGTCAAAGAATCCGCCAGAAACATCTTCGAAACGGATATCGCGCTGTCCGGCAGATCCATCTTCAGAAAAGAATATGACCTCATAAATTTCCGGTATGCTTCAAGCCATGGATTTGTATTGGCTCCCATGGAATCATCGATGACAGCAGCCCATTCATCAGCCCTGAACGAAATAAAAGCTTTCAATAACTCATCATTATCGCCCCGAAGCGCCTCTGATGCCCGCTTCAGGTCTCCAGCCATTACCAGATAAGGCACGTCTTCCGGCTCGAGAAGATGATGCATTCCCGGCACAGCTTTCGCGTATTCTCCTCTCCAGACATGGATGTCCCGTGCTATCGCCAGGCTCGACGAAGGGATTGTTATTGCTAATAACACTAATATTGACAAACGGTTACACAATTTTGACATACCTGTACTATTACCTCTCGAACAATCAGGGTATTAACTGGAACAGGAAGGGCAAGTTGGGTGCCAGAAGAGAAAACGTATTCTACCGGTCACTCCCACTCGATCGTGCTTGGCGGTTTTGTGCTGATATCGTAAACGACTCTATTAACCCCGTCGACACGGTTTATTATCTCGTTAGATATATCCTGTAGAAAATCGAATGGCAGCTTTGCCCAGTCCGCCGTCATCCCATCGGTACTCGTGACAGCTCGCAGGACAACCGCGTTCTGATACGTCCTTTCATCACCCATCACACCCACGCTTTTCACCGGAAGCAGTACCGCGAACGCCTGCCACACTTCATCGTAAAGTCCACTTTTTTTCAGGCCGTCTATGAAGATCCTGTCCACCTGGCGCAGAACGTCCAGGTCGGGTCTTCTGATGGCCCCCGGCACTCTCACCGCAAGGCCGGGGCCAGGGAACGGATGTCTTTTGATCTGCCGTTCAGGAAGCCCGAGATACATTCCTACCTCCCTGACTTCGTCCTTGAAGAGCAGGGAAAGAGGTTCCACCAGATCAAACTTCATATCTTCGGGCAACCCACCGACATTATGATGTGATTTTATCGTTGCCGACGGACCGACTGTCGAGCGGCTCTCGATGATGTCGGGGTATAAAGTGCCCTGCGCGAGAAAATCAAAAGGTCCATGTATTCTACTCTGCTCTTCAAATATATCTATAAAGCACTTTCCAATGATCTTCCGTTTCTTCTCCGCGTCAGTGACTCCATCCAGCCTTTTCAGGAATTCATCAGCCGCGTCCACGAATACGAGATCAGTCGTCAGGTATTCCGAAAGCAGTTCTTTCACTTCCTCGGCTTCCCTGTCCCGGAGCAGTCCATTATCGACGAATACGGGACAGAGTCGTTTCCCGATGGCCTTGTCGACAAGAACCGCCATCACTGAACTGTCTACACCTCCGCTCACCGCGCAGAGTACCCTGGATTCTCCTACCGTTTCTCTTATCTTCTCTATCTCGCGGTCGGCAAAACTGGCAGAGCTCCATGTCGGTTCGCATCCACAGATATCGATAATGAAATTCCTGAGAATAGCCTCTCCATGATCTGTGTGATACACCTCGGGATGGAACTGGAGACCGAATATTCTTTCTTTCCTGTTCTCCATAGCGGCGATCGGACAACCCTCTGTGGATGCTATGGTCTCAAACCCGGCAGGAAGAGAATTCACCTTGTCACCATGGCTCATCCAGACACGTTGCTTGGCGGGAGTCCCGCGGAATAGAGGATTATCGCTTTCCACATCGATCACCGTATGGCCGAATTCCCTGTGATCCGACTTGTCGACGTTCCCCCCCCTGTCGATGGAGATCAGCTGCATACCGTAACAGACGCCGAGGACAGGCAGGCCAAGGGAGAAAATGTCGGCCTTCAGACCCGGAGCCTTTTTGCCCAGGACACTCGCCGGGCTTCCCGAAAGAATGATCCCGGCAGGTTTTTCAGCGACTATCTCATCGATTGACGCGGAATTCGGCAAAATGTTCGAAAACACTTTCTGGGCTCTGATTTTCCTCGCTATCAACTGTGTGTACTGTGAACCAAAATCAAGGATTACAATACTCTCACCACTCCAGTCGCTCATCTTCGATCCTGTCTTCTAGTGTCTGAAATGCCTCGTGCCTGTGATCACCATCGTAATGCCCAGTTTGTCGGCTGCGGCGATCACTTCTTCGTCTCTTATGGATCCGCCGGGCTGAATGATATTCTTTACACCTGCCTCGACCAGATATTCTACTCCGTCCGGGAAGGGGAAAAAGGCATCTGAACCAGCCGATCCTCCCTCGATCATCATATCCGCCCTCCGTGCCTTATCGACGGCTATCCTGCATGAATCCACCCTGCTCATCTGCCCGGCTCCGACTCCGATCGTGCCTGCCGAATCACAGATGACGATCCCGTTTGATTTGATATGTTTTACTACCTTCCAGGCGAGGATCATCGCTTTCATCTCTTCTTCATCGGGCTTGCGCGAGGTCACGACTTCAAGGTTGTCGAGTTCGGGAAATCCGATATCTCTCTTCTGGAGAAGCATCATGTCTCCTGCCTCCCTGCTTGTCCATCCAGAGACATCCCTGTTCCATTCAGTTTCCGGCACGGTGATCAGCCGAAGGTTCTTTTTTTTCTTCAGAGTGTCAAGCGCGCCTTCTGTGAATCCTCTGGCCAGGACCACTTCAACGAAACCGGATTTCGTCGCTTCGGCAAGCTCTCCATCAACAATATCGTTTACGCAGATAATGCTGCCAAAGGCCGACAGAGGGTCCGTTTTTCTGGCACGTATAAAATTCTCCAGGGGATCGGCACCTTTCGCGGCACCACAAGGATTCATATGCTTCAGGATCGAGCAAGAGCCCGGCCCCAGGTCCTTTCCCAAAAGGAAAGCCGCCCACATATCCTGGATATTGTTAAAGGAAAGTTCCTTTCCCTGATGCTGTACAAAATCGGTAAAACAGCCTTCCGGAGATGCGGAGATATAAAGTGCCGCCTGCTGATGCGGATTCTCTCCGTACCTCAATGAACGAGAGCGCCTGTAAACGGTGATCTTTTCCTCGGGCAATCCGTCAGGGTGTTCGATAGAATCGAAGAAACCAGATATAGCAGCGTCATACGATGCCGTGTGGTGAAAGGCTTTGGAAGCAAGTGTCCGCCTTGTATCGAGTGTCGTTTCCCCGTTCTCCGCGTCAAGTTCGTCCAATATCCGTGAATAATCTTCCGGGTCCACGACGATCGCGACGGAATGGTAATTCTTCGCGGCCGATCTGATGAGTGTCGGTCCACCTATGTCTATCTGCTCGATCTTGCCCTTTTCGTCGAGTTTCGGATCAGCGGCCGCCTCCCTGAATCTGTACAGGTTGACCGCGACAAGGTCTATAAGTCCGATTCCGAGAGTCTCGGCCTGTTCGAGATGCGAGTCCTTTTCCCTGTCAGCGAGGATCCCGCCATGTATCTTGGGGTGGAGTGTCTTGACCCTGCCGTCCATGCATTCCGGAAATCCTGTCAAGTCACTGATCTCGATGACATCTATTCCAGCCTTACTCACAGCCGCTGCCGTTCCGCCGGAAGCAATGATCTCAATGCCTCTCTGTGCAAGCCCCCGCGCGAATTCTTCGAGGCCACTTTTGTCGGTGACACTTATCAAGGCTCTTTTGATCTTTTTGCTCATTTAAAATACCTTTCAATATCAAGGTCAGGGAAGAGATTCTTCACCGCCATCCTGTAACGTTCTACTGTCTTTGAAACGACCTCGGCAGGCAACTCCGGTGCAGGGGGATCATGATCCCAACCGATTTTATCGAGATAATCGCGTACGTACTGTTTATCGAGGCTTCTCTGCTGCTTTCCTGGCTCATACTCTTCGACAAGCCAGAATCTCGACGAATCAGGAGTAAGGACTTCGTCGATGATCACGATCTCTCCATCGACCCGCCCGAATTCGAACTTCGTGTCCGCGATGATGATCCCTTTGGTCAGGGCGTAATCACAGGCTCTTGTAAAAATATCGAGGCTCATCTTCTTCACGGCCTCGACCGTATCTTCTCCGACGATCTTCGCGGCCTCATCCAATGAGACATTCTCGTCATGCCCCGAATCAGCCTTTGTCGAAGGAGTAAAGAGAGGTTGCTCGAGTTTCTGTGAAAGCTGGAGTCCTTCAGGGAGCTCTATTCCGCAGACCGCTCCGGTCTTCTGATAATCTTTCCAGCCTGATCCCGAGATATATCCTCGCACGATGCACTCCAGGTCGATCCTCTCGGCTTTTCTGACGAGCATCGATCTTCCCGAAAGCTCTTTTTCGAAACCATTGAACGGTTCCGGATACTCACTTACCTCCACACTTATCATATGATTGGGGAGGTCTCCGAACCATCCGAACCAGGCCGCCGATATCATATTAAGGACCGCTCCCTTTCCCGGGATCGGAGTCGGGATGACCGAGTCGTAGGCTGATACCCTGTCTGAGGCGACGATCAGCAGTTTATCCCCCAGGTCATATATGTCCCTTACTTTCCCTCTATACGCAGGTTCGATCCCCGGCAGGGCCTCTCCCCCATCCATCCCTTTTTTCTCATTCATCATCAATGAAAACCCTCCTTTCTCGGATCTTCAACCTTTTTTCCGCGAATAGCCTGACTGCTTCAGGGTATGCCCTGTGCTCCTCGCGCAATATCTTGATGCTCAGCGACTCCGCCGTATCATCATTCTCGATCGGAACCACTTTCTGTATTATGATTGCTCCGGTGTCTATCCCCTTGTCTACAAAATGGACCGTACACCCCGACAATTTCACACCATAGTCAACAGCCTGCTCCTGAGCATCCAGCCCCTTGAAACTTGGAAGAAGAGCCGGATGTATATTCATCATCCTACCGGCATATCTGTCGAGCAGTTTCCCCTTCACGATTCGCATGAATCCGGCGAGACATATAAGGTCTATCTCGTGTCTGGCGCAGAGTTCCGCCATCGATTCACTGCTTTCCGGGGTCATCGACCCTCTTCTGCTGCCACAATCGACCACTTCGGCCGCTATTCCCGACTTCGAGGCATAGGCGAGAGCTCCCGCGTCAGGATTGTCGACCATCAGAAGAACCGTCTTCGCGGGGAAACTTTCATCAGATGTCGCCTCCGCCAGAGCTTTGAAATTACTCCCCCTGCCTGAAGCGAGCACCGCTATCTTGATATCTGTTCCCATCTTTCTCCAGATTCTCAGTCAATTGACTAAACAGAGAGGCCGGGCAGTCCGCCTCCGGGCGCCACCAGGCCAATAAGTGGATATTATCCCCATCAATACTCTCAAGTCAAGCAGGCATTGAGGAGAAAAGCCCAGCCAGAGTCACGCACCTCATGTACCAATTTAAGTCTCACATATAACATCTTGTGTGCATTACTAGTAGGAGTCGGGCAATGAGACTATTTTTAATCTTAACCCGGCGCTCTCCAGGCTTACGCTGCAACCCCTCGGAGGCAGATTCTCAGAAGCCTCGAGAAATATCGTCGATTCTCCCATAGTAAATGTCGTATCTGCCCTTAATAATGTCACCCGATCGAACGAAGAACGGATTTTCGAGCTGAATAGTCGATCATTCAAACCCAGAAAGGGGCTGCAGATAAGATGTCCTGCCCTCATCTTGCGGCCCACACCGGTAATCCCTCTCAATGACTGTGCGTCTGTACCCAGCACTATGACAATATCGACAGAGGATACTCCTGATTTCCAGAGGTCTATCACCAGTCTCCCCGCATAATATCTACTGAGTTTCTCGCCGATTATCAGGCAGACTTTACCGTCGTTCAGGACCTCTATCCCCTTCGGGAACCTCCCACTCGATTCCGTCTCTTCCGGCCAGGTCCTTCTCTGACATACCTGGCTCATCGACCCTCCAAGCACGACAGATAGAGTCAGAACAACGACCGACACCAGCAGCAGCCGTTTTCTCCAGCACCTTCCCGCTCCAAGCGACAGACAAGCCGTAAAAATAGATATAGAATATGTCATATACTCTACATCCCCCGCATACACAGCCGGGCCACCGAGGAATCCCACGGATTCAGGCAGTTTCCTGAAGAGCCAGGCGATCATGTTCACTGGCACCGAAAGAAACGATTGCATCCAGACTGCGGGCAGTAGCACGAATACCAGTCCCATATACAGAATTGCCAGAATGGGCACTCCGAGCAGGATATTTACGATGAAAGCCAGGACCGGTGTCCTACCGAAGAATCCAAGGATCAATGGCAGGGTAAACAGCTGTACCGAAATCGTGATACAGACGACTCCCGCCAACCAAGTCAGCACTCTGCCTGCCCCTCTGCCCGGAAGATATGGAGCCAGGATTCCCATTATGGGCAATCCCATATATCCTATCCCGGCAACCGCCATGAAAGATAGAAGAAAGCCGGGGCTGCTCAGAAGAGAATACCTGAATGAAACAAGGATAAATGAACTGGCGATCAGGGCGACTGGCAACGTGACTCTCGTCCCGGCAAGAAACATCAACCTTATCATCATAAGCAACGCAATCGCCCTTAATAAGGAATGTGGAGTGCCAGCCGTTACTGTATAGAGGACCAGGCAGGCCAGCAGTATGACGTCTCTGATGATCCTTTTCAGTGGAAGCAGTGACATCAGCCAGGAAAGGATTCCAGCAATAGCGCCGAGATGCAACCCGCTCAGGGCAAGATAATGAGCCACCCCAAGATATGAGAAACCGTCACGAATCGAAGGATCAAGCCTTTTCCGGTCAGCAAGGATCAACGCTTTCAGGATAGCGTTGCTGTCCCTGCTCAATAATGGACTGTCGATCCTCGAGCTTATCATCGAATTGAGTTTTAACGGAATTTCCTGCCACCGCGGCACACGACCGCTCTCATCCAGGCCGTTGGCCCCGTTTCCGGCCAGATCTTCCGAGATGGAGACAGCCGAGGTTATCAGAAGTCCCGTGATACAGACGAGGATACACCTTCTCAGAGCGTCTCTCTCGACACATCTCCCATCAATATTGTCGGATGACTGTGTGCGGGCGAGAATCCCCGCAAAGATCAGTAGCACGATCAACTCAAGGGCGGGCACGACAGGAGGTCCGCTCTCCCCGATCATACCTGCAATAAAAAACATGGCCCACCACATCATCATCAACCTCCCCGGCCATACTCCCATTCAACCCCAGGCCGTCTTACGGCCCGCTCACCGACAAACCCATGTCAGTGATGAAATTTTACACGGTTTTTACCTGCCTCCTTCGCTTCCAGAAGTACCCTGTCCGCATTCCTGAACAGCTCCTTCTCGTTTTCCGCATTCTCGGGGTAAACACACCCTCCGATCGTGACCGTAATACGCAGTTCTTCACCATTCTCGGTCTTCAGCCCGGTCTTCGATACGACTTCACGTATTCTTTCTGCCGTTCGTTCTGCCGGCTCTCTACCCGCTCCAGGCAGAAGAGCTATAAACTCTTCACCTCCGAACCTGAAGAAAAGATCGATCTTTCTCAAGTGCTCTCGCACCGCCCCTGCGACGAGACGAAGTACTTCATCGCCGACATCATGACCATATTCATCGTTGAATTTTTTGAAATCATCGATATCCATGATAAGGAAAGCCAGCGACTTCCTGTTACGTGTGGCCCTCTCGATCTCAAGAGGCAACTGCGTTTCATAGAAATTCCTGTTATTCACTCCGGTGAGCCTGTCGACAGAGACCATTTGTTCCAGATGCCTGTTATTATCGAGAAGCCTCACTACGCCCTGACCTATCATATTATAATTGAGGAGGACATCTTTGTCCGGCAGTTCCCCCGCTGGAAGAAGGACCTGCATTATTCCATACTGCGAATCCCTGCCCGAAAGCGGGATGAGTACAGTCACGCTGCCCGCACTTCCGCAACTGAAATAACTCTCTTCCATAACAGCGGAAGAATCATTCTCGATCGTGTGGATACTGTCTCTTTCGAGGACCTGCGAATAATAACTACACCTGACCAGATTTTCTCTCGGGACAATACGTATCCTGTCACTGTCCCTTACGCCGTGCAGATCGCTTTCAGAAAAGAGGATCATACAGGCTCTCGTCGCCTGATGTATCTGGCCGGATAGCCCGAGGATATCCTCTATCTTGTCGGTCGTCGTTATACCTGTTCCATTGAGTGTCAGGGAAGAGATTATTCCGGCAAGCACAGACGGAACAAGCCCTGGATGTTCAGGTGTTTTTCTTTCCTGCAGCGACTGCCATTCCTCTTCGGTCATCTCCAGCGTGAAACGGGCCTTATTATCCTGCCGCCTGTATAGCAGTTTCACCAGGCCGTTCTCATGAACCGCTTCCTGTCTGCTGATATTCCCGCTTTCAACAAGCTCCTCCATCGCGGACCAGGATTCCCGCAGAAGAGAATGCCTGTCACCCGAAGAGAGCGCGGCAAGCACTCCTTCCAGCCTCCGTGAAGACAGAAGATGTCTGGGAATCAACGAGGTAAGCAGATACCTGTAATCTTTTTCAAAGCCGGGACGCATTTTTTTCTCTCGTAAAGCACAGTTGTCATGTCAAATCCGTACTATTATTATACACTATCCTGGATATTTTTTCAAAGCAGAAGAGCTTCATATCCTTGAATCCTGAGCCGATATCTAATATATTGACCGGGATATGAGGAGGAAATATATGAAAATCCGTATTTTGTTTCTTTTGGCACTGGTCTCCGCGGTAGTAATATCGGGATGTCACCGGTCATCAGCCAACACCGATATCGCGTATGGAGACAACGATTTCCATAACGAACAATTGTATGCTCTATACCCACAACTACTTGATCTTCAGGAAAAACTCGATGAAGCCAGTGCCTACTACTATCTGGGTGATATATCCACATCTCTCCAGTTGAGCAGCACTCTTATCCTCGATATAATCGATATGAAGACGACTGCTCCTGCTCCCTACGTATGCGGGCATCTGGATTCTCTCGAAAATCTCGCATCGGTCCTCCAGCAGAGGATAATCGAAGAAGAAACGGAGTCGGACTGGAAAAATCATGTATCTGCTGTACTTGACTCGATAGCAACGTCGCATGTCGTCGAAGAAGAAATCGAAGTAGTAATGAACTGGAAGGTCGAACACTGGATGAAGTATTTCCAGGGGAAAGGTCGCAGATACTTTACCCGTTGGCTGACAAGAGTCGAAAAATATCGGGATATAATCGAACCTGTACTTGTCAGCATGGAACTACCCCGGGATCTTCTCTTTCTTGCAGTGATCGAAAGTGGCCTGAACCTCGACGCGCGGTCGAATGTCAGCGCGACAGGACCCTGGCAGTTCATGGCCGGAACCGGTCGGCTCTTCGGACTGAGGATCAACTGGTGGATCGACGAAAGAAAAGACATCGTAGCTTCCACCTATGCTGCGGCAAACTACCTCAAACACCTTCACAATCTTTTCGGAAACTGGCAACTGGCACTTGCCGGCTACAATGCCGGGGAATACAGGGTGGCGCGTGCGATCTCATCTCAGAAGACTGACGACTACTGGAAGCTGCGGCTTCCAAGCCAGACAAAATGGTTCGTTCCGAAGTTCATGGCCGCGCTCACCATCGGGCGTGATCCATCCGCTCATGGATTTATCATACCCGACACGGCACCACTCCGATTCGACGTTATCACGATAGATAAATCTACAGATCTTCGGATAATTGCGAAATCCGCCGGATCGACCCTTACGGGCATAAAGAAGCTGAACCCCGCATTGAAACGATGGGCTACTCCTCCCGGAATGGTCATAGAACTCAAGGTTCCGTACGGAACCGGCGCTAAGGTCGTCGAAGCTCTTGACAGGATCCCGGCCGAAGATAGAGTGTCCTGGCTCCGTCATACCGTCCGAAAAGGAGAGACTATTTCAGGGATCGCCGGAAAGTATGAGATCTCCCAATCCGAGATGAAGAGGATCAACGGCATAAAAAACGTTCACAGGATCAAAATAGGTCAGGCTCTCATGATCCCGACCCGGGATAATGGGGACAAAACGGCTGCGTTGAGCAACCCATCCTACAGGGAAGCACCTTCAAAACTCCCAAAGAAGATCACAGTAAAAAAATACAAACCTCCCTCAGGACATAAAAAGGTCGTTTATACAGTCAGAAAGAAAGACACCCTGAGCGAGATAGCTGAAAGATTCGGTGTTGGCCTCAGCAAGCTCCGAAGATGGAATAATCTCAGATACAGATCGATGATCCATCCGGGCAAGAATCTCGTTATCTACCTCCCTCCGGGTGCTGGAACCAAATATGACAAGGGGCTTTCACCTGATGCTGGATCGATCGGTGATGGAAAAAAGAAACATGTTCATGTCGTTCTCAGGGGAGAGACGCTGACGTCGATCTGCAGGAAATATCAGACCCGCATGTCCGATGTACTCGCGTGGAACACAAAGATGAACAAGAACAGGTTGTTCCCTGGAGACAGGATCACACTCTGGCTGAATTCTAACTAGATCTCTATAGAGGATAAAAAAGACTGCCCGTCAGCGATATCATTCCTAGGTATTTTACCATTTTCCGGCGACCCTGAGACCAGACAGTTAGTCCCTACCCGAATACCGGCGGGAATGACAGTCTTTTTCCCTACAAGAGTCAATCCGAAATCGAGGTATCCCGGTTGAAGTACGTTAGCCACCCGGATGTCTCCCTCACCGATCACACATCCTCTCCCGACTACGGCCCTCTTATCGATAACAGCTTTCGTTACTTTAGCTCCCCGGCGGATGGTACACCCGTGAAGTATGATGGCATCTTTTACCACGGCGCCTTCCTCGACTGTCACTCCTGGTGATAGAATAGAGTTATTGACCTCACCCTTTATATGACATCCGCTGCATACGAGCGATCTGTGGATGCTTGCTGTTCGTGATATGAACGAAGGCGGGTTGTCTTCGGGAACAGTAAGAATAGGCTGGTCCTGGCTCCCGAGCTCCAGTCTGGAATTATTCGCCAGAAGGGAGATGCTTGCCTTGTAGTAACTTTTAAGAGTGCCTATGTCGAGCCAATGGCCAGAATATCGGTACGCCGCGAGTTGATCTTTTGATACCAGTTTCGGGATTATATGTTTTCCGAAATCCAGGTCTTCATGGAGGGGTTTCATCCGCGAGAGGATATCGATCAGATAATCTCTTTCAAAGATGTATATTCCCATCGAAGCGAGAGTGCTGTCCGTCCGTTCCGGTTTTTCTTCGAATTTCGTGATTCGGCCGTCCCTGTCAACCGTGGCGATCCCGAACTCTCTGCACATCGACGGATCCACATCTATAACACCGAGAGAGGCCGGTTTGCCGCTATCGATGTGGTAATCCAGAAATTCTCCATAATCCATATCATAGACATGATCGCCAGACAGGATCAGGACATATTTCTCATCGAGTTTTTTAAGGATTGAAATGTTCTGATAGATCGCATCTGCCGTTCCCTTGTACCAGTCGGCCCCCTCATGACCTAACCGGGGATGCAGGATACGCAGCCCCCCCTTCAGCCGATCCAGGTCCCAGGGCTTGCCTATGCCCAGATGTCTGATAAGAGACCTGGAGATATACTGGGTAAGCACATGAACCGACCTGATATCCGATCTGACACAATTGGTAAGAGTGAAATCGATGATCCTGTACCTGCCCGCAAAGGGCACGGCCGGTTTCGCCCTGAACATGGTGAGCAGGCTGAGCCGTTTCCCTATTCCACCCGCGAGGATGAATGTCGCCATTTCTGACATTCTGGATCACCCCATCCTGGTTTCCGGTTCTACTATTGCTCCCGCTGGAACGACGCATCCGGAATATAACCGCGTATTCTTTCCTATCAGACTTATCCTGCTTTTCGCGCGGGGCTCATCGATCGATCCCAATTTTGGATTCAGGAAATCTTTTTTTGAAGGTTTTTTACTACCAATATCACTATTACTACCTACAAAGACATCCTTGTCGATTATTGTCCTTATGATCCTCGACCCATTTTTTATCCTGCTCCCGGAATAAACAATGCTGTCGATGACCTGAACGCCCTTACCTACGTGCACTCCCGGAAAAAGGATACTTCCCCGTACTTCACCCTCGACCACACAACCGTCGGCTACGATAGAATCATGTACGGACGCGGATGCCGAAAATTTTGAGGGAACCATACCTTCTCCTCTGGTGAAAATCGGCCAGTCATCTTTTGTAATGAGACTCCGGTTCTTCAAAAGCCTCATCGATGCCCTGAAATAGCTGGGAATAGAACCCGTATCCTCCCAGTAGCCACCAAAAAGATATGCGCCTACCTCTCTTCTCTCGATCGATGGGATAAGTATATCGAAAACGAGATCCTTTTTATTGCCCACAAGATTATCGAGAAGATATTTCCTGTCAAACATATAGATACCAAGCGAAGCATTGGTGAGATCGGATGCCGCAGGTTTTTCCAGAAATTCTTTAACAAGGCCATTTTTATTCATGCTGACCATCCCGAAACGTCCACGCTGTCTCGGGCTGACCGCTTTGCAGGCGATAGTCACGGGATTATTCGACTCGGCATGCTGACGAGCCATCAACCGATAATCCATCAGATAGACCTGGTCTCCGGACAACACGAGTACTGTATCCGAATCGGAATCCCTGAGGACATCGATATTCTGTTTGAGCGCTTCAGCCGTTCCGAGATACCAGTTTACTGCTCTTCCGTGATGAGCAGGTTGCAGGATATAGACCCCTCCAGATCTACGGTCCAGATCCCATGGTTTCCCCATACGTATGTGTTCCATCAGAGATGTAGGATTGTACTGCGCGAGAATGGCAATATCAGTCAGTCCAGAATGAACGCAATTGCTGAGGCAGAAGTCTATTATCCTGTAACGACCACCGAAGGGAACGGAAGTCTTCGCTCTGTGCCTTGTCAGCACCGATAGCTCCCTGCCCTTGCCCCCCGCCAGTATCATAGTCAGGATTTTCAAATATCTCCAAACCTCCGAAAGGGCCTCTCTTCGACCCTGGCAACATCAATGTGAGATCATCAGCGATACGCGATGAGTATTGTCGAGTTCATCGTGGACCAGCAAGGCGTAATCAATTCCCAACGATATATTCCAGGGACCGAAATCCTCAAGGACAAAACCGGCTCCAGCCGTAGGACGTCCCATATCGTACCCTCCTCTGAGAGCAACCATCTCACGAATCAACAGTTCTGCCCCGAAATGAAAATCCGCGCTGGCCTCACCGATCCAGAGCTGTGAGACTCCCTTGAGATTTTCGTACCTGAAATCCCCGTCGCAGGCGACAAGCAGAGTACTGTTCATGCTCTTGATATCGAAGGGATACGCGACACCGACCTTTAGGGCGGGATAGATGAATTCCCTCTTGCCGGTACTCCAGCTTATATATGTCCCGGTGGCGTCCTGAAGTTTCACGCCCACCGCAAGATCTCTCCAGGCATGTCGTTTGAGCAGCCCGATATCGATCCCAAGTCCGAAACTTGAGACATCTGTCACCTGGTCGCTTCGTATTATCTTCAGAGAAACGCCGAGATCAGCGAAACTCATTACCTGCGCGTATGAAAGAAAAAGCGCGAAGTCATTTACGCTCTCCATCGGAAAATCCAGAGGGTTGAAATTTGGTCTTTCTCCAGCCCAGGGTTCAAACCTGTCATCTCCGTCTGAGTTCTCGATCATTCCACTTGTAAAGGGTATGATCGGAATGCCATCTATCCCCATGTGTATTATCGTAACACCCCATGACGATTCTCCCGGCCTGAGGGGAAACGCGGCAGAAAAATAGTTGTAATCTATCAATTCGCCGAATCTTTCGGAGTGCATGAAGTTCATCTCCCAGTCCCTTCGACCCACCCCCGCGGAATATAGTCCGGCCATTCCAGCAGGGTTCCAGAACGAGGCCGTAGCGTCATCTGCCACAGCGATGAATGCGCCACCCAGAGCCATAGCTCTCGCTCCCCCACCCAGGGCCATGAACTCCCCAGCGTACTTCTCAGCCTGAACGGTCCCCGATAAAAAGATCATTGTCGTCAGGCATAGCGTCGCTAAAATAATCCTCATTTAACTTCTCTCCATTTTCCAGGGGATGATCTCGGCGGCAGATCCCATTCTTTCAGAAAACTGGTCCACTGCTTATAGTAAATTATAACAGATGCAGATTTAAAGGACAAACTCAAAAACCGTCAAGCGGCCAGCTTTCAACTCAATCCATAACCTTTTAACCTTCTATACAGCGTCCTTTCGGAGAGCCCAAGCTGCTTTGCCGCTTTTTTCCTGTTTCCACCGTTTATCAAAAGTGCTTCCCGTATGGCTTCCTTCTCCATATCATCGAGCCCCGGACGATTATCCTCATTCGCGTCGACAACTTCTTCCCATCGGCGCCATTTGCCGCCGGACGGCGATCCTTCCTGCCTGACCAGACTAAGTATCTCCTGGACATCATTGTGTAGAGAGAGAAGTGATTTTATTATCAGCTCCCTCTCCAACTGATCTCTCGTCAATTCCACATGTACCGGCAGATCGGGAAATGACTGGGAAGCGGCACCATCGACCAGCCGTGTCTCTATATCCGACACTGAGATCCGATCCCCCGTGCTCATCACGACAATATTGTCTATCACATTTGCGAGTTCACGCACATTGCCGGGCCACGCGTAGGTCGTCATAAGAGTCATGGCCGCTTTGTCGATCGAAAGAACCCTTCTGTTATGCCTTCCTGAGGACTGTATCAGAAAATGTCTCACTAAAAGTGGAATGTCGGTCTGCCGGGCTCTCAGCGGCGGTATTCTGATCTGGACTACTTTCAGCCTGTAATAAAGGTCTTTTCTGAAATCCCCACCCGCGACACTTGTCTCAAGTTCCCTGTTCGTGGCAGCGATTATCCTGACGTCTGTCATGAGCTTCTCATTTCCACCCACACGCATATATTCCCCGGTCTCGATGACCCTGAGAAACCTGACCTGCATGGTGAGGCTCATCTCCCCCACTTCATCGAGAAATAGTGTGCCTCGATCTGCTCGTTCGAAGAGGCCGATTCTTCTCGAAACGGCTCCTGTAAATGAACCTCTCTCGTGACCGAACAACTCGCTCTCCAGAACCCCCTCAGCCATGGCTCCGCAATTGACCGCTTCGAAGCCCTTCGATCTCCTGTTACTCCTGAGATGGACCGCTTTCGCTACAAGTTCCTTGCCCGAGCCGCTTTCTCCCTCGATGAGGATCGACACTTCAGTAGGAGCCGCCCTGATGATCGTATCGATCACTTCGCGCAACGCGGCGGATCTTCCGACTATACCGGCACTCGATTTCACCCTTCGGACACTCACCAGATGTGAAGCTCTCAACATGAATTCTTCGAGATCTATGCTAATGGGAAGGAGAAGATCGACTTCATTTTCAGGATTATCCTCAATGGAGCGCCCGTCTATGCTCGAATCAAAGACAATGATTTCAAAATTGATAAAATTCTTTTTGAATCTCTTGACGATCTGCCGGAAATTGATATTTTGCCCGCTACCGTCGATCACGAAGATCAACCCACCGTCGGGCTCATCCATGTTCAGAACTTCCGATACACTAGCGAATCTTCTTAGTTTGAGCCGTTCGCCTATGACAAAGGCCTCGACAAGCGTTTCGATTTTCTCAT
The DNA here is from genome assembly GCA_023131975.1 of Candidatus Krumholzibacteriia bacterium. Classification (GTDB taxonomy): domain Bacteria; phylum Krumholzibacteriota; class Krumholzibacteriia; order Krumholzibacteriales; family Krumholzibacteriaceae; genus JAGLYV01. Next base: position 513 of record JAGLYV010000077.1, on the reverse strand, counting down.
CCTGAGCGAGCAACCACAGCTCAGTATTCATAAAGATCACCTGCGCTGGATGAAAGCTTTCAGCCGCTACTGACCTGAACATCATCCTCATCAGTGGTGTAAAGTTTTGTCTTTTCTCTGAGAGTCTGTCGGCTTATCCCGAGTATACGCGCGGCTTTGGATTTGTTGCCGTCAGTCTCATCCAGGGTCTTGCAGATAAGAAGCTTTTCCATCTCCTTGATACTCATCGGATACACACCGCTCATTATCTCACCATGATTTTCTCGCCCTTCGACTTGTGCCTGCCCCAGTTCAACGGGGACATGCTCTGGAAGCAACTCGTCTTCAGCCTCGAGAAGCATCGCCCTCTCTATGACATTTTTGAGCTCCCTGACATTACCCGGCCAGGAATAGGCCTGGAGCTGACGTTCGACCTCGGGACTGATCTTTCCTATATTCTTCTTGAATTCCCTGTTGAATCTCTCGACGAAATGATTGGCAAGGAGGGGGATATCTTCTTTTCTATCCTTGAGT
>JAGLYV010000076.1 GCA_023131975.1 Candidatus Krumholzibacteriia bacterium | reverse complement strand
TTTGATGGCCTCGAGAAGATTTCTGTTCGTAGCGGCGATGATACGCGTCTTCACCTTCAGGTCCTTCACACCACCGACCCGTCTGAAAGTCTTGTTCTCCAGCACCCTCAGAAGCCGACTCTGCAGAGTAATACCCATCTCGCCGATCTCATCCAGAAAGATCGTTCCGCCCTCCGCGAGTTCGAACAATCCCTTTTTCTTGAATTTGGCGTCGGTGAATGCTCCCTTCTCATGACCGAAAAGTTCACTTTCGAGAAGTGTTTCCGGAAGCGCGGCGCAATTTATCTCTAGAAAAGGCTTGTCGGGCCCATGACTGCTATCGTGTACTGCCCTCGCGACCAGCTCCTTGCCCGTCCCGCTATCTCCCTGTATGAGAATGGTGCTCGCCTGGCTTTCACCTATTTTAGTCACCTTGCGGAAGACGTCCTTCATTACCTTGCTCTTACCTATAAAATTCTTGAAATTGTACGTTTCCCTGTTCTTCTTCCTGATCCCGTCGAGTTCGTTCCTCAGCCTGCTGTTCTCCAAAGCATTCTTTATAGCAATTTTCATCTTTTCAAGCTGGAAAGGTTTCAGCATAAAATCATAGGCCCCGCTCTTTATGGCGTCGACCGCTGTCTCTACCTCGCCGTAGGCAGTCATCATTATGACGGGCAGGTCCGCGTCCTTCTCCTTGAGCTGCTTCAGCACCTCTATGCCGCTGATATCCGGCAGTTTCAGGTCCAGTATCACCAGGTCCGCGGGGTCTTCCAGGAATTTGCTTATGGCTTCCTTCCCGTTTTCAGCGTCATCGGTCTCGTATCCCTGGTTCTTCAACGCTTCCCCAAGGGACCATCTTATTGCTTTTTCGTCATCGACAATCAGTATTCTGCCCGACATCAAACTCCCCTTTATGATATTCTCTCTTCGGCTGGCATATTAATCGCGGCCGCAATTCTTCTAGGTATTTCTACAATAAACACTGTCCCGGAATCAACTCCATTTTCATGAAATATCCTGCCACCATGACTTTCCACGATCTTTCTTGTAATCGAAAGTCCAAGTCCAGTACCCTCAGCCCTGGTCGTAAAAAAGGGATTATACAGCTTGTCCACAGCTTTTTCCGGTATTCCCATGCCGTTATCGGCAAACTCCAGACGAAGCAGATGAGCATCCACCGCGTTTTTGACCGTGACGGTCACTTCGCCTCCGGCACAACAGGCCTCGATCCCGTTATTTGCTATGTTCAGTACTACCTGTTTGATCTGATCCCTGTCAAGATAGCACAGGTCGTCATCCAGTTCGGCTTTGAAAATGACATTTACTTCACTTTCTTTCGATTTATTTTCGAGAAGCTCGATCGCGCCACGGATCACGGAACATATACCGACTTCCTCAGGCCTCGGCAACGCGGGTCTGGCGAAACTAAGAAGGTTCCGGATAATATCGTCAAGCCGCCTGATCTCATCAAGTATCACGGTCAGATACTTTATCTTGTCCGCGTCTCCAGAGAGCAGTTCCTTCAGTACCTGGGCCGTAGTAGCGATTCCGGTAAGGGGGTTTCTGATCTCATGAGCAACCCCGGCTGACAATTCACCCAGAGAACGAAGCCTGTCGGCTCTTCGCAGTTCTTCTTCCATTGCCTTCTGCAGGGTAAGGTCCTCGAAGACCACGACAAGAGTGGTTCCCCTGTAGTCATCGGTTCGTATTTTCGTTGAGATCATCCTCACCGGTACAGATGGGTTATCATCTCTTTTCAGGACACACTCAAGCGAGGTAGTCTTTCGCTCATCGGCAGCCAGATATTCAAAGAGGCTCGCGCCTCCAAAGGGATTATCGAACACACTATCAAAACGTATGGCCCCGCCGGACAGTTCTCCGGTCAGTTCCCTTGCGAGACTGTTTCTGAATACGACATTGCCATCCCGGTCGGTCTTTATCACGCCACTTCCCATATTTTCCAGAATAGTCTCGTTAAAATCTTTTAGATTTCTCAGTCGGCTGATATTTTCCGCGTTCGCCACTTCCTCGGTCAATATGGTCTGTATCGTGTTTATGAAATGATAGTCATTAAGATAAGGCCGCCTGCCCTCATAAGTCTTCCGGATCAGCAGGAGTCCGAGCCATCTCCCCTTGTAGAGAAGTGGAAGAACCGAATCGGTCCATTTGCTATTCATCGCGAGACAGGTCTTCACTGGCCCCTTTTCACAGCCTTCTAGATTAAAGATCTCGGGCTGCAGCAGGTCATACTCTCTGGCAGCAGAAAGAATACGCACCGCGTCTGAGAGAAATTCGGATTCAAGTCCGAATGAAGTCCTGACCTTCAGGGTCTTTCCCGAATCACTGAACATCAGCAGAACTGTTCCCTCGGCTTCCAGGTACTTACAGAGCGCCATCAGAAACCTGTCGAGTGCGTCACTCCAGTTTTCATTCGAACTTATATCCCTGCCCATCTGATACAGCATTTTCAGGCGAGTGACATGATTTTTAAGTGATTCGTTCGCGAGGCCCAGCTCTTCATTTGCCTTGTATACCTGGCTGTTCAGTTCGGTCCGGCTCTCTTCGAGCTTCTTGTTGGCCGATTCGAGCTTGCGGATCATTCCGGTACTCTCCCTCGACATCAATACGTGGCCATAGGCCGCATCTACTACCTCGGCAATCTTGATAAGATCGAAAGGTTTTTGAATATAATCGAAGGCGCTGAGCCTGAGCGCTTCTATTGTCGATTCCATCGAGGCAAAAGCCGTCATTATTATACATTTCGTCTCCGGAAATTTCGCGTTTATCCCGCCAACGATCTCAAGCCCGTCGACATCAGGCAATTTAAGATCGACAAGCGCCACGTCGAATCTTCGAGCCTCGAGCAGCCCCGCCGCTTCGCCGCCATTTCCGGCGGTAATCACTTCATAACCCCGGTCTGTCAGGAATTGGTCAAGGATCTCCCTGAGAGATCCTTCGTCATCGACAACAAGCACCGATCCCTTTTGAGGCCCATTCTCAGGCAAATCCTGCTCCCTTCAATGAACGCGTTTCAATTTTGACTACTATCACAGGGAAAGGGGTAATTCAAGACAAAAGGCTTTTAGAGGCTGGCATTTTAACCTTACTGATATTGTCTGTCAGCTCACTTGTTCTGATTGGAAATAATATGTCTAAAGGTTGGTCGAAATAAACTTTGAAAGGATCCCCATCGATGAATCCGGAACCTTTGTAAAGAAGACTGCCATCTTGTAAACCTTTGTTTCTTCGGATTCAGTCTCAGGTTCGGTCCTTACAACTATACCATCGAACTGGACGATGCCTTCCTTTCCATTCTCAGTCGCGAGTGGAATGGCGAGCCCCATTCTCAGTTTCGTCATCGGTTCGATATATTTCGAAAGTTCGAAATATATCCCACTCGCACTGATATTGAGCGTCTTTCCCCGCACTTCCCCATCAGCACCCTCAAGGATTATGGGCAACTCAACATCGACACGCGGGGATTTACGTCTTTCTCTGCCACCCATGGCTCTCTCTCCAAGCCCTTAAATCAGAAAACATCACAGATCCCGACTAGAACAGCACAACGAATAGTCAAACAGGCCCATACCAGGCGGACCTGATCAGACAGAATCAGCGTTTTTTCTTCTTGTGACGATCCTTGCGAAGTCTCTTTTTCCGCTTGTGCGTCGCTATCTTCTTTCTTTTTCTTTTTTTACCGCTCGGCATATCCCATCCTGTCCATAAAATAAAAATACCGTTACCACAGAGTCTTCATAATATAAAAATCCGCCCACAAATAGCAAACGGATTTTATTGTATTCTGATATCGGCAGATACCCCCCCTACACGTTGACCTTCAACTTCAATTCGTTGGAAGCCTTGAAAAAGGGAACAAGCTTAGCCGGAACATCAACGGATTCTCCTGTGCGGGGATTCCGGGCTTTTCTGGGGTTGCGGCTCTTTACCTTGAAACTGCCGAACCCGCGCAACTCCACTTTATCCCCCTCGGCAAGGGCCTTGCAGATATTCTCGATGATCATGTTGACCACAACGCTCGTGTCCTTTTTGCTGAGCCCCGTATCTTTCGCGATTCCTTCGACAAGATCAGCCTTAGTCATTTCAGCTCTCCCTGGTTAGACGTCCGAGCCCCATTTTCCCAAACACTATTTGCTTCAGAATAACCTCGAGGATTGTAATCATAGATGCAACCCGTTGTCAAAAGAAAAATTACTGAAAATGATTTCTTTTTCAAAATACTATCTTCGGGGGTCAGACCGGAACTTTGGTGGACAAACAGAAAAAGTTCCCCGTTTGGAGCGTGTACCCAAGTACGCATAATCTGCAACACGTGAGGATGAGAAACACGTCAAGGACAAACCACGGACCTACAGGGAACTCTCCGCGTGCATCCTCCACACCTTCAAGAGGCATGCCACTTGAACGAGCCAGCGGTAATAAGTTGTAATTTGGTATTATTGCTAACGTTACGTGAGCAGGCCGGTCTGGCGGACACTTGCGGTAAAGTTCTGAAAATGAGATTCAGTAGCAAAATGAGATTATCTTCTGCTGCCCTGCCCCCGGTAGTGCTTCAGTAGATTCCTGCATCCCTTATCGAACCCGGACAACGCCTCGGAAGCGACCAGCGCTTCGATCAGGGCGCGATCGGTCACATCGCAGATCACAGCGGCCAGCCCATGTGGGATGGCCATGGCCAGAAATGTCCTGTTGACCAGCCTTCTCATCGGAAGTCCGTACGAGACATTCGACAATCCACCCGTCAGTCGACAATCCGGATATAGCCGGGCGACCAGGTCCATTGTCTCCAGCGCCGTCTCCAACCCCGAAATATCCGTCGCCAGGGGAGAGAATACCGGATCGATAAATATCTTCTCATCCGGCATACCGTTCTTTCGCATAAGACTGACGGCTTTTTCGGCCAGGATGGCTCTTGCTTCGGCCTCTGAAGGGACTCCCCTGTCATTCTTCAGCATAACGATGATTCCGGCACCCGATGCTGAAGCTTCCGGAAGATATCGTTCGAAGACCTCGTCAGTACACGCGAATGAGTTGAGCAGACATCTCTCACCGTAGAGACCGGCAGCAGATATCAGAAGATCGGGATCGGCGCTGTCGATCGAGACATTTACGCCCTGCCTGTTTATGATCTCTCCCGCAACCTTGAAAAGCGCTTCCTTTTCGCCTGACATCATCATCGAGGCATTTACATCTATATAATCCGCCCCACAGTCCACCTGTGTTGCTGCAAGCTCGAGGAGGCCATCGATATCTTCAGCCTCGAAAAGGGCTCTGACCCTCTTGTTGCTGCTGTTTATTCCTTCGCCTATCAGGATAGTATTCATGTGCTTCCCCTCTTCCGGCAAGAGCAGGATTCCCGCGGATTTCTCAGGAGTTGAACCCGGACATGCGACAGAGGCGATATAGTGCCTTGAAGAGTTCCATTATCTCAGATGTGAATTCCTGGTTTCTTCTGTCCATCATGATCTCGGCCGTACGGACCGCCTTATCCAGCTCATACTCGATCAACTCGGGTTCGGACTGCCAGGTAAAACTGGGGATGAATTTCGGAGGAAAACCGATAGTCATCACGTTCGAGCAGAAACCCACGACAGATCCGGTATTCATTCTGGTGTTTATCGCGATCTTGGCATGATCGCCGGCGATAAGGCCAAGAAAACGTTTTCCCGTTTCCCTCATCCTTCCCGACTGCCATGCCCTGATCTTTCCGTAATTATTCTTAAGATCACTGTTACAGCTCCCCGCCCCGATATTGACCCAGGAACCTATATATGAATGGCCCAGAAACCCTTCATGCTGCTTGTTGGTGAACGAATCGATGATCGATTCACCGACTTCCCCTCCTATGCGACAGAATCGGCCTATCGACGTACCTTTCCCGATCTTCGCGCCACCTCTCACAATTGTCCCTTCACCGATATAGCATGGTCCGTAGATAATCGAGTTTGGTTCTATACTTGCCCCATCGGCTATAATAACGGGGCCGTCGGAGGCGTCAAGTACGGTGCCTGATCTGACTTCGACATCGGCACCGATGATAATATCGTCTTCGTTGATCAGATCGACTCCCTTGAAAAGCTCAGATTCAGGAGCCGAACCTCGAAATGGGGTTTTTTGAAAATCATCGATAATACATTTATCGTTTTCTCCGATAAGCTGCCAGTAGTACGAAAGTAGCTTGGCTCCGGTCGCCTCGACGACCACGCCATTGTCCGCCGCCCATTCTCTCAGGGCCTTTTCTCTAATGGCGATGACTTCATCTATCCCGGGTTCATTCGGCTCCGTACCCTCATCATTCTGTCCCTTAAACGAACCAAACAATCTGTCGACTGATTCATTCGATAAAGATTTCTCCAGAAAACCGAGAAATGATGCGGCCGCGTCTTTCTCAAGCCTGGCAACGACAGGTATCCCGTTCTTGTGAACCAGAGTGCCCGTGGCTGTACCCTCGACAAGAGTCGTCAGTTCATCCTCGTATGTCAGCAATCGACCGTTTACAAACAGGATTTCCTCATCCGGAACCTTGTTTACCGAAACGTCCAGTTCTGTTTCGCCCGGCAATTTGCCAGCAACATCCTGAATATATTCTCTGCATATAAGTAGAAGGCTCGATGGATTGATCTCCGAAACGATCCTCTCCAGGATCGTCTGGGTACCAAGCATCAGTTCAAAAACCGGTTTGTTGAGAGATAAGGGGAAGAAGTTGGGATACCGATCGTCCTCGAAGATGCACAGAATACCCGAATCTTTCAAGTCTTCCATGGTTGACCGCATCCTCTGCAAGATTTTCAGGTACGCCCTCCGGGAAAGGCGCAGGATTAAAAAAAAGTGGAGTTGACGGGGATCGAACCCGTGACCTCTTGACTGCCAG
>JAGLYV010000075.1 GCA_023131975.1 Candidatus Krumholzibacteriia bacterium | reverse complement strand
GGGAGCGACGACGCAGGCCGCGATTGTCCCGGTATCTTTGCCTGCGACCTGCTTGTCAGGGAGCGGACCGGCGATCGTGAAGAGGGTTTCGTGTCCCGGCTCAACTCCAGGCTCGATGGAGTCTCGGTCACATCGATCAAGGCAGGAGAGATCTGGCGGCTGATCGTGTGTGCTCCCGGAGAGGAAGAAGCCAGGAAAAAAGTAGAGGAGATGGCAGTGACCCGTTCCAGACAGGAAGGCCTTCTGCTCAATCCGCATTACCAGAGATTTGAATTTGCCGGCGTTACGAAGTTGGACGGCCGGAAGGAGTGAAGTGTTAAAAGAGGAATGCGCGGTATTCGGCATATATGATTGTGAGGAAGCGGCGCAGATGGCGTACCTTGGCCTCTACTCCCTGCAGCATCGTGGTCAGGAAAGCTCCGGTATAATCACATCGGACAGCAAACGCCTGTACGAGCACAAGGGTATGGGCCTGGTCTCGAAGGTCTTTGACGGTGATGTGCTGAATAGATTGAATGGGCATATGGCCATCGGACATAACAGGTATTCGACTACCGGGATATCCCATGCCGTGAATATCCAGCCCTTCCTCGTCGATTGCAAGGTAGGAAAGATAGCCGTCGCGCATAACGGAAACCTGGTGAACGCCGTTGAGATCAGGGACCGGATGGAGAACGAAGGTTCTATCTTCAGATCCACCATGGACAGTGAGGTCCTGCTGCACCTGATCGCGAAAAGCCGTGGCGAGAACCTTGAAGAGATGGTCGTCGACGCGCTCAAACAGGTAACGGGAGCCTTTTCCCTGGTGTTCATGACGAAGGACAGGATCATCGCTGCCAGGGATCCTCATGGATTCCGTCCGCTCTGTATCGGGAAGTCGGGCAGCACCGTTGTCATAGCCTCCGAGAGCTGTGCCTTCGACATTATCGGGGCAGAGTACGAACGGGAGATCCTGCCCGGCGAGATGCTGGTCATATCGGCTGATGGAGTGAAATCGATCCAGTATGCCGAACCTGCTTCTCATCTTTCACGCTGCATCTTCGAGTTTATCTATTTTTCGCGTCCCGACAGCAGGGTATTCGGCGAGAACGTCGACAAGGTCCGGCGCAAGCTGGGCAGGAAGCTGGCCGTCGAATCGCCCGCGCAGGCTGACATCGTAATATCCGTGCCGGATTCGAGCAACACGATTGCCCTTGGTTACGCGGAGCAGTCCAGACTCCCCTACGAGCTCGGCCTGATAAGAAACCATTATGTTGGAAGGACCTTTATCAAGCCGAAACAGAGTGAGAGAGACTGGGATGTGAGGATCAAATTCAATCCGGTCAAGGGAGTGATCAAGGACAGAAGGATCGTCGTTATCGACGACTCGATCGTCAGGGGATCGACGATGCGAAAGCTCGTATCGATCATCAGACATGCCGGAGCGGCCGAAGTCCATCTGAGGATCGGTTCGCCGCCGATAACACATTCCTGTTATTACGGTATCGACACCCCTACCAGGAGCGAACTGATCGCCTCGAATCATTCTATAGAGAAGATCAGGGAGTATCTCGGAGTAGAGAGCCTTCAGTATCTTTCCACAAAAGGGCTGCTCGAGTGCGTAGACGACCCGGAGAATTACTGCACGGCATGCTTCACCGGTGATTATTCCGTCAAAATGCACGGGGAGTATTCAAAAGAAGTGTTCGAAAGTAATGAGGGCCCGGACGCCGGGGCCCAAGCGGAGAAGGACAGGGCAGAATGACAGGACTTCCCTCTGAAAGCAGTATCCAGGAAGCTCTCGATCGTGTGATCTCGGGTGGAGGAGAATTCGCCGAACTCTTCTTCGAAAACCGCCTGGTCCATTCGATAGGTTGCGAGGATGGCAAGATAGAGAGGATCTCCAGCGGATCCGACGCCGGGTTCGGTCTCAGGATCATCGCGGGTGACAGGACCGCGTACAGCTATTCGAACAGGATCACGGCCGACGAGATGTTCAGACTCGGAGATGCTGTTCTCAGTGACATAGAAAAGGGGAAGGGAAGTATCACACCTTTCTCGGAAATAAAAAGGGGCAGCGTCAGCGGCATAGGCAGAGGTGCCGAGGATGTCGATCTGGAAGAGAAGGTGGATCTGGTCCGGGAGGCGGACAGGTCAGCGAGGGCAGTGAGCGATGAGATCAGCCAGGTACGGGTCAATTTCGGTGACCTGACCCAGTCGGTGAGGATATTCAACAGCGAGGGAGATGCCGTCGCTGACGACAGGCGGCAGATAGTCTTTAACATAAGGGCCATCGCTACGAGTAATTCAGAGATACAATCCGCGTACAGATCTGTCGGCGGCAGAAAAGGATTCGAGTTCCTTTCAGAAGACCTGATCAGGGAGATCTCCGGGGCCGCAGGCGAGAGCGCGATCAAGATCCTGCACGCGGACCACGCTCCGGCCGGCAATATGACTGTCGTTCTGGCCAGCATGGCAGGAGGCACCATGGTCCACGAGGCTATCGGCCACGGGCTGGAAGGGGACGCGGCTGAAAAAGGACTATCGATCTACAGCGGAAAAGTGGGCGAGAAGGTCGCTTCGGAATTGATAACCGTCGTTGATGACGCGACGATGGCCGGACAGAGAGGGTCGTATGTCTACGACGACGAGGGTGTGTCGGCACAGAGGACTGTTCCGGTGGAAAACGGCATTCTGAAGAACTACCTCCTCGACCGGAGAATAGCGCGAAAGATGGGATTGGCGTCCACAGGCAATGGACGTAGACAGAATTACAGGTTCAGGCCTATAGTGAGAATGAGCAATACGCTGATCGCGCCGGGGGAACACGATCCCGGGGAGATCATATCAAGTGTCGACAGGGGATTGTATGTGGTGAGGATGGGTGGCGGACAGGTGGACACTTCAAGCGGTGATTTCGTCTTCAAGGTCAACGAGGCCTACCTGATCGAAAACGGAAAAGTAACCAGCCCCGTAAGAGGAGCGACCCTGATAGGGAACGGTCCCGCGGTGCTCAAGGATATCGATATGGTTGGAAATGATCTTGGGTTTGATATCGGTACATGCGGCAAGGACGGACAGCACGTGCCCGTGTCTGACGCGCAGCCGACAATCAGGATACCGGGTATAACGGTTGGCGGAGAAGTCTGATCTCGTGAGTGAAAAAACAGACCGGAACTCCGCCGGCATATATTACGATGGCATCCTTCCCGGTATCGAGAAACCGTCGAGGCATATCGACCGGGAACTCAATCTCTCCTGCAAAAAGTTCCAGGAAGGAACTTTCAATACCCTTCTGGTCTTTCCTGACGTGTATGAGATAGGGATGACCCATCAGGGATTGAGATTTCTCTATCATAAACTCGCGGAGAAGGGTCATACGGCCGAGTACGCATTTTCCCCATGGCCCGATCTGGAGAAACGGCTCCGGGCCTCCGGAGGGACGGTCCGGTCGTCGCAGACCGGCACTCCCGCGGCGCTGTTCGATCTGATCGGTATTACGATCCCGTACGAACTTCATTACACGAATATCCTCGCGTTTCTCGATATGGCGGGTCTCTCCCTCGAGGCCGGAGACAGGAAGGATGGCGATCCCCTGGTAGTCGCCGGGGGACCATGCACGACCAATCCACTCCCGATCCTTCCGGCGTTCGACGCGATATTCCTTGGAGACGGAGAAGAGTCGCTTCCCGAGGCGGTAGAGACTCTGTCGAGACTGAAGAAAGCACACGCCAGTCGGCGTGAGATGAAAGAGGCCCTCGCCTCCATAGATGGTGTGTATGTGGATGGGATCAGTGAGAGGGCCGAATCGAGAGTGTATATTCTGCGTGACGGCGATCTGCCGCGAGAGCCGATAGTACCATCCGCTTCGATCGTCCACGAGAGGCTTTCGGTAGAGATATTGAGGGGATGCACGAGGGGTTGCAGGTTCTGCCATGCCGGTATGGCTTACAGGCCCAGGAGAGAAAGAAGCGTGAGGGAGATCGTCGAGGCGGTGAGGTCGGGACTCGATTCGTCAGGATGGGAGGAAGTGTCGTTACTTTCGCTATCCTCTTCCGACTACTCCAGGTTCGGCGAGTTGCTCGAGGCTCTGCAGCCTGAGTTGATCGAGCGAAAAGTCTCGCTGGCCCTGCCCAGTCTCAGGCCTGAGACGGTCTGTGAGCAAGTCGTGTCGGCCTCTTCCACGGTGAGAAAATCGGGGTTTACCCTGGCGCCCGAAGCGGGGACACAGCGTCTTCGAGACGTTATCAACAAGGGAATGACCGAAGATGAGATCCTGCAGGGGTGTTCGAATATCCTCTCCGCGGGCTGGCAGACACTCAAGCTCTATTTCATGATGGGCCTTCCGACTGAAACGGAAGAAGACCTTGAGGGGATAGCCGCCCTTATAAATAAGATAACGCACATGCCCGGGAAGAGGCGGAGAGTGAAGTTGAACGTCTCGGTCTCTCCGTTCGTGCCGAGAGTCAACACGCCTTTCCAATGGGAGGACCAGTGCACGATCCCGGAAATGGCTGAGAGACAACGTTTTCTGCGAAGCCTCGTAAGGAACAGGGATGTCAAGATGACCATAAGGGACCCGCATATAAGTGCCCTGGAAGGTGTCTTCGCCCGCGGGACGACGGAACTGTGGCCCGTACTCGTCTCAGCCTTTCAGAAGGGTTGCCGTTTCGACGGCTGGCGGGACATGCTCGATTTTGCGCTGTGGGAATCGATACTCGGCGAAAACGGATTTACGATCGACGGGTTACTTTCCGGCAGGCCGGTGGAAGCGCCCCTCCCATGGGAGAGGTTTGGGCTCAGAGTGACAAAAGAATTTCTTCTCCTTGAAAGGGAGCGTGCTTTTGAAGCTTCCATTACGGAGGACTGCCGGACCGGTGTCTGTCATGACTGTGGAGCCTGCAGGAGCAGCGAAGATAAAAATGCTGGAAAGGCGGAGTCCGGTATCGATGAGGATGTGGAGAATGATGCGGAGGTCAGCGTCGATGAGGATGTGGAGGGTGATGCGGAGGTCAGCGTCGAGAAGGATGTGAAGAGCGATGCGGGAGCCGGTATCGAAACGCCTGTAGAGAACGATACTGATGTCGGTATGGAGGCAGTCGCGGATAGCGAGCCGGGTCCGGACGAACCGGGTCCCAGGTACAGGATCGTATTCGAGAAGGTTGGAAGAGCCAGGTTCCTTTCGCACAGGGAACTGGTAAACATCATCCAGAGGACCCTCAGGAGAAGTGGCCTGCCGATCAGGTTTACCGCGGGATTTCATCCGCATCCGAAGATGTCATTAGGTCCGTCCCTGCCGGTCGGCAGCGAGGGGACAGAGGAATTTTTCGACGTTGAGTTGATGCACGAGGCGGATGTGAGCATCGAGTTGTTCAACAAGTCGCTCCCCGTGGGGTTCCGTGTGACGGATTGTAAGGGGCCCTTTCTCAGGAAGGTGGGCCGCCTTCCCGAAGACGCGATATTCACCTATACGCTCGATACCACACCCCTGATAAAGGCGCTCGCCGGATCATCGAACGGAACGAATACAGGGAACGGCGTGGTGACCGGAAACGGCATGGAGACCGAAAACGGCGTGGTGACCGGGAATGGTGTGGTCAGTGGGAACGTAATTGAGACAGGCGAACCGGCTATCACCACAGAAATTGATGACAAATGGTACGATGACGAAGTACAATGGAGCAGACTCGGAAAAGAACTGGGGGAATCGCGCGGCCACCTGGAGGAATATAAAGGCCTGCAGGAAGATCCGGCTGCCTGGTTAGCCGGAAGGTTCTCGATGATTTTTACATCCGGCACTCCGGTCATTGACAGAAGGGGTAGAGAGCGGATTTGTGAAGGGTGTTCTGTGACACGAGAGGATGACAGTTGCAGTGTGGAGCTCAGACTGCCTTCCGTGGGCAGGCCAGGCCCCCTGGATATTCTTCGCAATATTCTCCCCGGGAAATTGTACGAGCTTGTGATAATCAGGCGTACAGGTCTATTGTTCAGGAAAGATGATAATTATATCCATCCGATGGATCTTATAGACAGGGCTTTTCAGCAGAGGGAAACATGAAAAAAGAAATCGTTATAAATTATACTCAGAGGGAGATAAGGATAGCCATCCTCGAGGATAACGAACTCGTTGAGTTCCTTATCGAGCGGGAGGAGAGCAGGAGGACGGTCGGCGGTATCTATTCCGGTCGTATAAATGCCGTTATCCCCGGTATTCAGGCGGCATTCGTCGATATCGGCCAGGAGAGGGCGGCCTTTCTCCATGTGAGCGACGTCGCTACCGGAGCACTGGATCCCGACCTGGTAGATGATGTGGATTTCGAGGTTCCAAGCGGACGAAAGAGAAGGGACTTTCCGCCGATCCAGAACCTTCTCAAGAAGGGTCAGGAGATCGTAGTACAGATCAAAAAAGAGGCGATCAGCACGAAAGGTCCAAGGGTGTCTTCGCAGATATCCCTTCCCGGCAGGTATGCCGTACTGATGCCGAACCTCGATCATATAGGGATAAGCAAAAAAATAGATAACAGAAAAGAGCGTAACAGGCTTCGGGCGATCATCCGCAAGCATCGCCCCAAGGGGTCGGCAGTGATCGTCAGGACCGCAGGGAGTGGTGTCGAGGATCAGCAGATAAAAGACGATCTGAAGCATCTGGAAAAGAGATGGAAAGAGATCGAGAGAAAGATCGAGAGAGCGACTCCTCCGGCGCTGATACATGAGGATGTCGATATCACAGTCTTCGCCCTCAGAGACCTGTTCAGTGAGGACGTCAACCAGATCACGATAGATAACAAGAGCGAATATGAACGTCTCAGCTCATACCTCAAATCGTTCGCGCCGCACCTCGCATCGAGGGTGAAGCTTTACACCGACAAGGTGCCGCTCTTCGATTATTACGAGATCGAAGCGGAGATCGAGAAGACGCTGGAAAGTAAGATCTGGGTGCGCAAGGGCGGCTATATCGTGATAGAACATACCGAAGCGCTCGTCTCGATCGATGTGAATACCGGACGGTTCACCGGAAAGAGGAACCAGGAAGAAACGATCCTCGAGACGAATCTGATCGCCGCGAGGGAGATAGCGCGGCAGCTCAGACTGAGAGATATCGGTGGGATCATTGTGATTGATTTTATCGATATGGAGCGCGAAGAGAACAGAAGAAAAGTCTACAACGAGTTCCGCAATGCCATGAGAAAGGACCGCTCTCGCGCGAGAGTGTCGCAGATCAGCGATCTCGGCCTGATCGAGGTCAGCCGCAAGAGGGTAAGGCCCAGTCTTCTGCATTATTACAGTGACGAATGCCCCTATTGCGTCGGTAGCGGAAAGATATTGAGCATCGAATCGATGGCAATGAAGATAGAGCAGTGGATACGCAGGATCGGCGTCCCGGGAAAGATCAGGGGGATGCAGTTCAGGGTCAACCCGATCCTCGGCATCTACATGCGTGAAGAAAGAGACGAATTCATCAGGGAACTCGCCGAACGTTACAGGACGATCGTTGAGATAATAGATGATCCCAGGCTCCACAGGGAGGAGCTCGAGATCCGTTCCCTCGATGGAAAGAGGGACCTGAAGGGAGAATTCGTCTGATATCCGATTCCGGTCCGGCCTGTCCGCGGACAGGAGGGAGGCACGAATATGCTGGCCAGCTTTTCTATAGTCCCGATGGGGGTAGGAGAAAAACTGTCTGAATATGTAGCCCGGATGATGGAGATAATCGACGGATCGGGGCTGGATTACAGGATGGGACCGATGGAGACTACCGTCGAGGGAGAGTCCGGTGAGGTGATGGCTCTTATAATGAAGTGCCACGCTGAGATGAGAAAAGCTTCTTCGAGAGTACTCACTTCGATCAAGATCGATGACAGGGATGGAGCGGAAGGCAGGATAAAGGGGAAGATCGCCGATGTCGAAGAAAAACTCGGCAGAGAGGTCAGGAAATAGGGACCGGTCTGAGGGGGTAGCAGGATGAAAAAACTGTTTTCAGGAAATTCTGTGCTGTATCTGTGGCGTGGTCTGTTGCCTGTCCCGTCGCTCGGTCTGTCGCTCAGCTTGTCGTTTTGTCTGCTAATAACATCGTTTGCTCCATCTTTCGTTAACGGAGCCTCACTTGTCAAGAAATGGGATTCCGGGAAGGTGTTCAGTACACCCGAGTCGGTGATCTATGACGCGGAGCGGCATGTACTGCTTGTCTCCAGCCTCGGGGGTCCTCCAGACGAAAAGAACGGTGGGGGATTCATCTCGCGACTTTCGATGAAGGGGCAACTCCTCGAGTTGAAATGGATCGATGGGTTCAACGCCCCGAAGGGAATGGGAATATGGGAAAACACCCTCTACGTGGCGGACATCACTGATCTTGTCGAAGTAAATATCGAAAAGGGAAAGATCGTCAGAAGGTATCCACTTGAAGGTGCCGTATTTCTCAATGACGTCGCGATCGATGATGAGGGCAGGGTCTATGTGTCCGACTCGGCGTTGTCGAGTAATGCCATCTATCGTCTGAGTGGTGGAAAGGCAGAACTCTGGGTGAAAGACGACCGGCTCGGGCGTGTCAACGGGCTGTTCTTCGATGGAGACAGGATCATTGCTGGAGTCTCGGCAGACGCGATGCTGAGAGGTGTCGATCCAGGCGACCGATCGATCGGCGATGTGGCCGTCATAGGATCTGCCATAGACGGGATCGCCATGGATTCGAACGGGGACTTCATCGTTTCTGACTGGAAGGGAAGAACGGTTTTAGTCGACTCCGACGGGGGGATAAGGGTCCTGGCCGATACGAGAGAGTCGGAAGTGAACGCGGCGGATATCTGTTTTATAGAAAAATACAGGATGCTTCTGATACCGACATTTTACGACGACAGGGTGATCGCCTGTACCCTGGTCGATTGACCGGGGCACCCGCGGTCGGATGATGGCCGGTACGGATGGAGGGCAGATGAAGAGTCACAGGAAGGAACTCTGGTTCGAGATCCCGTCGAGAAGGGCTTTTGTCAATATAACTCCCAGCGTCGATGAGGTCCTGCGCGAAAGCGGAGTGAAAGAGGGATTGATCCTGGTGAACGCGATGCATATTACCGCGTCGGTCTTTATAAACGACGACGAAAGAGGGCTTCATCACGATTATGAAAAGTGGCTCGAGCAGCTCGCCCCGCATGAGCCGATAAGTCAGTATCAGCACAACCGCACCGGTGAGGATAATGGTGATGCCCACCTGAAGCGACAGGTGATGGGCAGGGAAGTAGTCGTCGCAGTCACCGGAGGCAAACTCGATTTTGGACCATGGGAACAGATATTCTATGGTGAATTTGATGGTGGACGGAGGAAAAGGGTGCTCGTCAAAGTGATTGGCGAGTAGAGAAAAGGCTGTCGCGCGGGTGCGCATGAAGAGATGATCCCCGGTCAGTCACAAAAA
>JAGLYV010000074.1 GCA_023131975.1 Candidatus Krumholzibacteriia bacterium | reverse complement strand
CCCTCTTTCCTCGTTATTTGTGAACTCCTCCCTGGATATCTCCAGCCGCATCTTGGTCTCGTATACATGGTAGAAACGTTCCAGGACGGATTTCTCGATCGAGAGTTTTTCGAGAGCATAAGCAAGCTGCCTGTTTTCCAGGGTGAGTTCGAGGCTTCTGAGGTTCATCTTTGTGCGGTTGTAGGTGAATATCGGCTGCTGGAACTGGACATAGAAATTGTTCGAGTAGGTCTCGCTGGTCTCGTCGCTGTACTCGCTGTAAGAGTCCTTCCAGGAAAAACTGTTGATGAGGGAGAGGGTGCCGTCGGTCCACTTGATCGGTTGTTCGATCCTGAACGTGCCGTACGACTGGGTAGTCTCCTGGCGGTTCCATGTGGAGAAGAAATCATTGAACTGTTTGTAGTTTGTGTAATCGATAGGCGTCACGGACAGGCTGAACCGTGATTTGAGCCTCGCGTTTGCCGCTCTCAGCGATGCTTCACTTCTTTCGAGGCTCAGACGGGAGTGCTTGATCCTCGGACTCTTCTCCATCGCGATATCGAGAGCGTCCTCAAGAGTCAGTACTCTTTGCGCCATCAGGGGAGAGGAGTCCATGAACACAGCGATCAGGAGAAAGACAAGACAGACAGATCCATATGCCCGCCATCCACGTCGAGTCCTTTCTGTTCCGGACCACCGCGCGTGAAGCCGCGTTTTACTGTTTCTCATGTAAAGTTTCCTTCCTAACGCTTGATCCATTTGACTGCATCCGCTGTCACGAAGCGTCCCTTGTCGGATTTGTTTGTCATCTCCACGGTGGCGGTCCCGGGGGAGATGTAGAATGAACCGAGGAAATTCCATCCCTCCTCGGCCGAATCCAGATCTATCTCGGTCTCCTCTGTGCCATCGTCATGATGGATAAGAAAATGGTTCTTTCCGAACTGCTGTTCCTCGCTTCTTCTGTGCCACGGAGGGGATATCTTACTGACGTAGTAATAGATGTCATGGAACCCGCCATCTGCTATTTCGGCGTTCCACGATACTTTTTTGTCTCCATCTCCCTTGTTCGTGTAGTGGGCTGATCTGACGTACTTTCCGAAAAATTTCGAATTGGTAGTGGGAAGCCATCCCGACACGTTCTTCCAATAGACCATACCATGATATTTCTCGTCTTCATCGACCCCTCTGTCTGGAAGCATTTTTTTAAGCAGGCTCTTTGTTTCCTTCTGTTCCTGCATAAAGCCGGGGTCTTCATTGTCGACGATGATCTCGCCCGGTTCGATGAAAGATACAGGCCTTTGAGCCGGTCTTTGTCCATCGAAGGGCACAGCCTTCTTCTCCAGCTCGAATTCGGGGAGGTTGACCTTGATCACAGAGGGAATGTTTTTCGATATAAGGGTGTTTATCTCCACGGTGCCCGGCTGGTAGTCGAGTACGAATCCCAGATCCAGATTCTCACCGGCATTTATTCTGACTTGTCTCACCAGGTCCTCATCATCTCCCTGCGATCTTCTTCCGAATGGACCCCTCATGAATCCGCCCCTTCCGGGGCCGCGGCGCCTGCGGAACGTTATCTCAACAAGGCCGTCGGACGGTTCGGGATTGCTGATCGTAAGGGTGACCTGATAACGCTCCCTGTCGCCGTCCAGGACTTTGTACGATCTGACCATTCCTGATAGATAACCGGGAAGTTCTACGCTGTCGTACCAGTCTTTAATCTGGGATGCGATATCAAATCCGAACCTGCCGCGTATCTCGTCCACAAGAGTATCAACCGGGAGCTTGCGGAACCTGTGGTTCTGAAGCAGCTCGCCGAGAAACTGGTCGAAGTCCTTTTCGCCGAGCATGCTTTTCATAAGGAGAAACAGGTAATCGCCCTTCGTCTTGATGGCGTAATAGGCCATATCCCGTTTGTCGACGTCGGAGATCATCTTTTCCAGCGTTTTCTCGCTCAGAGCAAGATTGACTCTTTCTTCGGGAGAGAGTCCCGTTATGAACCTGACGAACGACGGGGACGACTCCTCCAGCTTGCCGGCATAGAAAGCCTCCATTGCCATTGTCAGGATGGGCCATTCTTCGGAGTCCACCTTATTCGTAAATGTTATGAAGTTCGGGAAGATATTGTAACTGGGGGAGAAGGCGAACGGGTTATCATTGTTCTGCCCGAACCTGAAATTGCTGGCACTGGCCAGCAGAGTCCTCGAAAGAAAAGATGTAAGGATCGTACTCTGGTCCTCGATAGCCGAAGTCGTCTCGTTAGTCCTTTCCCTGCGTCTTTTCATCCTTCGCTGAATGCGTCTGAAGTCGACCGATCTGAAAGGAAGCCCCTTTTCGGGCAGGAGGACGATCTCTGGCTGTACGGTCTCCTGGGCAACCGACCATAGCTGCCTGTAGCTGTGGAAATGGATGGGGACTTCTAAAAGGGTGAGCCGGCGATATGGATACTCCAGGCCGAGTTTGAGCTCCGCCTCGTTTCTCAGATCCCGGATAAGTGTCGAGATGGTATCGCCCAGATCGGTGAAATTGTCGGAGAAGAAGTCGTGTCCCTCGATTATATACAACCCGTATTCTACAGAATCGACCTCGATGCTTCTGTATTCGAAATTACCGATCGACAGGGTAAGGGATGGAAGAAGAAATTCAGGCTTGAAACTGTATCGCCCCTCGCCGGTCGTTTCCGCATATCCCTGTGATACTGCCTGGAGTTCAGGGGCGGTAGTCACGTCGAGTGAAAAATCGATAAAATCTCTTCTATGGTTTTCCGGATGTTCTGAGCTGTAACCGGGACCGGCGGCAGGATACCAGAGGGTCTCTGGAGTGAGAAGGACATAGTCTCTGCCGACAAAAGAATATCTCTTGCCGATATTGATCATGTCGGCGTGTTCCAGTCTCGATACAGCCGCCCTGTCCTCTTCCAGGATGTAGGGATAACAGGCATCTTCATCGATTGTGCCCGAGTATGATACGATGAACGAAAGCGTGTCCCCGGGATCTATCGTCTTTGAAGGACTGATGTAAAGTATCTGTTTCTCCCTCTCGAATCCCAGCGCGCCGCCGCCGGATAAAACCTTTTCGACCTCAAGCCCCGGATTCAGTCTCATGACGATCCTGTCGATGGAGGAGGGAGTATCGTTGGTGACTGTCAGGGAAGCCTCCGCTGAGATCCGGGAGTTTTTATGGACGATTTTTATATCACAGCTGACAGGAGTGGGAACGGGTGTGTCGGAGAGTTCGTTTCCGAGTGAGACGATCTCTTTACGGAGTTTCACGCCGGACCGGATATTCCCTGTATAGACCACCATCATCGCTATTGCCAGGAATAACAGGGCGAAAGCCGATACCCGGGATACCACGGTCATTGCCCGTGACTGAGGCAGGCGCTTGAGAAGGATGATCGTAAATGAGATCATCGACATTCCCAGAACGAGGTAGATACCTCTATGGAGAAGCAGGGTGAAAATGTCACCGAACCCGGTGATCGATGAATACATCAGAGGCACGTTGTAGGCCATGTAATCGAAAAGGGCGTTAAACTTGCCGGCAAGAAAGAAGAGCGTGGTAGCGATATAGCCAAGGATCACAATGAAAGTAACGGCCTGGTTTCTGATGAGGACCATCATGAAGAAAGACAGACCCAGTATGAATACAAGTGTGGGAAGACTGATCACCAGCGGGTAAATAAGGTATGCCGTCCACGCGACCGGCACTTCAGCCAGGATCAGCTGCATGATCAGCGACAGGGCCAGGACCATGACGTTGAGTATGAGAAACACAAACAGGATCCCGAAGGTCTTGCCAAACACATAGTCGCCGTTCGTCATCGAACGCATGTAGACGACTTCGGTCGTGTCGAGCTTCTTGTCTCTCTTGAGGAAATCGGAAGCGAGGAAGACAGCTATCACGGCCTGTACGGAGTTGAGGAACATTATCGAAACATACGGTATCGTCGATGAGATTCCCCTGAACGCCCATGGCGAGTGTGTCACCTTCGAAAGGGTCGCGAAATCCCAGAAACCGAGAAAGATGATCGCGATGGCGGAGAATATCCTGAAGAACCAGCTTCGCAGAAGTGTCCTGACCTCTATCTTCGCCACAGTGAAGATATTGTAGAAAGATATCATGTGAAAAATCCTTTCACACCGGTTTGGCCGGCATCCGCCGTTTAGTGAGTGGCCGGGATCCTGTGTTCCATGAAATATACATACGCGTGTTCGAGGTCCGGGTCGATTTCCCTGCCGGGATATCCGTCAAGACTGTCACCGACCACATCCACTTCCCAGCCGTTTCCGGATGGGATCGTGGAAATGACCGAGAAGCGTTCTTTTATGTCATCCAGTTCGCTTTCCATCGCTTCGAAACGCCAGGAGTGACCCCGGGCCATGTCGACAAGATCTTCGGGAGCACCCTTGTAGACGACCCTGCCCTCGTGCAGAAGAGCGACATCGTTGCATGTACTCGAAATATCGCCGACGATATGGGTCGAAAGTATTATGGTCACATCCCGGTGTTGCATATCGGCGATCAGATTGCGGAACCTGATACGCTCCTCGGGGTCAAGGCCGGTCGTCGGTTCATCGACGACAATAATCCTGGGCGATCCGATCAAAGCCTGCGCGATTCCCAGTCTTCGTTTCATTCCCCCTGAAAGTTTACCCGCCATCCGGTCCCTTACATCGAAAAGACCGACCTGTTCGAGCATCTCGTCAACCGCATTTTTTCTTTTCTTTTTCTCGCGAAGTCCGGAGAGGCTCGCCACATAGTCGAGGAATTCCCATGTTTTCAGTTTGGAGAAGAACCTGAAGTCCTGAGGGAGATAACCGAGCATCGCCCTGATCTCCCGTCTGTTTCGTACCAGATCGAGTTCTCCGACTCTGACATCTCCAGAAGACGGTTTCATCAGGGTGACGAGGATCTTCATCAGGGTGGTCTTGCCCGCGCCATTGGGGCCTAGCAGTCCGAACATCCCGCCTCCGATCTCGAGGTCGACAGAATCGAGGGCGCGTTTTCCGTTCCTGTAGACCATGTCGAGGCCTTTTATCGTTATATTCATTTCAGCCTTTCACCTGTCGTTGAAGTGTATTGTTGATACGACCGACCGCTCTTCATTGTTCCAGTCTTTATTAAATTGACTGCGGTTTCACAAAAAGGTTTCAATAGTAGTTATTCCCGACCGCAAGTCTATTACAGTTAATGGGTTGGCACAATGAAAAACGTGCGTCCCGTCAGGTCTTTTCCTTGACTGGATAGATGGGTGGAATGTAGTATCCACAAGGCGTTCAACATGATAAGGGAGAAAGAGTTGGGCAGGATAAGGTTTTTCGGAAGAGCGCAGAAACCGGTACAGGGTCGGGCCTGCCGATGGATCTTGAAAAATTGATGGAGAAAAACTGAAGTGCGCTCAATATACCTGAAAATCCCAGGATCAGGATCTACGATGTATTATGCGATAATAACGGGCCTTATAGTTATCACCTTGTTCTGTCAGCCTGTATCTGCGGGCGGTCAGGGATCCGATGCAAATACGGAGAGTGATCGATCCAGCGTGCAGGACGGGGAAACGCCTGAATATCCCGAAAAGAAAACTGACAGAAGCAAGATTGAATGGCTTCTGGCGTCGCCGGGGATGCTCCTGGAACTTCCTGTGGACCTGACCCTGCGCGGCGTCAAAGCGACAGTCGGATGGGCCGAGAAGAACAGCTTATGTTTGAGGGTGAACGATTTTCTGACCTTTGATGACGGCAGGATGGGGCTTCGAGTGAGATACAGCGCCAGAGAGGGGGGTGGTCCGGTCTTTTTTGCCAGGGATATTATGGGAACTGGATCCAAATTTACTCTGAAAACGACCGCAGGCCTGGAATGGCGGCAGAACTACAGTATCTCTCTTAAACGGTTGACCCTGGGAGCCGAGGACATCTTTGTCAACTTCTCAGCCTCTTATTTTAATTACCCCGACGAATATTTTTTTGGTACGGGCCCTGGCACGACGGAGAGTGATGAGACATCGTACAGAAACGAGAGTGTGTTCGCGCTCGGTGACCTTGTTTACACTCCGGCCGATAATCTCGACATTTTCGCTGGAGCGTGTATCGAGAGATTCAACATCACCGATGGTACCGATGATGATTGTCCAGCCACATCGGATGTCTACGATGAGACGAACATTAATGGCCTGGAAAGCGGTGTGGTCCTGATGTCCTGGTCAACGGGGTTCCTGTACGATACGACCCGCAAGCGCCCGAACGGATCGATGGTAGGGATCTCTTTTGGAGCAACGGTCGAACGGGGCGATAACCGCTACGGGTTCTGGGCCGGAGAGATCGAACTACGGCAGAAGATACATCTGTTCTATGGCAGATATCTCATGTTGAAGGTCCTGTCGAGGGGGACAGAGCCGTTCTCCGGGAAAGAAGTACCGTTTTATAAACTGAGCGAGATCAGTGAAAGAGAGACTGTGCGCGGGTATGTCCGGGGGCGTTTCAGGGACAGGTATCTGTTCTGCTCATCCCTGGAATATCATTTTCCCATATGGAGTCATGGGCCCAGTGGGCTGGAGACGTTTGTCTTTGCCGATGCCGGCCAGGTGGCGCACTCCCTGCCTGAGGATATTCGTTCGGAGGATGTTGTTTTCGGTTTCGGTGGTGGAATGGTGTTTTCCGTTTATGATGTAGAAGTCATAAGAATTGTCGCCGGTGTGAGCGACGAGGGGTTGAGGATGTACCTGATATGGGACTGATGGACATGACAATTACTTCCCGGATCCCCGGTCGGATGGTCATTCGCGCGTTGACCACTGCTGTTTTACTTGTGCTGCTTACAGGATGTGGGGAGTATCACAGGTATATGCCTCCCGAGCCGATGCCGCAGGATAACTTCGATATTTCCGAACCCGCCGAAAAAGAATACGAGGTATACGCTGACTTGCTCGAACAACAACTTGTGCGCCAGGCGAGGGAGATGTTCGATCTGAGCAGACAGGCAAGGAATGTCTCGGGAAACAGAAAACAGGCGTACAACGTCAACGCGTTCGACGGCGTGGACGATTCCTCATGGTTCACAAACAGAAACGAAAAGACACGGATGAGTCTGGAAGAGACAGGTCGCGGACCCGATACGGGTGCTGGACCCGACAGGGACGGGAAATGGACTGTTGTAAGAGCCAAGACACAGGGTGTGACACCGGGTTTCACAATAAGAGACAGGGAAGGGACCAATTATCTGATCAAGTTTGACCCTGTGGGCTATCCGGAACTCGCGACCGGCGCGGAAGTAGTCTCGACGAAGCTTCTGCATGCCGCTGGATATTTTGTTCCCGAGAACTATGTCACCTGGTTCAGGCCCGGAGATCTGGTACTGGATGAGGGTGTGAAAATGATAGACGAAAAAGGCCGAAAGAGGTTGATGACGGAGAGCGATCTCGATGGGTTGCTATCCAGGGTGGAAAGCATGCCGGACGGGCGCATCAGGGCCCTGGCCAGCAGATATCTCCCGGGAAGTCCGGTAGGCCCGTTTAAATATACCAGTGTCAGAAATGATGATCCGAACGATATAATACCCCACAAGCACAGGAGAGAGCTTCGGGGGTTGAGGGTGATAGCCGCCTGGCTCAACCATGTTGACACGAAATCGGGAAATTCACTGGACAGTTATGTCAGTGAGGGCGGCAGGAGTTTCATCAGGCACTATCTCATAGATTTTGGTACTACCCTTGGCAGCGCCGCCCATTCGCCCCAGACCCCGAAGGCCGGGCATGAAAACCAGATCGACCTTCACGCTATCCTCTGGAAGATCTTTACTCTGGGGCTTTATGTCCCGGGATGGGAGAGGGAGAAGGTCGGAGGGAACAGATCGGTCGGTTATTTCGAATCGACTTTTTTCGATCCCGGTTCTTTCAAGTTCAGCGTACCTAACGCGGCGTTCGAGAGCTGTACCGACCTCGACGGGTTCTGGGGGGCGCGGATCGTGATGTCATTCACCGACGAGCAGCTGGAAGCGGCGGTAGCAGCGGGAAAGTACTCTGATAGCGAGGCCGCAGGCCATATTCTCAGGGTATTGAAGGAGCGCAGGGACAAGACTGGACGGTACTGGTTTTCCCGGGTGAACCCGCTGGACCGTTTCAGGCTTGCCATCGAGGCTGGCAGGCAGATACTTGGGTTTGATGATCTCGCGGTGGAATATGGGTTTGAGGACCTCGCGGGCACCGACTATATTTTTGATATCAGGGCAGACGGTGTCGTGATCTGCCAGGGAGAGACGACCGGTTCCGCGAATCGGATACCTCTTCCGGACGCGGTCGAACTGTACGGAGACCCGATAACGGATGATCAGACTGACGGAACAACGAGGCAGATCGAGGTAAGGATATACACGGTGAGGAATCGCCACGGAGCCGGGGGTACGTCCGGAAGGGGCGAGTGGATAAAAGTATATATCGATCATGAGAGGGAATCTGGCTATTACAGGATCGCCGGGCTGGTAAGGGAAGATTAGGATAATGCCGGAAAAGAGAAAAATCAGTTGGACCCGCGGATCGTTGCCGGTATTCCTTGTCCTGATATCGATCTGTTCCTGCGCGAGACCTGGCCTCGTGTCCAGGAAGTATAATGAGGATTTTTACCATGTAGAGAATCTGCTTCCAGGGGGAACCGTCAGCGGAAACCAGCGATTCCTCGTATACGGAGACAACCAGTCGGCCTGGCGGCTTCACCGGAGTTTTTCGAGGGAGAGCTGGAGCAGCAGGAAGATGTTCATCTTTCCGTTCTACCAGCTTTACCTGATAGGAAACGGACTGACCGGCGCGGTGAACTACATGAGGATGGTTCCCGATCACGGTGGCAGGGAACGGCGAGATGTCAGGGACGAATTGTACCGGACTGCCAGGGACAGGGATGTGTCGTTCATTCTCAATGTTGGAGATATCTGCGCTCACGATGGCCGGATCCCGTCACATTGGGCGGTTTTTTTGAAGGAATATCGTGAGGAAATGCCGTTGCTCGATGAGATCCCCTACATCACGATCAGTGGAAATCACGAAATGACGAACGACATCGATTTCGGTCTGGCCAACTACCGATCCATTTTTGGGCGTGAGCTATTTGATACGATCGAGATGGAGAACGCCCTTCTGATCCTTCTCGATTCGAACCTGATAATAGACCAGAAACAGATGATAGAGGACGACAGGCAGGATGAACTTTTCCGTAAATGGTTTGTTTCCGGGGAGGATGATCCGCCCTCCTGGCTCGAGGAGAAGATCAGTGCCAACACGAGACCTTTTATAATCGTGGCGATGCATCATCCCCTGCTGACCTACTCGGTACATTCCGAGGACTGGATGAACGGGGATTATGGCAGGAAGCTTCACGATAAACGCGTAAAGCTGCTCCGCCTGCTTGCTTCGAACCATGTCCAGGTAGTATTTTCAGGGCACGACCACCTGTATCAGCACACGGTATTCAGGTCGGGTGGTGGTGTGACCAATCTGATAATCGGTGGTGGAGGGGGCGGCTGGCTCCGTGACATAATTGAAGAGAAAGAACGGGGTATGATAGACAGCCTGTTTTCTGCCTCGGGAGATACGACGCTTCTGGCCGATCACGGGAAATTTCATCATTTCGAACTGGTCGACGTAAACAAAAAGTCGATTACTATCGAAGTGATCAAGTCGGGGGTCAGGGGAGAGGACGAGCAGTTGCACAGCATACTTGATATCCTGCCGGACGGTACATCGAGGAAGAAGAGGGAGAGAACGAAGTGAAGAATCCGTTCAGAGCGTTCATGGATATCCGGAAAGGCGAACTGAGTCTGTCGCTGCTGATGTTTTCCTATTTCTTCCTGGTCATCACGAGTTTCTGGATCCTCAAGCCACTGAAGAAGACCCTTTTCATAACGTTCTACCAGCAGGATGGATTCGGTATCGTCGGATGGAATATGTCGGCGTCCCAGGCGGAGCTTCTGGCCAAGATACTCAATATGGTCGTCGCATTCGCCGCGGTAGCGACATTTACATGGTTGTCCCGAAGATTCAGGCGTCAGCAGCTTACCATCATCTTCTCGGCCTTCTTCATGGTCTGTTATGTCATATTCTATTTTCTGGCACAGGATCCGGGCAGCGTCACCGTGTGGAGCTTCTATCTCTTCGGCGATCTTTTCAGCACGCTCATGGTAGCGACTTTTTTCGCGTTCATGAACGACAGTGTGACTCCTGATTCCGCAAGGAGACTTTACGGTCTGATCGGGTTCGGTGGAGTCGCTGGAGGAGCCTTCGGAAGCCTGGTCGTAAGAATGTGGATCAGCATGATCTCGATAGCGACATGGCTCTGGGTGACTTTCGCGCTTACCCTGATGATAGGAATCATAGCGCACTTTGCCGGAAAGCTGGCAGTACAGGGAGGGGACGGGGTCCCCGAACTTGAGGATAAGCAGTTATCCAGCGATGCTCGGGAGTCGGAAGAGACCGGGGAAAAGAATGCAGCTCTGGAAGGGGCGAGGCTGGTCTTCAGGTCGAAGTATCTTCTGGCGATCGTCGGAGTCGTCGGATTCTACGAGATAGCCTCGACTATACTCGATTTCCAGTTCACAGCTACAGTGGAGCACTATGTCGCGGCCGCCGATATCGCCAGTCATTTCTCGACCGTCTATACTATCACCAATTTCATGGCGATGTTCGTTCAGCTCTTTCTTACCAGTTTTATCATGACGAGGTTCAGTGTGAAGACGGCCCTCATGATACTTCCGGGAGCCATTCTGTTCGCTTCGATGGGGTTTGCCGCCGCGCCGGTGCTGATCATCGGGAGCGCTCTGAACACGGTGGATAACGGGTTTAGTTACTCGATCAATCAGTCCGCAAAGGAAACCCTCTATGTTCCCACGACAAGGAATGAGAAATACAAGGCGAAGGCCTTCATTGATATGTTCGTGCAGAGATTTGCCAAGGTTCTCGCTGTCGGGATCAGCCTTCTGATAACGATGCTGTTCAAGGATTTTTCCAGTGTGAGATACCTCTCCTTTGTAATCTTTGCTATCGCGGTCCTCTGGATATTAACGGTTCGCTACGCGGGGAAGCGTTTCGAGGAACTTGCCGGGCCCGGAGGCAGATAGAGGGGGGTGTGGACAGGATGACGAGTATCATAAACAGATTGTTCGATATCCGGAAAGGTGAGTGGCGTCGGGCCCTGCTGATGTTTGCCTACATCTTTCTGCTCATCGCGTCTGTGATGATCCTCAAGCCGGTCAGGAATTCACTTTTTCTCTTCCATCACGGCGCGGGCAGACTTCCGTATGTGTTTATCCTTGTCGCTCTTTTTGCCGCTCTGGTCTCGATGTTCGGGCGTGGCAAAGGGGGGAAGTGGAAGACCGGACATCAGATGCACGGGGTCCTGTTTTTCTCGATCGCCTCACTTGTCTCTTTCTGGTTTGTTCTCCGAAACTCCGTAGAAGGTGGCTGGGTCCTGTATCTGTTCTACGTCTGGGTCTCAATATACAGTGTAATAACCGCGGCTCAGTTCTGGCTCCTCGCCAACAGGATGTTCAATGCACGGGAGGCGCGGCGGGTCTTTGGTTTCCTGGGAACCGGAGCAGTCCTCGGTGGTATTTTCGGAGGGTATCTGACGAATATGCTCGTGGATACTCTCAGGACAGAGAATCTTCTCTTCGTATGTATGGGGATGATCGTCGCCTGTATCCTTATCCTTCAAGCCGTCCTGTCTACACACTCGGCAGAGAAGAGAAAGGACCGGTCCCGGCCGAAGATGACAGGCAATATTGCCGATGACGATAATCCTTTCAGGACCATTACAGGGTCCAGACATCTTCTGTATCTGGCAGGGATAGTCGGTATCGGAGTCATTGTCGCGACGCTTGCTGATTACCAGTTCAACGCCCTGGCCGCCGACGCGATAGATGACAGGGACGATCTCACTGCCTTTTTCGGATTCTGGCTTTCCAACCTGAATATCCTGTCGCTGCTTATCCAGGTATTTGTTACCGGACGGGTGATGAAATATCTTGGTGTGCGGATTTCGCTGTTTTTCCTGCCGCTCGCTCTTCTGACAGGATCAGTGGCTGTTCTCGCGGCGCCCATACTCTGGACCGCGATCATGATCAAGTTCAGTGATGGGGCTTTCAAACATTCAATAAACAAATCCGGGGTCGAACTTCTGTATCTACCAGTTTCTGACTCGATGAAAAAAAAGGCAAAGACCTTTATCGACGTGGTTGTAAAAAATGTTGCTACGGGAGTCGGGGGTATCCTGCTGATTCTTCTGACTACAGCCTTCGGGCTGCCTCTGCGCGCGATCAGCATCATCAGCATCGTCTTTATCCTGTTCTGGCTCATGCTGGTGATAAGGGTGAAGGATACATATATCGATGCATTCAGGCAGGCGATCCTGAAGAGGACCATCGATCTGGAACAGCAGTCGATCAATCCGGATGATGCCGCGTTGACCGATACCCTTGTAAGGGTACTTGAAGGAGAGAATGAGAGGCAGATCATCTATGTCCTCGATATCGTGAAAGAGTTTCAAAATAAAAGATTCACTCCACATCTGAAGCGTCTGGCGAATCATCCATCGATGGAAGTGAAGCTCAGGATCTTCGAGATGGCGCAGAACTACGTCGAACTGGATATCAGCAAAGAAGCCCTTGAGATGGTGTCGTGCGATAATGTAAGAGTCAGCAGCGCGGCAGTCGGTTATCTATGCGTCAGTTCGAATGCTCCGCTGGAAGAGCTGAGGGTCTGGCTGGGTGATGATGATTACAAGGTTCAGTGTTCTGCAATGATCACGGCTGCCAGGATGTGGAAAGACGACGCAACCGCGCGTGAAGAGCTCAGCATCGGGGACCTCATAGACGAGATGATGACAAAGATAAATGCTCCTACGACTCCTGATGTCAAGCAGCCGTTTATCAAGTTGAGGTTGGCTGAACTGGTCGGTGCTTCCGGAGATCCCCGTCTCTTTTCGTACCTGAAGGATCTTCTCGTCGATGATTCTGCCGATATCCGGTGTGTCGCCGCGAAGGCCGCTTCGGATATCGGCGCGATGGAAGCGTTGCCGATTATCATCGAATACCTTGGAGGCAGTTCGACGCGAAAATGCGCGATCGAATCACTTGCCGGCTATGGTGAAGAGATCCTCGAACACATCGATGCGGCAATCGATGATCCGGAAACGCAGAGAAAGGTGCTTCTGCGGATCCCGAGGGTGATCGGCATGATCGGGGCACAGAGATCGGTCGATACGCTTCTGGAGCGGGTCGACAATGACGAGGACCTGCACATGAGCTATGAGGTACTCAAGGCTCTGAACAATCTCAGGGAAGATTTTTTCGATCTGAAGTTCAGCAGGTCGAGGATAGAAAAACTGATCGAGAAAGAGATTCATCGCTATTTTACTATTCTTGACCTGACGAACCGGATCATGGACCGGGAGACCGGTATCCGGACCCTGTCTATTCCCGGTGGCAGGAGTCTGCCGGAAAAAGGTATCCGCCTACTGAACAGGGTAATGGAAGAACGGTGTGTTCTAAGTCTTAAGAGGATGTTCAGGCTACTCGGATTGAGATATCATCCAGGCGATATGTATAATGCGTACAGGGGTCTTATCAGCCCGTCCCAGACCCTGCGGGCCAACGCGATAGAGTTTATGGACAATATACTGAGTCCTCACCTGAAAAGGACTATAGTTCCGATTATGGAAGATTTCCATGGCACGGCCGGCGGGGGCGGCCCGACAGCTCCGAAAGGATACAGGAAGCCTGAAGGGGACGATCCCCTGGAGGTACTTCTTCGTCATGGAGACAGGTGGGTCAGGATATCTGTGCTGTACCTTGTCGGGATGTCCGGTTATGATAAATGTGGTCCGATCGTCGACGAACTCAGGGAAGCTTCCGATCCGCAACTCAAAGAAACGGCGGACTGGTGTGCTGGACAGATCCGTGCGGCTGGATGACCCGGAGATGCCGGTCAGATCAAAGTCGACAAACCGGCAGGAAGAAAGAAGGAATCACAGTGCTGACGACCGTTGAAAAAGTGATACTTCTGCAGGATATCGATCTCTTTGAGTTTATCCTTACAGAGGGGCTATCCCAGATCGCCCTGATCGCGGATGAACTGGAAATGACACAGGGGCAGATCGTATTCAGGGAGGGAGAGCTTCCCGACGCCATGTATATAGTCATCGATGGAAAGATAGTCGTCACCAGAGAGAAGAAGGAGATAATGACCATCGATGAAAAAAACGAATTCGGAACATGGGGACTATTCGATGATGCTCCGAGGGGCATTACGGCTACCGCGCTTTCCGATTGCCGTCTGCTCAGGATAAATAAGGAGGAGTTCATAGAGCTCCTCTCTGACAGCCCGCACCTCACCGAAAGCGTTCTCAAGAGGATCGTAAAAAGAATGAAGAAACTTGTGGACCGTTTTATGACTTGACCCTGTTTCCCCGATTGAACTCCAGGAACAGGTCAAGGGCCTTGATCGCGCGGTCTATCTTCCTGAAGACCGGAAGGCCCGCTTCCTCCATCATCCTGACAGCCGGGTCGTAGATCGCTCCTTCGTTCATGCAGAAGACCACAGGTTTGTCGTATTTCCTGAAGATCCTGATGAGCGTGTTCGGATGCGAGTCCGGATTGGTGATATCTTCATCGTGTCCGGGACCGGCAGGGAGGTTCTCCTGAGTCGATGTGGCAGCCACATTCGAAATGACCGCGCAGTCTGTGTTCTCGTCTTTGAGGATCGCCTCGACGCATTTCCCATATTCTTCGGTGGTGATAGCCGGTGTGGCGTCGACCGGATTGTGAACATCGATGATCCCTGACGGCAGGTGCCCGGACAGGATCTCGATCGTCTCTTCGCTGAATCTGGACAGGTGCATCGAGTGGAGCCTGTCTCCTGCTACCGAGCATTCATAGCCAGCGTCACTTATGATACCCGCGCGTTTCCCCGGGGATTGCCGCCTGCCCAGAAGGGTGAATACCTTCACCGCGTCCTCGATGTCCTCAAGGGTGTCCGCTTCGTAAACCCCGGCATCTTCCAGCAGGCGGGTAAAGAGATCATGGTCGGTGGCCATGGCGGCTGTATGTGAAGCGGCTGCCTGAGCCCCTGCCGGGGTCCTTCCTGATTTGTAGACCAGGACCTTCTTGCCGGATGACGAGATATCGCCCGCTACTTTCAGGAATCTATCGCCATCTCCTTCCTTGAATCCTTCGATATACAGGATGAATATATCTATTTTTTCGTCTTCACGCAGTTTGATCAGGTAATCGGTGATAGTAAGGTCGAGCTGGTTGCCGACAGTTATCATGTAACGCGGATCGTGGAGGTTCAGAGTGGAGAGAAGCGTGACAAGCCAGGCGCCGCTCTGGCTGATCACAGCCGTGTTTTCGCCGAAGGGGCCACCCGGGGAAAGCTTGTAATCCGGGAGGAAAAATGTGTTGTAGCCACCGGGACCCGATACGATCCCCATGCAGTTAGGGCCGTTGATGACCGGACCGTTACCGGTAGCACGCGCATCATCCAAAGCTGTCCGTATCTTCGCTGAAAGATGTCTGCCTCCGCTGGTCTCATCGAAGCCACCGGAGATCAGGATCATCGATTCGGTCTTGCCTTCTGTGATCATTCTTTCGATGATCTCTACTGACCGTTCACTGGCGGGGATCGTGAACACGGCAAGGTCGATTTTGCCTGGAAGATCGTCTATCGACGCGAAAGCCCTGCAGCCATCTATCTCTTCGGCCGATGGATGGAGGAGAAATATCTTCTCCTTTTCTATCTTTTCAGCAGAGATGAGGTTTTTAAGTATTATTCTACCCATGTTCATCCTGTCAGCCGAAGCTCCGATCAACAGTATATTTTCAGGATGCAGAAGGTTGCCGATCTTTTCCTGCGGAGGATGGATCGGTGCCGGTCTTTTCTCCGATATCCACATCAGAGAATCGAGAGGTACAAGCTGTCCGTCACCGGTGATCTGAACGGGGTTGATCTCCAACTCCTCTATTGTGACCATGGACGTTTCTGAAGTGGGGGAGAAGTCGAGCGCGAGCCGTGCGAGCGCTTCAAGCGCGGACAATAATACCTCCTGCTGTACTATCGGGTTCCGGGATACCCTGGTCCCACCCGTTATCAGAGGATAGAAGAATGTCTTTTCCAGAGCCTTGAGAGTGGAGTCACGATCCAGGACATTTTCCGCCGATCGGATAAAAAGAGCCGTTTTTTCACGCAGCCCGGCTTTCCACACTTCGGTGCCCAGTCCACCGAGTCCCGCAATGATCACCGGTCCCAGTGACGGATCCTGTTTCAATGTAAAGAGGAGTTGATGAGGTACATGATCATCGATTTCCAGAAGTTCGGCCACCATCATCCCGGCAAGCGTAAAGTCATTTTCATCGCATATACGGCTGAACGAAGAAAATGTCGATTCCAGCGCATCATGTGAGTTGGGGACGAATACTATTCCGCCATACTCCGAACGGTGCGGCATCTCGGGAGATATCAGCTTGCAGACCACGCGGTCGCAGGGCATGTCCGGTACTCCGGCATCGGGTATCTCTGATATTTTTGTATAAAAGGATCTTCCGGGTGTATGAAATCCTGCTGTATCGAGGATCGAATAAGCTTCGTGTTCATATACGAAACTTCGCCCCGATCCCAGTATCGAATGCAGCAGATCGTTTGTTTTGCTAATCATTATCGTCATCGCCACTGTGTTTGTAGTCCAGGCAGAGAGCACTCTTCTGTACAAGTCGGTTATATTTGCTGCAGTACAGAGCGATAAATGTGTGACACGCTCCGTCGAGATGTTTTTTTTCAGGGAACGAAGCATGTTCGCAATCGGGCGCGCACCACCTGGGTAAAGGACCGTTCATCACCACTCCCACTAAAGATGTGAATATAATCCTCCGAGAAAGAAGCATGACGCAGTATATTCAAAGAGATTCTGCTTGTCGAACAAATAGTGGATTTATTATTTCGGAGAGATATGTCGGCACTGAAAAATATCAGGCAGGAGATCGAAGCTCAGAAGAAGATCGTGTCCAGTCTGCGCGAGGAGATCTTCGGCATCGACAAGACTGAAAGTTCTGAATATATCAGGAGATTTACGACAGAATTCAGCAGATATCGTAGAGCATGCAGTGTCGATGATGTGCTCGGAAGCGCTCTGAAAAGTGATATCATCTATTTCGGTGATTATCACCCGCTGAAAGCCAGTCAGGAATGGGCTGTCTTTCTTCTGAAGAGACTTCTCGCCGGAGGAGCGAAGGTAGTCCTGGCCCTTGAGATGCTGTACGAGTATCAACAGGAATCTCTGGACAGGTGGATGAAAGGCAGTTACGAGGAAGAGGAGTTTCTCCGGATCATCGATTACGAATCGGAATGGGGTTTTGACTGGGAGAATTTCAGGCCGCTTTTCATGGACATGAAGGAACCGCTCGTACCCGTTTTCGGGATCGACTACGAACCCCGTGATCATCTGAAATTTATCGGCCGCAGGGACAGGATGATCGCTGGAAAGATAGCTTCGATCAGAAGATTCTTTCCCGGGCATAAGATCCTCGTTGTCATAGGAGAATCCCACCTTGCCGGCAGTCACTTGCCGCGGGAAGTAGAGCAGGCCTGCGGACCCGGTCTGCGGACGACGACAATAGTCCAGAATATTGACAGGTTGTACTGGAAACTGATGCTCAGGAGCATGGAGGATATTTCCGCCGTGTCCGTGGGAAGAGGAAAGTTCTGCATATTCAATGCTTCACCTGTGATAAAATACCAGTCGTACCGGACGATGCTGGATCTCTGGTCGGAGAAATCGATATCCGAGTCCGCGCTCAGTTCACTTGAAGAGATGGTGGAGAATATACTTTCCCTCCTGACCGGTGGCGATGGTGGATTTGAAGTGACAGGAAGCGATGGAGTCAGGCAGTCGATCGATGATATTTTCCCGGAAGTGTACAGACGCAGTACATACAGTTCTTTTGCTTCCCTTCTTCGTTCGAGGAAGGTCAGCGAGAAGGGGATA
This sequence comes from Candidatus Krumholzibacteriia bacterium, assembly GCA_023131975.1. Classification (GTDB taxonomy): domain Bacteria; phylum Krumholzibacteriota; class Krumholzibacteriia; order Krumholzibacteriales; family Krumholzibacteriaceae; genus JAGLYV01. The sequence goes on along the minus strand of JAGLYV010000074.1, from coordinate 10,995 downwards.
CTGGCAACAAGTGCGAACCTGAGGGTGAGGGGACTGGAATATTTTCCCGGATTAAACATCTTTCTGATGGTCAGGTTCGATCAGACCTGCGCGGCGAGGGAAGCTGCCAGGTTTGTGCTCTACGCGATGAGGGACGAGGTCTGTAAGACTAAACGGAAAGAGCGTCGCGAGGATGACAGGTTTTATGCCTATGTTTTCGAAGAGGGGCTCAGTTGGGTGGGTGGACTCCTCGTCAATCCTCTCATCACTCCCCTTCCCGACGACGATCTGCAGGGTTGCATCGATGCGCGTGGAGTCGTGACTCGCCCCATCGCCGGATTTTCCATCACCGAGACACGCAGGCTGGCAACTTATCTCAAGTATCATATGAAAAGAGAAAAAGGCGTCTCTCTCCGGTCGACGAAAAAGCTTCGAGAGATCTTCAGCCTCGATATCAGGGAGCGACTGCTCATTATCAGGGCCCTGGGAAGAGTTTTTGGAAGCACTCTCTACAATGCCTATCATGACGGACGAATATCAAGAGAGGAGCTTGCCGACCTTTTCAGGACAGATTTCTGCGAACCTGGCAGCGGATCCCGCCTCTATCTGGAATACATAAAAAGGTTTTCGTCCGGGCAATGATATTCCTGGCAGCAGTTTTTATTTGAATTTTTATCCCTTAACGTTCAGAATCAGCCGAAATGTGCCGCACGCGGCGGCAGGAGGTCAATAATGGATGATGCAAGAGATATTATCGATCAGACAGTACTCGTAAAGCTGACGAATACCGCGGGTATAGAGTTCACCGGAATTGAAGGTGACGGGCCTTTCTTCTGCAGGGTAGTCGCGGTGGATGAGGTCGGTATGTGGGTGGAGAACAGGCATTTCGTGACCATCGAGATCCGGGGCAATGACGGAAAAGATATCCCTGTCAGCAAGAGAAAGAAAGAATCAAGCACGGTCAATTTTCTGCTGCCCTGGAGAAATGTACTTACCGTGGTCAGGTTTCCCGAAAAGGATCAGAAGGAATTCGCCAATGAGGTTCTCGGGGAGGACACCAGGGAATCCGGCAGGATAGGGTTCATCAAATAACCGATAATAGTAACAGTCGAGTCAGAAAGCCACGATATGAAGATTGCCAGGTCGATACAAAGGATGAGACCGGGACTCCTGATCATCATCAGTTTTACCTTCGCCGCTCTTATCGGAGCAATTCTGCTGGCACTTCCGGCCGCGTCGGTGGACGAACCTCTTTCAGCGGTCGACGCGCTGTTTACCGCGACTTCAGCTGTCTGTGTGACAGGTCTTGTAGTAGTTGAAACGGGTTCTCATTTTACGATGTTTGGTAAATCAGTCATCCTGGCCCTGATCCAGCTGGGGGGACTGGGCCTGATGACATTCTCCGTGTTTCTGTTCCTCTTTCTTGGAAAGGGACTCGGGACGAGGCAGAGATGGATAATGACGGAGACTTTTACTCCGGCTCCAATAAAGAAGATCAGAAAACTGATAAAATCGATATTCGTCTTCACCTTTGTCGCTGAAGGGATCGGCGCCGCATCGCTGTTCTTTTTCTGGTACAGAGAGATGACGTTCACACAGGCTCTATATCATAGTGTCTTTCATTCGGTCTCCGCGTTCTGCAACGCGGGGTTTTCCACCTACCGCGAGAGTTTCATCCAGTATCAGGGCGACGTATGGCTGAACATGACTGTCATGGGACTGATCGTAGCCGGTGGAATCGGGTTCCCCGTGATCTATGAAATGAGGAACAGGCTTTTTGATCTAGGCGTCAAGCGCAGGCCGGCTGTCTCTCTTCACACGAAGATGGTCGTCGCGACGACTACCATCCTTATTCTGGCGGGATGGGGCCTGATACTTATCTCCGAAAGCAGGGGGGAGATATCGTCGATATCTTTCAAGGACAAGCTCCTGACGGCCCTTTTCCAGTCGGTGACGTCCAGGACCGCAGGATTCAACACTCTCGACATCTCCCGGCTCGCTCCCGGGACCTTGTTTATGCTGGTGATGCTGATGTTTGTCGGGGCAAGCCCCGGTTCCTGCGGTGGAGGTATCAAGACGACGTCGCTGGCCGTATTCATGGCGATCTTCAAGAACAAGCTCGCCGGAAGAAGGGACACGAGCCTTTTCAAGAGGACTATTCCTAACGACGTCATCTCTCGCGCTCTGTCTGTTTTTATCCTCGCCGTCCTGGTGGTGACAGTCGGTCTTATCGCTCTTCTGATCACTGAGATGACTACAGGTCATTCGGGCAACGAATATTTTCTGTCCTATCTTTTTGAGGCGGTCTCGGCCTTTGGGACGGTGGGTCTTTCGATGGGAATAACGTCATCACTGACTGTAGCGGGAAAACTCGTGATAATCATGCTTATGATGGTGGGAAGGGTCGGACTTCTCACGGTAGCCTACGTCGTTACGCGTGCCGAGCACGGACGGCACTTCAAGTATGCCGGGGAAAAGGTGATGGTAGGGTAAGGGGACTCCTGATAGGGAGTGGAAAGGAATAGTTATGTCGAACAAATATGCTGTGATCGGACTGGGTAATTTCGGTTTTCATGTCGCTCGTACCCTGTTCGAAGAAGGCCACGATGTCATAGCACTTGATATCGAAGAGGATCTGGTCCAGAAAATACGGCCATACTGCTCACAGGCGATCATAGGGGATGCTACGCAGAAGGAAATGCTGGCCACGCTCGGCCTCGAAGATATGGACGCGTCGATAGTCAGTATGGGGGGGAATGCCAATGCCGCCACGCTTATAACACTCTACCTTAGAGAACTCGAGGTGAAGAAGATAATCGTCAAAGCGACGAACGAGGACCACGGAAAGATACTCAGGAAGGTGGGCGCGACGAGTATCATATTCCCGGAGAAAGATATTGCAGTGAAGGTGGCGATGAATCTTTCGGCGCCGGACATACTCGATTATCTGCCGATGTCGGGAGACTACATGATCGCCGAGGTTGCCCCGATGGAGGAGTTCGTCGGCAAATCTCTTTCGGAGCTGGCGATGAGGTCGAAGTACAACGTCAACGTGATCGGAATAAAAGAGCTTGTGCCCGAGAACTTCGTCCTCGTTCCCGGCGCCGATTTTGTGATCAAGGACAGCGATGTGCTGGTGCTGGTCGGCAAGAGAGATGATATAAACAGGATCAAGCTGATAAAGAAGTAGTCATTTATCCTGGTGGGAACACCGGAAGGAGAAGAGGGTATGAAAAGATCTGCAGCTGTGGCGGTAGTAATGACTATCGTCCTGTCATTCGTTTCAAGCCTGGCCTGTGCTGGAATAGGAGCGAGAGTGTACGGGGGTTTAACTCATATCTCATATTCTGATTATAATGAGTGGGTAGATGATGCAAACGAAGAACTCGGCGTTGGGGAGAATCTCGATAATATGAAATGGGTGCCGGAATTCGGGGGAGAACTATATTATTCCGTTGCACCGATGTTCGAGATTGGACTTGGAGCAGGAATGATACTTGGCAGTACGGAATATTCCTTTTCGGAGCTGACCTCGTTCATCGATTTCAATCATAAGATGAAAGCTTTTCCCATATCTGCCAACCTGTACTTCAGGCCCTCTGTACCCTTTGTCAGCATGAAACCATACCTGTATGGCGGGGGTGGAATGTATTATTCCAGGCTTGATTTCGGATTCAAGATATCAGATGGAACGGATACATGGGGATATGACGCGGAGCTTTCCACCTGGGGATTCGGTATCCATGGTGGCGGAGGTATGGAATTCTCTATCGCCCCGACATTCTCGCTGGATATAGGGTTCAGGGTAAGGTGGGCCGATATCTCAGGTTACGAGGGGTCGGCGACCAATACCGACGGCGAGACGATCGATGTCTTTCTTGTAGGCGACACAGACGGTGATGGTGATGCTATCTACGACATCGCGCCTCTGGAGGACAAGGCCGATTACGATGAAGGCTCGGTAGATCTGACCGGATTTACCATTTATATCGGTTTCAAAGCTGGTTTCTAGCAGGCACTGAGATGGGTTGGACAGGGTTTGATTTTGAATAACCGGATCGCGAAAGGATGTTCCGAATGGATCTGAAGAAATTTCCACGCACCTTCTGGACCGCGAACATTATCGAGTTGTTCGAGCGACTGGCTTATTACGGGATGAACGTGATCCTGGTCCTCTACCTTACGAGAAGGGTGGGGTTCAGCGTGGAGATGTCCGCCACGATAACTGGCGCCTTCATCGCCTCGCTCTACCTTCTTCCGATTCCCGCGGGGGCGATCTCGGACAAGATAGGATTCAGAAACGGCCTTTTCATTGCGTTCTCGGTCCTTGCCATGGGATATGCGGTGCTTGGCCTGTTTCCATCGAAACCAACGGTCTTGCTGGCCCTGGGCCTGATCGCGATCGGTGGCGCATTCGTCAAGCCTGTGATATCGGGGACCGTAAAGAAGACCTCACCGGAGGGATTTTCGAAGATAGGTTTCTCTATCTTCTACATGGTCGTCAATATCGGCGGGTTTGCCGGGAAGATAGTGGCCAAGGCACTGAGACAGGATCTGGGGCACTGGTTATCGGCCTCGAACTTCGAAGCTCTCAAGAACTGGGTATACGCCAACGTGCCGCCCTTCGGGATCACGCCAGGTATCGCCGAGAGGGCAGCGGCGCAGCACCCTCCGATGACTCCCGACGCCTTTCTCGATATGCTGAAGTGGCAGGGGTTCGGGATGCAGATGATCTGCCTCTTTTCCGTGGTGATGGCCGTCGTCGCTCTTCTCTTTGTCGCGTTTTCCTTTAAGGAACCTGACAGGAGTGACGAGCCCGCGAGGTCGGTCTCGAAGACCTTTGCCGACATGTTCAAGGTGTTTCTCGACCTGAAATTTGTCTCGTTCATAGTGATATTCGCCGGGTTCGACCTTATGTTCTGGCAGCTCTACCTGTCGGTGCCCACATATATCGTCACGCATATTTCGGAGACAGCACCCATGGAATACATCGTCGCGATCAATCCGGGGATGATCATCGTCCTTCAGATGGTGATAGCCGCGATGGTCACAAAGATGAAACCGATAGGTAATATGGCTCTCGGTATGGCGATCTCGGTCGTAGGGATGGTCATGATGGGGCTTCTGCCGACGCTCTGGGGAGTCTGTTTCGCTATCGCCGTATTTGCCATCGGGGAGATGACATTCGCCCCGAGGTTCCTCGATTATGTCTCGACCCTGGCGCCGAAGGGCAAGATAGGCCTCTATCTGGGGTTCGCGTATATGAGGAGTTTCCTGGCGAACCTTATCGGAGGACCCCTGTCCGGGCATCTTCTTGGAAAATACTGTCCCGCGTCGGGGCCGAGGGATCCCTCGAAGATGTGGTTCACTTTCGCCGCGATAGGTCTCGCTGCACTTGTAGCGCTCTTCTTTTATAACAAAATCGTTGGCGATCAGACGGCAGAGAAGGAGTCGGCCGCGGCATGACCCTTACCGGACTGGACATCGTAGTACTTGTGGCTTACATCGCAGTTATTTTCGGTGCTGCAACCCTTCTGTCCAGGAGAGCCTCCAAAAATACTGAAGAGTTTTTCATATCGGGCAGATCACTTCCCTGGTGGATGATCGGGACCTCGATGGTGGCGACGACTTTTGCGGCCGATACGCCGCTGGTCGTATCGGGGCTGATCGCTCAGGGAGGGATATTCAAGAACTGGATGTGGTGGTACTGGGGGATCGCCGCCATGGTCACCGTGTTCCTGTTCGCGAAACTCTGGAGACGAGCGGGGATCACGACGGACGCGGAACTGATCGAACTCCGGTATGACGGCAAACCTGCCGCTGGTCTCAGATTCTATCGTGCCGCATGGTTCGGCATATTCCAGAACATCCTGATAATCGCCTGGGTGATGAAGGCGATGGCAAAGATAGTCATCGTCGTGATGGGATGGGAAGGTGCTCCATCCGTGATGGGAATGGATCCCGAAGTGTTGACGGTGCTTGTTCTCTTTATCGTCGCGGTGACGTATACGACGCTGTCGGGGTTATGGGGAGTGATCGTGACGGATCTCATCCAGTTTGCCCTTGCCATGGGGGGATCGATCTATCTTGCCATCGTATCCTACAGGAAACTCGGCGGCATAGCGGGTATCACCGCCGGACTCGCGGACAAGGGCTTCGATCCGGGCAGGATACTGCAGATCATACCCGAACCCGGGCGGTTGTTCGAGGCGAACCCATTCACCGAGTTCCTCATTCTCATACTGATCGTATGGTGGACGACATACTCGGTAGATGGAGGAGGATATCTCGCGCAGAGGATGTTTGCCGCAAAGGATGAGCGCCATTCAGTGCTTGGCTACCTGTGGTTCTGTATAGCGCACACGGCGCTCAGGCCCTGGCCGTGGATAGTCGTCGGTCTTTGCGCGATGGCGTGGTTCGGGGCGGTAGACGATCCTGAGACATACTATCCGATGATGATGAAAGAGATGCTTCCACCAGGCATATTCGGCCTTGTCATAGCCTCTTTCTTCGCGGCGTTCATGTCGACCATAGATACACAACTCAACTGGGGATCGTCGCTGGTGGTCAACGATATTCTCAGGCGGTTTCTCTGGAGGGGTAAGTCCGAGAAGAAATATATCGGGGCAGCCAGATTGTCGATATTATCTCTGGCAGTACTCGGTGCGCTGGCGTCATTTGCCGTCAGCGACATATCATTCGCATGGAAACTGGTCATATCTGTCACGGCCGGTATCGGGTCGGTATACATCGCCAGGTGGTACTGGTGGAGGGTAAATGCCTGGTCGGAGATATCGGCGATGGCGACGGCGATGACGGCGACTCTTATCTTTTCCATGCTTTCGGGCAGGCCGGGGATGGAGGACGCGGCATGGTTGCAGTTTCCATATTCGACCGCGCTGACGGTATTATTCTCCGTGTGTGTCTGGGTATCGGTGACCATGCTTACCAGGCCTGTGGGAGATGAGCATCTTCTGAAATTCTGGAAAAGAGTCAGGCCCGGAGGAAAGGGATGGAAAAGAATATCCAGCCGGGTTAGTCTCAGTGATGAAAGTGAAGGGTCCGCGATCTCGACAGCCGGTATGATCCTCAGTGGATTGATCCTGGTCTACGGGATGTTGTTCGGGATCGGATGGATGATCCTCGGCGCGAAGGGGAAGGGAACCATAGCGTTGCTTGTGACTCTGGCCGGCGGCCTGACGCTCGTTCGCCTCCTGTGGAGGCGAAAAGATGAGGCAGCCGTCCGGTGAGATCTGAAAGGAGGAGTAAAATGGCCGATAAGCCGAGTGCAGGCTGCGCCCGTCCAACGGGAGGCCCTGTCGGTGAAAAGGTCGAAGAGATGGAAAGTTTTGCTCCAAAACCGGAAAAGGAGGAAAGAAAGATGATCCAGGTGGGGAAAAAAGCTCCTGATTTTGTCGCTCCCGCTTATCACAAGGGGGAATTTACCAGCGAAAAGCTGTCCGATCATCTGGGGAAGTGGGTCGTACTCTGCTTCTACCCCGGCGATTTTACCTTCGTTTGAGCGACAGAAGTATCGGCGGTCGCCGATAAGTATCCTGAATTCCAGAAACTTGGCGTGGAAGTCCTTTCAATGAGTGTGGACAGTATGTTCGTTCACAAGATGTGGAACGACAAAGAGCTTTCGAAGATGGTAGAAGGCGGTGTCCCGTTTCCGATGCTTTCCGACGCGGGTGGCAAGGTCGGGAGCGTCTACGGGATCTACGATGAAGACGCTGGAGTCGAGACCCGTGGCCGGTTCATTATCGACCCGGACGGAGTGGTCCAGGGGTTCGAAGTGCTCACGCCTCCCGTCGGCAGGAATGTGGCGGAGACCCTTCGTCAGATCCAGGCGTTCCAGCTTGTCAGAGAAAGTAAGGGAAGCGAAGCTACACCTTCCGGATGGAAACCGGGCAAGATGACCCTGAAACCGGGACCGGATCTTGTCGGAAAGGTGTGGGAGGTCTGGAAGACCGATATGGCTTCGGATTGAGAAATCCTTAAAGAAAAGATCATTATGTAGTATGGTATCGGGGCATCTTTGCTCTTCTTCTTGTACACATTGCCCGGGATCGATCGTATGAAGGCTTTAAGACCGGTTTATCGGCTGCTTCCGGCAGCACTGGTATTCGCTGTAGCCGCGACTCTGAGAAGATTCGGTACGGAGGGAGTATCGACTCCGGCTGCCGTTCTTCTGGCTATCGCGGGCATCCTGTCGATATGGCCCCTGATGAAAATATTTTCCAGGAAGAAATTCAATCGGAGAAACGCGGGGCTGTTGCTGTCGATCATCTTTTTCGCGCATCTTGCCGCCACTCTTTTTTTCTTTCCTCCTGAAGACATTTTGAACGACAGACCAGTTCTGACTCTGGACCATTCCCTCCATTATTACCAGGTCACAAGGGCAAAGGAAGTATTCGCTGAAACGCTCCAGCTTCATACTTACGATCCGTGGTTCATGGCCGGATATCCCGGAGGGGTGATCTTCGACATCGATTCCAAGGGAGTCGAGATGTGGTGTTCTATCCTCAGGTTCATCGATACCGCCAGAGCGTTTAAACTGTTTATCATCATCGCGCACCTGTCTATGGTCCTCGCGATGTGGGCGGGAGCCAGGCGCCTGGGGTTCGACCTCGAGGAAACTGTGTATACCCTCCTTCTTTTTCTCGCTTTCTGGCATTGGGGGCGGCCGTATGCCGGCCATTTCAGGTACGCGGGGATGTTTTCCTATATATTTGTCTGTCACCTGACCTTTCTTATGACAGGACTTTTCCGGTCTTTTCTGAAAGGCGGATCCAGCTGGAAATTTTTTATTCTTGGACCTCTCGTGTTTTTTATTCATCCCACCGCGGCTTTGATCCTTCCTGTCAGTTTTCTTGCGCTGTTCTTTCTTGTCAGAAAGGAGATCCAGCCGGGCGGAGAGCATCGACGCTGGGAGATCAGAGTCCTGCTGAGCCTTGCGGGATGGTGTCTCCTTGTGATTGCCGTGAACCTGATCTGGCTTATTCCCTTTTTCAGATATCTCGATATCAAGATCCCCTCGGAGACTTTTTTCCAGATAAACGGTCCCGGCGCGTTATTGGCACTGATCGCCAGACCGGGGAATATCCCTGCCCATCTCATGATCGTACTCGCCATACCGGGCTTCATCAGGCTGCTGAGGAATAACAGACGAATCGAGGCGTTCACTCCGGCTTTTTCGTCGATCTTTCTGCTCACTATATCCTCATTCGGAACGAGGCTGCCGTTTTTCGACCAGACGGAGCCGGGAAGGTTTCTTCTACCAGCATTTTTTTTCATGGCTCCCCTTTCGGGGGCGGGACTTTTATCCCTGATAGAGATGATGAAGAGGATGTTCAGGAATCAGCGAGTGTTTCGCAGGATGAAGGCCGTGGCCCTGATGCTGCTTCTGCTTTCCGGACCTTTCCTTGGCATGGTATCCTCGAGGGCCTATTACAGATATACCGTGTCGACCTCCTTCACTCCTGAAGTGGAGCAGCTGGTCGAGGAGTTGATCGACCACTCGCATCTTCCCGGCAGGTTGATGATGGAAGACGGGCCGGCATGGAGATACGGTAACTGCCATCTTCCTTCCGTAATACCACTTTTTACGGGTATCGAACAGATCGGCGGACCATATCCATATGCCTTCATCAAACATAATTTCACTACCTTTCAGGCATGCAGGACAATGGGATATCATCTGAAGGATATGGATCCCGTGAGACTGTCCGGATATTTGAGCCTGTATAACGTGCGATGGATCCTGACGGCCACTTCTGATTGCAGGGATTACTTTTCCGGTTCGGACATAGCGGAGATGATATGGAAGGAAGGGTATTTTACTCTCTGGGAAGTAAGGGGATTCGATTCCCCGGAGAACGATCCGACATTCACCGTCGATGCGCGCTACGGAGAAATACTCCTTAAACCTGTCGAAGGGCTCGAGCATCTTCCTGAGAGGATAGTCCTGGCCTATCACTGGGACAGGGGACTGCATGTCGATCCTCCCGTGAAGATCTCGCCGATCACCATGTTTGACGATCCGGTTCCCCTCATACTGGTCGAGACGGCAGGGGAAAGGTATGTGAAGATAGAATACCGATGAAAAAGGAATTATAATGCAGCACTTTTCAATTACATGGGGAGGTGTTATACTCCCCGTATCTTGGTTGAATTCCAGAGGTAACGGCAGGAAGAAAAAAGGGTAATATACAAATCGTGATGAATGTAGACACAACTCCTGTCAATCTCGCAGCCGGAAAGCCGGCCGGTGAGGACGATTTGATTGTCGTTCGAAGACACCGTCTTGTAAGCGAACGGATCACCCGCCGCGAGGGTGTCCTTCTCGATTTTGGATGCGGAAGCGGTGCCCAGACTTATCTCTTTGCAGGGGAGTTCCCCTCCATCATCGGTCTTGACATAGGTTTGTCTTCCCTCAGGGAGCTTAAGGCAGGAGCCCTGGCCAGGGGACAACAGGGTGTCATCCTTCCACTGGCCTATGACGGCGACCATTTTCCCATTCGTGATTGTTCGGTCGACTGTACAGTCTCATTCGAGGTTCTCGAGCATGTGGAACACGAGCGTCGAACTCTCTCTGAACTGGCGAGAGTGATCAGGCCCGGAGGATTGCTCGCCATGTCGGTTCCCAACAGGTGGTGGATATTCGAGACTCACGGGGCGAATCTCCCTCTTCTACCCTGGAACAGGGTCCCATTCTTCAGCTGGCTTCCAACGCCAATACATGACAGGTGGGCAAGGGCGAGGATATATTCTCGAAAGGAGATCTGCGGCAAGCTCGAATCGGCTGGCTTCGACATAGTCGAGGCGCTCTATATAACGGCTCCGATGGATGTAGTGAAGTGGAGCTGGCTGAAAAGAACTCTGCGTGCGACGATTTTCAGGGGCGACACAACACACTCACCTTTCCTGTCAACTGCGGTCCTGGTTATTGCCAAGAGACGGTAGAAGACAGGATCTGATATTTCAGGATAGCAAATAAGGACATCTCCTGTTCCT
>JAGLYV010000073.1 GCA_023131975.1 Candidatus Krumholzibacteriia bacterium | reverse complement strand
TCGCGCCGCACGGATCGCGGCGCCGACCAGATCTGTCTTCTTGCCTACCAGTGTTCTACTTTTTCCGCGGGCTTATTTTCATTTCTTCTCTCCCTGACCACCACGCTGCCTGTCATCCCTTTTCCGAATTTTTTCAGTTCGGAAGCGATATCATTGACCTGCACGAAATGCTTGAGCCTGCCTCCCTCGTTCACTACGAGAGCTATAGTCAAAGACATGAGCGGGACTCTCTTAATCTCTCCAAGACGATTCCTGATCTCGATATATCCTTTTCTGATGTCCTCCTCATGCATAAGCACGAGGGACCCCTTGTCAAATTCATCCAGAATATGACGCGAGATGAATTCGGCCCTGTCCACGGAAGTCATGATGACGAAATCATCTCCTCCGATATGACCGACGAAATCGTCTGCGCCGCCAAGCGAGTTGACTGACTCGGTAATGATGTCCGCGAGAAAAAGGATCGACTCATCACCTTTCTGGTAGCCGTAGAAATCGTTATAAGCTTTAAAATTGTCGATATCGATGTAAATGAAGGCGAACGAGTCGCCGTTCTCTATCTTGCGCTGAAGTTCTTTTTCGATGGCCTTGTTCCCGGCAAAGCCGGTCAGAGGGTTCGCGTTCTTCTGCTGCTGGCTCCATTCGAGAACGTTTCTTACCCGCAGAAGCAATTCCTCATTGGCATAAGGTTTGATCAGGTAATCGTTCGCGCCGTCACGAAGCCCCTTGATCTTGTCTGGAAGATCGCTCTTGGCCGTAAGCATAATGATCGGTATATGGCTGGTCTGAAAATCGGCCCTGAGTCGCCTGCATACCTCGAAACCATTTACTTTCGGCATCATCAGGTCGAGAATGATCAGGTCGGGCGCCTCGCGGTGTACGATCCTGAGAGCGACTTCACCATTTTCCGCGGTCTTGACGACATAACCGTACTTTTCCAGCTGGAACTGGAGTATCCGGCGGATATGCTCCTCGTCATCGACCACTAGAATCTTGAATATATCGCGGTTTTCTTCCGGCTTCATTCTCTCTGTCCTGCTATAGGCGGTCATCGATCCTGCATGGATATTCCTGATGCAATCATCAGGTTCGCAATTAATATGCCAACAGCTTGTGACAGGACACATTGGTTAATGTCTTTAATTTTATATGGTTACGTCTGTGGCTTGCGCGCGGCTCGCGGCGCCCGCGAGAAGTTTTCTCGCAGAATGAGCCCACCTTGCCACTAATTTGCATAACGAAACTAATGCAGAATGGCTGACCGGTTCGCGGGTACACCTACCTGCTCCGTGATAGCTCGCTCTATATGCCCGGCCGAGGGGGGTGGTAGATTCACTGGAATAAATGAGGGTGGAGACGCGGGACTATCATGACCAGGAAGTGAGCTCTCCCCTCGGGAAAGTATTAAGCTCCAGGCCGTCGGTCCTTTCGGCCTCGATATGGTGACTCGCGGCGCAGGCTATCATCGCGGCATTATCGGTACAATATTCTATCGACGGCCATGATACGGGGACTCCCGCCTTTCCCATCCTCTCCTTCATGACCTCTCTCAACCTGCTGTTCGCGGCTACGCCGCCGGCGATATAGAACATCTCCGGCGATGTCATCTTCGCGGCCATCAGGGACTTTTCGGCAAGGATATCGACGATGGCCTCCTGGGCGGAAGATGCGAGACCGGCTATATCGCCAGCAGTGAGTTCCCCCATCGATTCGGCTTTCAGCCTTACCGCGGTCTTCAGTCCGGAAAAAGAAAAATCGCACTCCCCTGAATGTCTGAGCGCTCGCGGAAAGGTAAAAGATCCCGGGTCCCCATTCGCCGCGGCCTTCTGGATCGAAGGTCCGCCCGGATACGGCAGCCCAAGAAGTTTTCCTATCTTGTCGAAAGCTTCACCCGCCGCATCGTCTCTCGTACCACCCAGAAACCGATATCGTCCTATCTTCTCGACGAAGATCAACTGCGTATGACCTCCCGAGACGACGAGGACTGTCGCGGGAGTGACAAAGGGTTTTTCGAGCCCATTCGCGAGGATATGCCCTTCGAGATGATGGATGCCGATCAGTGGCCGGCCGCTTCCGTACGCGAGAGCCTTCGCGAACGACAGTCCGACAAGAAGCGAACCTGTCAGCCCCGGTCCGTTCGTCACTCCGATCCCGGCCAGATCACCCGTACACAGGCCCGCCTCCTCCATCACGGTCTCGTAGAGTGGCAGGATCGTCTTCATGTGAGAACGTGACGCGATCTCGGGCACCACTCCGCCGTACCTCGCGTGATCGAGCTGCGCGGCTGTCCGGTGGACGACCACTCCCTCCTCCGGCGAATATATCGCGCACGACGTATCGTCACAGGAGGTCTCGATCCCGAGGTACAGTCTTTCTGATTTTCCCGTCATCCCGGGTTCCTCTCATGCATACCCGAACCGCGCGAAAACTTATCGCGGCAGATCCGTCTCCTCGCAAGGCCGGACATCCCATTTCCACGGCATCAGGTTCATATATCGTATCCGCGTTCCCGCGGGACCTTTCGTGTCGAGCAGCGTCACCGAAGCATTGGCGATGCCGAGCCTGTGCATAGCATCTATATCCATCCCCAGATAATGGGCGATCACCGGTTTTATTATGTCACTGTGCGAGACAAGAGCCACCTTGCCACCGGCACCTTCGTTCTCCCCCAGTATTCTGTCGACAGCCTTAACGGCACGCGCCTGAATATCGAGCATCCCCTCTCCCGCGGAGAACTTTGATTTCGAGGGAGATTCGTTATAGAGAATAAAATCCGGGTCATCCTTCAGCTCCGAGTAGTGCCTGCCTACCCATTTCTCATATGCCGATTCATCCAGCATCGACTCGGAAAGGATATCCGCGCCCCACACGCGGGCGAGCAGATCCGATGTCTCTATCGTCCTCGCGAGTGTCCCCGAATAGATCTTTCCGATATCATCGGGCTTGAGGAACCCGGCCAGCGACTCCACCATCTTCCTTCCCTCCTCGTTGAGGGGAAGGGGTTCGCGCCCCATGATCCTTCTGTCGCGGTTCCAGTCCGTCCGCCCGTGCCTTATCATGTAAAGAAGCATCTCACCTCTCAAAAAGAATGTTCATATCCTTCAAAGGGGATGTCGCCCACTTTGCCGTCACGCCCGATCAGGCGGATCCCTTCAGAAGCGGAAGTCATCCTGCCTATCAGGGCCACCTCTTCCGGCAGTCTGTCCACCGAACCGGGCCTTACCGTAAATAACAGCCGATATTCCTCTCCGCTGGTCAACACCATCTCATCAGCGAAATCCGCTCCGGCTCCGAAAATCGTTTCCATTTCCGGGACAGCCGGTATTTTGTCCATCTCGATCACGGCTCCTGTGCCGCTTTCCCCGCAAAGAGTGGAGAGGTCGCGGGCAAGCCCATCGCTGATATCGATCATCGACGTAATATCCTCTCTCGCCGGAAGATTATCAAGCCCTGAAGCAAATGGGACTATGTGATGCGCTATCATCCGAAACACCGGGACCAATTCTTCGGCAGCCCGGTTATTGGCAGCCG
>JAGLYV010000072.1 GCA_023131975.1 Candidatus Krumholzibacteriia bacterium | reverse complement strand
CAGGACCTTCAACCCGGCGAGAGATCCGCCCAATGTGCCGGAAACCGCTATGAGATCGCCCTCCTCAGCACCATTCCTCATGACCGCGCGGCCTTCGGGAACGACTCCTGTTATAGCAACATCAAAAAAGTAGCCGCCCGGCGATCGGACCGTATCTCCTCCGGCCAGGTCTATTCCATAACGCGCGCAGGCCGCGGATGCACCTTCGATGATCTCCTCTACATCCTCCCGTATCGTCCCTTCGGGCAGACCGGCAGTCAACAGGATCCTCTCCGGGCTTCCTCCCATCGCAAAGATATCGGACACGTTCGAAGTGACCGCCTTCTGGACAGCCTGCCCGGGAGTCGAGATGTCGAGCCGGAAATGTACTCCTTCGACCACCGCGTCGGAGGCCAGCAGAAGATCGCCCCCTCCGGACCTCACCACAGCGGTATCATCACCGATCCCCGAGTGGGGAAAGGCCTTTCTGAGCATCGATATTACATCGTTTTCCCTGATTGCTGCCTCCGTTATTTCCCCCCGGCTACCTGTCAGCTCCTACAGTTACTGGCCGGTCAGATCCCGCAGTCTTCCTCAAGTTCTTTCAGGGCGAGAGGAAGTGCGTCACCACAATCTCCCGCCGTCATCCCGCGCTCGCCAGTATCTTCGGCCGCAATATCGGCCGCCCTCGAATGAAGGTATACTCCAAGCCTCGCGGCACAGACAGGGTCTTTCGTCTGGGCCAGCAGACCCGCTATCGCTCCGGTCAGGACATCACCGCTGCCCGCCGTCGCCAGCCCCGGATGACCGAACACATTTATATCGACACGTCCCGAACTGTGGGCTATCACCGTCGGCGCGCCCTTGTGCACCAGCGTAAGCCCACTGCCATTTACAAGGTCCACCAGTGCGTCCATCCGCCCGATCGGGTCCCCGGGCAGATCGAGCCCGGTCAGCCTTTTCAGTTCTCCCGTATGTGGAGAAAGTATGATCGCCCTTTCCCCCGAGTATTTTTTCAGATCTTCGAAACGTCCCTCGAACGAGTTCAGCCCATCGGCGTCCAGAACTACCGGGACATCCACTCCAACGATCATCTTTTCCACAAACGATGCCGTCTCTTCGTTTACCATCAAGCCGGGACCCAGGGCCAGGGCATCGAATCGGACCTGCCCCAGCAACTCGTCAGCACCCTCCGCCGCCACGGTACCGTCAGCGGTCTCGGGCAGCGAGATAAAAATCACCTCCGGGAAGGCGGACTGGATAGATATCCGGATCGATTCGGGCCCCGCAAGATAGACTATTCCGCAGCCTGTTCGCAGGGCGGTATAAGCTGAAAGCGCCGCCGCGCCGCTATACCTTCTGCTTCCCGCGGCGATAAGAAGGGACCCGCATTGAAACTTGTGCGCGTCGGAGTCTCTCACGGGAAAATCATCCATTGCGGCCATATAATCGATTACATGCCTGTCGATACCACTTGCCTCGATCACTTCATCGGGAATCCCTATATCCACGACCTCGATCGCGCCCATATGGGACTTCCCGGGGTAAAAGAGTTCACCTATCTTCGGCATCGCCATTGTCCCGGTCATATCGGCAGACACAGCCGACCCCATTATTTCCCCCGTGTCTCCATTGACTCCAGAGGGAATATCGATAGAGACCACGGGAAGGCCGGATCCATTTATCAACTCTATCACTTCGGCATATTCCACCCTCACCACGCTGCTGATCCCCGTCCCGAGAAGCGCGTCGACTATGAGTGTACTCTGCTCGATGGCGCCGGAGACTTTCCCCTTCCAGTCGGCAAGGTAGAGAAATATCTCTTCCATTCCACCAGCTTTTCGTAACCCCTCCAGTTTCCTGTAGTTTTTGAACGCGTCAGGAGAAAATTTTTCGGGATCGTGCATATAATGAAGAATGACACCGACCCCGGCCTCCGCGAGAAGTCTCGCTACGACAAGCCCATCGCCAGCATTATTGCCTCTTCCGAGAAAGATCGACGCGCGTTCCTCCTCCGGTTCTTCGAGCAGGTCCATTATCGCGTCGAATATTCCCTGCCCCGCCCTTTCCATCAGTACCACTCCAGGCTCAAACCTCGATATTGTCTCTTCGTCGAGCCCTCGCATCTCTCCATTGGTGACTACCCTCATACGGCTATCCTTTCGCCTGAAGGTCGTTCAGCTTGTCAATGATCCCTGTCAGTCTGTAAATGTCGTCGATATCATAATCTGCCCCCGACGCCTTTGTGCCGAAGGTGTCCCCATACCTGGCGAATACGGTCTTTATACCAAGCTCCGAAGCTCCGACGATATCCCTCGCGGGCCAGTCCCCCACCATGAGCGCTTCGTGAGGCTCTATCTTCAACCGGTCGAGGACCATCCTGAACGGCACCGGGCTCGGCTTGTGTTCTCCGGAATCCTCGAAGGCGACCACGACCTCGAAAATGTGCTGAAGCTGAAGATAGCAGAGACGCATCCACGCCTCCTGCCTGGGCGCATCGGAAATGACAGCCAGTTTCAGGCCTTTCTTGATCAGGGCGAGTAATGTCCGATGCACGTGGGGATAAAGTACGAGAGCGGCCTCTCTCGCTTTTCTGTATGCCACTATTCCCGCCGCGAGCATGCGATAGTCTACGTTGCCTACAAGTTTGATAAGAAGTTTGTTGAATACTTTCTGATGCTCTATACCTTCCTCGTCATAAATGTTGAAGATCTCGCTGCGGATCTTCTCCTGCGGAAAATCCAGACCGGCATCGATCATTGCCTTGACCGCCGCGTCGACCGAGTCTTCTTTCATCTTCATAAAATCCGTCAGCGTGTTATCGAGATCGAAAATAATGAGCCTGATCATCGCTGCCTTTCTCCTTGCCGCTCCTGTAGAGCACGTTATATCCTGTGTTCATGACACATGAAGAACATCAGCCAAAGCAGCCGACACAGAACCGGCCCCCCGGGACATCTGTCTTCGATTCGCTGAACAACTATACACTGCTTCTGTTCGCCTTTTCATGCTACCTGATGTATACATCTCTTTCCATGATCATTTTCGACATGGAGTCCTACGCCGCCGCGCTGTCCATTCCGGCCCTGGCCGGATTGATATTTCCGCTGGGCATCCTTGCCGGCAGATTCGGTGGCGGATATATCCGGGACTTCGACTTCGCCATACCGGCCCCCAGGACCACCATCCTTGTACTCCTGATCTCCGCGGGCTCGATAATACCTATAGACACCGTTACATATCTATTCGAGCACGGCAGGCCCGTGAATGAGAATTATATCGAATTTCTTGTCTCAATCAAGCCCAAAGGGATATGGTCTCTTCTGGCCCTCGGGGCGGGCACGGTCGTCATATCTCCTCTTGGAGAAGAGATGCTGTTCAGAGGGTTCGTCCAGAAGATCTTTCACCGCAACATGGACGCCCGGCTGGCGGTCGTCCTGGCCGGAGTTGCCTTCGCCTGCGCCCATTTCGATATCAGGGTGATTCCCGGCATCACCTTGATGGGGATCATGATGGGATATATCTACTACCGGTCCCGAAACATCCTCTATCCATTTCTCTTCCACGCGTTGTTCAATCTCACCTCTCTCGTAAGGCTCAACGCGACCTCCGTGGAATCGATCAGGCAAGGGACAAGCTCCTCTCCATCCGTTATGTGGTTACTGGGTTCTGTCACTCTCGCGGCGGCAGCCGCCGCCTGTTTCGAGGCAGACGCAAGACGGGCAAAAAAAATGCGGGCCGATGATGGGCCCGCACTCTGAATAACAGATCACGAACAGAGTCTATTTGCTTGAATATGTCAACTTTTTGCCGTAGCTTATCTCTCCGTTGTCTATCCTGATATTAAATCCACACTCTGGATTGTTACAGACCCATGCTTTGTACTTTATCGGTGCTCCATCCCTGCCATAGTCAGAAAGCGGAATAAGCAACCCTTTGTCACACTTCAGACATCCGGTGAATAATTCAGGCATAATCCCGGTCCTGCACCCCTCAACGCCGGACCAGTCACCTCCCTCTCCACATTGAATCCCAACCAAATTAACGACACCTTACCTCTAAGTCTGCTCATCATCACCGCTTCGGGAAATGCTGTCAAGAAAAAATGCCGGGGGTTCCCCCGCGTCTCCTATGTCTTCTGTTCCTTTTTCCTGGCGGCGGGAAACAGCACATTGTTCAGAATGAGTCTGTAGCCCGGTGAGTTCGGATATAAATTGAGATCTGTCGGTGGGTCGCCGACAAAATGGTGATAGTCTTCAGGATCGTGCCCACCGAAGAAGGTGAAGGTACCTTTTCCAAGATTTCCGTGGATATAGCGCGCCTCGTTCCGCCCCCTCACCTCTCCCAGGATGATGACCTTCTTTTTGATGAGGCTTTTTCTGAAAGAGGTGGTCTGTCCCATAAATCCTTTTATTACCGAGACATGATTCTGCACGAGCATCGAGGGAACAGGATCGTATTTCGCGGAAAAATCGAAAAGAGTGAAATAATCGCTGGCCTCCCCGCGATCGGCCGCTGCCTGCGTCATGTCTATGTCGGAGAATTCGTAGACATACGGATCCATTATCAGGCTGACCCCCTCGAAAGCCAGGGTGCGTCCGAAGTCGAGCATGCCGGTACATCCCGGAGTCGTCCCGTCATGGTCGTATTCCCTCGGAACGATATCGATCCCCCTCGCGGCAAGCGCCAGGTCGACAGTGTCGCAGGCCGAGCACATGGCGAACAGGAACCCTCCGCGCCGCAGATATTCCCTGATGAGTTCGGCGACAGCCTTCTTCTCTTCGGACACCTTCTTGAACCCAAGTGACATGGCTATCTGTTCGAAAAGTACCTGCTGCTGAATGTACCATTGCGCGTTTCTGTACCCCGCGTAGAACTTTCCATACTGTCCCGTAAAATCCTCGTGATGAAGATGAAGCCAATCGAACCTCTCCAGCTGCCCGAGAAGTACCTCTTTGTCGTAGACAGTCTCATAAGGGATACCGGCGTATTCGAGCGCCATCATCACCGCGTCATCCCATGGCTGTTTGTTCGGAGGCGCATATATCGCTATCTCGGGGGCTTTCTCCAGGAGAATGATCTCCATGTTGCCGCCTTCGATCTCCCTGTATATCCCGGCAACATCTTCCGGCGAAACGCGTTCGACGAGAATGTTCCGCAATTGCGCTTCCAGGCCGATACCGGCCGCGTCCGGCATCAGGAAAGAACCACCCCTGTAATTCAAAAGCCATTTAACGTCTACGCCCCGGGACAGGGCATACCAGACCAACCCATAAGCCTTCAGGTGATTCGTCTGCGAAAGGTCCATGGGTACCAGAGTCTCCCCGGCCACTCTGCCGGAAAGAGCCGAGATAAAGATAATCGCGGCAATCACCACGACGACGCCCCTGAATGAAAACAGGGTGCCGGACGTACTCGTTCCAGCCCCGGCCTTTACTCGCCCATCACTCCCCGATTTCTGTCCATAAGGCGTTTTCATTCTATCTCCTCCGGCTGCCCGCCGTTATCCTGACTATCGACTCTTCTCCGATCAATGCCATCTTCGGACATGTCGCCGACATCTTTGCCGGCCAGCACGAGATACCTCGATCTCACCCTGGCGATAAAAGGGTAACCCGGATAATCCTCGATCAGTCGCCTGTAGGCCGACGCGGCCCCGGCGGGATCACCAGGTTCAAGGATCGATCCGGTCTTTTCGAGAGCTCTCGGAGCGCTCCCCGAAAGCGGAGCCTTGCTGATCACGCTGGCGAGAAGATCCAGGGCCTCTTCCTGCCTTCCGAGCAGCAACAGGCACTCCGCCCCTGTCCATGCCGCTTCCGGAGCAGCGGGGGAATCGGGAAAACTCTCGAATACACCCACTGCCAGGGCTGCTGCCTCCTCCAGTCTCCCTCGCGCTTTCAGCTTTCTGGCTTTGACCAGCGCGGTCAGAGGTCCCGTACCCGACATCATTGATTTTTTTATGGTCACCGCATGCTCGAGAGCATCGTTCGCCCACGGACTCCATACAAATTTTTCGGCCAGTTCCGAAAAAGAACCGGCCGCATTTTCCCACTCCTGACGATAGAGAGAAGTCATCGCCTGTCCAAAAGACGCCAGTGCCACCCTCACTGAATCCGGTGATGACAAAAGGCCATCGAACCATCTGTCAGCCTCATCGTATCTTCCCGACGCGAGCCAGGCCTTCATCATCAACTCGTCCACCCTTGCTCTCTCCCGCTCTCCGCGCGGGGCTATACCCTTTAACGATTCCAGCGCCTCTTCGGGACGATAGAGTCTGTCGACCAGTATCCGCGCCTTGACGACAGCCGCCCTCTCACGGTAACTGCCACCTGCCGGATGACGCAGGACCGAATCGGCAAAGGCAAGGGCCTGTTCGTAATACTCTGTCCCACCCCCCGTCTTTCCGGCCAGATCGCCGCTTTCCAGATTGAAGACAGCCGCGGCGAGCAGCATCTGGGGGACCACCGGTGAGCGTCCGAATTTTTCCATGAACGTGGAAAGCATTGCCGCATAGACGCGTCTGTAATCTTCAGTATCTCTGCCGGCCTTCATCCTCATTACGACCGACGCAAAATAGTACAGCTCATCCGGCCTCAGATCGATTCCTGCCCCCCCGGAGATATAGTCGATCGCCCTTTCGAATTCTCCCCGCTCCACGCGGAGAAGCACCGCTGCCAGCCGGAAGAACCTCCAATTTACCGATCCCTCGACAGAGAGCGAATCGACCACACCGAGCATACTGTCAGGCATGCCGGCCTCCCTGAACGTATCGAAGAGGATCGAGTTGCTCGCTTTCATCGGATTCTCGAGTTCGCGGGCAAGGCTCAGCCCGGTCATAAAAGCAGCTCCATTTCTGCCGAGGAGCCTTTCCAGTCTCAGTTTCTCTCTCCCGCAAGGCTCGAAATATCCGCTGAACCTCGCCCCTCTTTCCAGAGTCTCTATCGCCAGATCGAACATCCCCACCTCCCACTGCATCCTTGAGACCAGGATAAAGTTCGGAGCATATCTGTCACTTTCGCCCAGCAGGCTCTCATACAGGGAAAGAGCATCTTCACGCATCCCGGCATCCAGATACGCCGCGGCCAGGATCCGGATAAAACCGGGCCGCCCCGGAACCAGCAACAGCCTCTCGTCGAGAAACAGCCTTGCCTCCTCCACACGCCCCGCCCGCATATAACTATTCGCCAGCAATTCCGTAAGGTCGTGTCTATCCGGATACTTCTCACATATCGGCTCAAGCAGGCCGATCGCGTCGGAATATCTTTTCACATTCATCAGGTTCATCGCCGCTGACCGCACCCGGTTGATCTCCCGTGGAGAGCTTTCAGGGAGGGTTTCCTGACTGGTCCGCTGCCGGGGCACCTGGCATAACAGCCTGCCCGGATAAATCATGGCGGCCACGGGAATCAGAACCGCAAAAACAATGTGCCCGGCAGTCAGCCGTCTACTTTTGCTCATCTCTCACTTTCCCCGACAGGGCCCTGAAATATGCCCTTATCAGTTCCTCATATTCCGCCGGCCCCCGGCCCCTCATCGCTCTTCTGATCTTTTCGAGGATCAGAGCCGCATCATCTCCACCCGGCACGATGGGATCTGCCTCCGCGGGAACCATGTCCTCTCCCGGCCTGCTGACCCTCTTTCTGCTGTAGTCCCTCCTGTTGAGGGACCGCTGGGATTCCAGCATCCTTGAAAGGATCTTTTCCTCCCTCTCGATCGTATCCCTGTCGAGCTCGCCACGTTCCAGCCTTTCCGCAAGAGCCTCCATCTCATCCCCCAACCCATCCAACCGGCCCAGCAGTTCGTTCGTGCCACGGCTTTCCTCTGCTATCTGATCGATCAGTTCCTGCATCTTTCTCTGTTCGGCAGCGATCCGGGACATCCGCGCCCGCTGCTCCATGGAGAGACTTCCGCCTCCCTGCTGCAGCATCTGCCTGAGCTGTTCATCTATAGAAGACTGGCGCTGCAGCATCTGTCTCATTTTTTTCATCGCGCCGCCACCACCCCCTCCGGAAGAAGAGCTCGACCGGAGAAGCTCGATTATGGCCAGGTTCAACCGGGGCGACACCCCGCGGGCCGACAGGGCTGCCGGACCGAACTTCCTGCTTTCAAGCGCGTTCATCGCTTCACCTGTCAGGCCCAAAGCCTCGCCCAGCCAGGTGAATACAACACTCGAGACGCTGGAATTCTTCCGCGCAGCTTCGAGCAGGTCTCCCGTAACGATTCTCACGGCATCCCGGGTCACCATCTGGCGTTCGAGAAGTTCTTTGAGTTCGACACCCGCGTTTCCTGTCTCGATGAGGCGCGCGTCTTCCTCGCTCTGCCCGGAAATATCGAGAAGGTCCCACAACGCCTGCTCCACTATCCTTTCGGCTTCTTCGTCCGGCCGGACCGCCATGGCGTTCTGGCACAGGCCCATCTTGGTGTAGAGGGAGAACATTTTACTTACCGTGCCGCATTGCGTCTTCGAAGCTTCTTCCCTCGCGCCTTCCTCCATCTGCCCCATCGCCGCCGCCATCATGGAGTCGATCGCGGCCGAATCAAGATTTTCCATCATCTCGCGGATCTCGTCCGCCGCCTCATCCTGCTCGTTTTCCCCGGCAAACTCCTCCATCGATTCTTCAAAATCTTCGTACTCGCTATTCAGTTCTTCCTGCTTGTCGGACAGTTCGTCAAGGTCTCCGGTCCCGGTCGAATCCATCAACGCGGACTGATCTTCGAGCATCTCTTCCATCCTGCGCATCAGCTCTTCCATCTCTTCTTCCATCAGGATCTGCTTCAGAAGTTCTATTGTCCTTTCCAGTTTGTCGGCGATATCCTCCGCGTCCATCTCCACCTGTTCCATCCCGGACATCATCTCGTCAGGGGAGATCTCCTCCATCATCTGTCTGAGCCGGTCCATCGCGTCTTTAAATTCTTCATTTTCTATCTGGCTGAGAAGATCCCTGATCTCTTCCATCTTTCGGCCGACTTCCATCGAGGTCATCCTGTTCTCCTCGAGCGACTCGAGATTCCTGTCCAGCCTGTCGACGGTTTCCCTTATTTTCTCTCTGAGGTCCTTCTGCGCGTCGAGGATCTCCGTACTCTCCCGGCGCCTGTCCCAGTCCATCTCACCTTCGGCCCTGAGATCGTCGGCAAGGTCCCTCAGCCTGTCACGGAGTTCCTCGCTCTCTTCGAGTATCTCTTCCATCGCGTCGTTGTGATACTGCTCTTCCTTCCTGGACTCCGCGTATACCTGCGCGATCGATGGAGCTATCAGGACTCTGGTCGACGTCCTGGCGTAACCGGGACCCGTCACCTGGTTATTATCCAGCACCTCCAGGTACCAGGCGATCCTGTCCCCGGGATAGACCGTCTTTTCGTCCATCCTCCATTCGTATTCCTCTTCAAGGGCGGTAAGGATCGCCCGCGGTGCCTGCAGGGTCCGGGACTCAAAATCTCCACCCCTGCCTTCCTTTCTGAATCTCAGCCTCACTACCGATATCCCGAAATCGTCGGCCACCCTGTAAGTGATCCTTGAAACAAGCGACCGGGGAAGCAGGGTCTCGTCGGCAGGAGATATGATATCTATTGCGGGTATGTTGTCTTCCAGAGAGACGAGAGGCCAGGCAGCGGGAGATTTGTTTTCCAGGCCGCGGGTATCCACCACCTTGATCCGCATCGTGTCGTTCCCGGAGAGACGGAATCGGGCTGTGACCCTGTTCCCATCCAGATCGAGAGGCAATACGCTTCCCGACGAAAATCTTATCTCGCCACGCCCGACTGCCCTTGAGACTTCGCCGGAGATCTCCACCTTCGTACCTTCAAGGGAAACTATTCTTCCAGGAAGGGGCGAAAGCGTGTCCGGAGGCAGCCCTGTGTATGACGGCCTGGTAAGGATCGCCTCTACTCTGTTAATAACTGGACTGTGGATCACAGAGACCACGATTTCTACAGTCTTTTCGCGTCCCGCTTCAAATCTGTAAACAAGATCATCCCTTATGTCTCTGAACGCAAAGCTGTAGGTATCCATCCCTCCGTCGCTTTCGGATGTGCCTGCCTTTTCCAGGATCTCGCTCTGCCACACCCCCTCGACCCTGCTCCAGCCTATCCTTACCTCTCCCTCCATCGAACCCGTCTTTATCGCGGTGACACTCAGATCATCGCCCACGAAAATGGTTCGGTCGGCTGGTTCGGTCTGCAGGTTGAAGCCGGGTTTTTCGCGGAAGCCCCTCAATGGGTCCGCGATAGAATCCAATACCAGGAGAGTGCCCTGGCGGTCGGCAAAGGTCAACGTGAGAAGAAGAAATGAAAGGGCGATCGCGGACAGGGTCCAGCCCGGCCTGCCGGCACTGGCGAACAGCGGCCTCATGTCCAGGCCTTCCATCTCTTTTACTGCCCTTCGAATAGTCTCTCCCATGAGGTATTCCGAGTAACCCGACAGGCGATGTCCCCCACCCGAGAATTCAAGGGCAGCCGAAAAAAGATTTCCCCTTCCTGATATCATGCCAGCCTCTTCGGCCACACGTATCTTTCCCCTTTTCATTCCAGCCAGGGGAACGGCGGCAAAGACGGC
Organism: Candidatus Krumholzibacteriia bacterium; assembly: GCA_023131975.1. Taxonomy (GTDB): domain Bacteria; phylum Krumholzibacteriota; class Krumholzibacteriia; order Krumholzibacteriales; family Krumholzibacteriaceae; genus JAGLYV01. Next base: position 11,485 of record JAGLYV010000072.1, on the reverse strand, counting down.
ACCGATCGCCGCTCCAGCCCAGAAAACCGACCAGGCAACAAGCGGCATATGCCGCCACCCGTAAAGGACACGGCATAGAAGGATCAGGGAAGTATAAGCGGAAAGGAGGAAGGTCAGGACGACAGCGGTGGCTCCCCTTGCCGCCGACCATCTTCTCGATGAAACAAGGCGGCCTATCTGTCGTAAAAGTTCAGTTTTTTCCCTGTCCATATTCGGTTCCGGATCTGTTATCGGGTCAGGGCGTAGTACAGGACATTTACGGCCATCCGAATCGCCTGCTCCCTTTTTCCGGGAGGATCGCCATGAACGTCCGGGTCCTCGAGCCCATCACCTATATCGCTTTCGTAAGTATAGAACAACATGAGTCTATCGCCCTGGAATATTCCAAATCCCATCGGTGGCTTTCCGTCATGTTCGTGGATCTTCGGCGGACCATCCAGGTCGTAGAAGGAGTGGTAGACCGGATGACCGGAGGGGACCATCACGAGGTCCCTCTCGGGAAAAAGAACTCTTACCATGCTCCTGAAAGATCTGTCCATTCCGTAGTTATCGTCGGCATAAAGGAACCCTCCATTGAGAAGATGCCTTCGCAGTTTCGAGATCTCCTGCCCGGTGAACCTGATATTCCCATGGCCGGTCAGATAGAGAAACGGGCAGGTGTAGAGATCAGGATCTCCCGGGCCTATCACCTTTTCTGTCGCGGCAGCGGGGATACCTGTCCTTCTGCTGAATTCGATGAGCAGGTTCGGAAGGGATGAGGGATCTGAATACCAGTCTCCCCCTCCTCCGTATTTCAGCCTCCCGACCCTGATCCGCGTGTCCTCCAGCAGGATGTCCGGTTCTCCCGTACCGGCATCTCCGGATGACGTTCCGCCGGAAGGCCTGCGTCCCTGCGCTACGGCGAGCGACGACAGCAGAAACAGGACAGCCGCGGCGCAGAGGGCCACCCTTTTTCTCATCTGGAACCTCTTTGCGTCCATAATCAGGCCTTTTCCGCCAGCGGCAATCTCACTACCGCTCTTACACCATTCCCGTCTTCCCTGTTCCCGATCGAGATCTCTCCCTCCATCTCAGTCGCAAGGCTGCGGCAGATGGCCAGGCCAAGTCCAGTGCCATTAGTCTTCGTCGAAAAATATGGTTCGAAAAGCCTTTCCTCGACTTCCGGAGGAAGACCGCTACCCGAATCGGCGACAACAATCTCCACCTTGCCCCCACTCACCCCATGAGTCACTTCGATCTGTCCCGCGCCCGATATCGCATCCATGGCATTTTCTATCAGGTTCACCAGTATCTTTCTCAGCGCCTCTTTGTCGGCCATGAGGACAACAGGGGCTCCAGCTTCGTAGATCACTTCGATCTGTCCCGCGCCTCTGTACCCCGATACTATACTCTCGATAAATCCACCCGCGTCCATCGCTTCGGGCCTCAGGTCGACAGCCCTCCCGAAACTGCTGAATTCGGAAGCTATCCGGCGAAGTATCTCGGTCTGCTGAATGACCGTCTCCACACCCTCTTCGAAGATCACGGGAAATTTCTCGCTATCCTCCCTGTATGCCCGCCGCATGAGCTGGGCCGAGAGCTTGATCGGTGTGAGCGGATTCTTGACTTCGTGCGCGATCTGCCTTGCCATCTCCACCCATGCCGAAAGTTTCTTTGTCCTGATAAGCTCGGTGAGATCGTCGAACACAACGACAGTCCCCAGATCCTCTCCTCCCGCGCGCAGACTTGTGATGACCACCTTGAACGTTCTCCTGTCCTCCCCGTTGAAAAGGGAGATCTCTTCTTCTCTCGTCTTTTCTCCCCGGTGTTCGAACAGGGCGACGAACGGTCTCAGATCATCGCCGCTTATGCTGGATATCTTTTTCCCGACAAGTTCGCCGGACTCGACACCGAGCATCCTGGCAGCCGATGGATTGACGGTCACGACTACTCCATCGCTTTCAGTCGAGACGACACCGGCCGCCACATTCTCGAGGATCGCCGAAAGGTATCTCTGCCTTTCCACCAGATCGCGCCTTGCCACGCGCAGAGCACCGGTCATCATATTGAAGGAATTGACCAGGTCACCGATCTCGTCCTGGGCCTCGGCCTCCAGCCTGAATTCCAGATCACCAGTGATGATCCTTTTGGTCCCGCCCAGAAGAGCCGATATCGGATTAATGATCTTTCCGGCCAGAAAGACGCCGAGAGTGACCGCCGCAGAAAACAGCAGGGCCAGCAGCCCGAGGATAAGAGCATACGACCGAAGCATCTCATTTCTGATGTGCGCCGTCCTGTAGAGGAGAGGGACCGAGAGGACTCCCATTTCCTCCGACCTGAAGGCGGGCATGGATATCCCCGCCACCTTGTATGTGTAGTCTCCGAGCACCTGGTCCCTGAGAGCGATCCGGGCCCTGCCCAGAGCGACCTCGGAGTATACCGGAGGAGACAGAAGAGGCTCGAGAAATCCTCCGATAAACAGTTCCCTTTCGCTCGACACCCTCAGAAGACCTTCGAAATACAGATTCAGATTTCTCCCCAGGACTGCGGCGAGATCCGAGATAAAATCATCGTCCAGCCTTCGCCTGTAGTAAAGATGCCCCGGTGGACCGCGCGGTATCGAGACTGGAATGACCGTCCCGGCATACAGATGCGGGTAGCTGTATGAAAGCATCACCCTGCCCGATTCGCCGGAAACTATCAGAGCATGGGCCTCGCTGGAAGAAAAATCACTGAGGCTCTCATCGAGAAGCATCTTCCCCTTGCTATCCCAGAGTGTGAATTGCATCCCGGAAAAACGTGTCATGTCGCCTATCCTGGGAGTCTCCGCGCCAACAAGGACCTCACCGAGATACCTGCTCTCCGCGAAAGCCTCCGCCTCGGCACGTATCGAATGTCTCAGGAGCGATTGCGCTGAACGTACCGCCGCAACGGCCTCGCGCTCACCCTCCGCCCTGAACCTGTACCGGATATATCGTCCGGAAAATATGCCCATAAGGATAACCGGCATCACTGATACCGCGAGAAAAGAGAGAAGCAGTTTACGCCTGAAGCTCAGTCCGCCCGCGAGCGAAATAGCGGGGGTCACGCTGCCGAAGAACGGAAGTTTTCTCGTCAGGAAAAGAACGATCATCGATACAACGGTAAGAATGATGTCCAAAGATACTACCATCGCCCATTGCAATATTTTCTCGTTCAGTCCGGGTTTTCTGTAACCGGCAAGAAATCCGTTTTCCCCTTCGCGATATTTCTTTGTACACGAGTATTTAATTCCCTCAGAACCGATATCGAACCATTCGCCCTCCAACCCGGTCACCGTGGACCCGGCCGGGAGCACCGGCGAGGAAGAATCAATGACTTTGTCGCTTCGCAGCCTCGCGACCAGCAGGTCTTCCGGTTCATCGACCCTGGGCGCGAGGGTCCCGCTTTCGATATTCTGAAATATCTCCGGAGCCATCGGCCTGGCCTCCACCAGCAGTTCCGGATTCTCGTAGAAGTATGGGACCTTTATCTCTACATGTCCGGCCGACACACCATTCAGGTTATATAGAGGAGCGATTCCCACGAGGAAATGGACCTTGCCCTCCCTTGTCTCTCTGAGTACTTTTTTCACTTCGGGAAGGGTGGAGGACCTTACGGCACCCGGGAGCGCGTTCAGGACTTCACCCGGCATACCAACGGAAAACCTTGAAAACTGCCGGCCTCCCGCATTGTAAACATCGAAGACACAGGAGAATCCGAACCGGCTCATCTCGCTGTCGGCCCAAAGCTCGAACGCGGTAGCCCTGCTGCCCGACAGGACTTTCGCCACCGCCGCCCTGCTGTTGAATATTCCTTCACAGACATCGGGCAACACGAGCATCAGCCAGTTATCCTCCGGGTCGTTGAACGCCTTAAGCCGTTCTGTGACTTTTCCTCTTCTCAGTTCATCGTACTTCTCGAAAGCGGTTCCGAAAACGACCAGCGAGCATATCAGCACGAGAAAGAAGGAAGCGAAAATGACCGTGAGCGCTTCTTCCTTTCGAAGCATCGGGAATATCCTTACCGCCATGAATACAAGCGCGGCCGAAGCAACGGTCAGCGACCAGTGGGGATGTGCCAGGTATATGACGGCTGCCAGTGCAAACCCCGCCGCCACTATCCACTCGAAAAGCCTCCCACCCCCCCAGACGAAGATCACCCTGAGAAGAAATATGCCGGATATGAGAACGGCCGATACGGAAAAAAGAAGTGCCAGGTGCAGCGAAAGTACCGGAGCACTGAAAAACTCCATGTCCAGGCCTATCAATCTGGGGTTGGAATTCAGGACCGTCCTCGCGACGATCATACCGGAGGCTTTAACGACAAACAGCAGTACGGCCGCCGACAGCACCGCCTTGATCGCAAGCCTGCCCGGGACTATCCCCCCGGGCGAATCGGTTCTCCTCTCCATGAACCCTTTGTAATATGTCCTGAATATCTTGACCCCGCCAAATACAAGGATCAGAAAAAAGAGGGATGTGAGCAGCAGGTCTCCCGCGGTCCTGGTCAAGCCCCCCGAAAGATTGTCCGCGAAGAGCGAAGGATCGAACAGGTTTGTTCCGAACACTCTGCTGGGAATCTCCAGCCGGATGAGGATATACCTTATTAATATCAGAAAAGAAACGAGGACCGCCATCCTGCTTATACTGTTCCAGAACCTGTTCCCGTCCCTCTTCTTTTTATTTGCCTGACTGCGGTAGACATGCCTGGCAATAACTATTACACAAAGGACTATAAGCAGTCCTGCCTTGAAAATCCGCGAACTCTCCATCTCGCTCAGCATAGCCCGAAAAGACTGGCCAGCCACACTGAGTTGGGCGAGAGGCCGGCCCATCGACGATTCGATGAGCCCGTAAATCATTACGTTACCACCCTCCCCTGAAAGTATATTCGGGCCCTTATCCTTGAAAAGGCTGGTATTCCACCCCTGGTTCCTGGAGATTCCGTCTCCCCGGAAACTGTAGACCACTTCTTCCCCATACTCTTTACTCAGGCTGAGACCTATCCCCTTGCTCCTTAGAAACCTGTTATTTATCCTGTAGTCGACTTCAAGAGGTATATCTATCAATATCCTGGAACCATCAGGCAGCTCTGTCTGGTGGACAAGAAGAGTGAAAAGTTGCGTCCTGCTGATGGTCACCGAACCGGGCGACTCCCCGGGGAGGACCCTGCTGGCAAACCTTGGTGTCCCGCCCCACAGCACCCGTTTCCCGCTGCTCGAGAAGACCTGTATCCCCAGATGTCCAAACGGCTCATACCCCTTCCCGACCTCATGGGCGATCGAATCTACAACATCGATCCAACCGGCCCTCTCCACCGAATCGAGTGAATCTGAAACGGAACCTCCGAGCCTTTCCCCCACCGAACGGCCGGTCTCCGCGGCCAGCCGTTCCACGTCTGCCAACCGATCGGCGGCATCTGTATATATCGAAAGAAGCTTGTCCCGCTCCAGCTTCTGCCATTTTTCGACGTCCCCCCTTCCCGACATCGACAAAAGGATGACGGGTATCAGGAGAAGAAGCGGAAGCAGAGGTATTGGGCCGATCGCCCTGCCGACCTCCAGAATGCCGGCGCGGGAACCCTTTTTCTCATCTTCCGATCTTTCGACTATGTCAGACAAAGAACTGGGATACCACTTCCCTCGAGTTCCGGACCCCGGAGCTTTCCCTATCGGCATCCGGCCAGGGTACGGAATGAAGATGAAGATTATAAATCCGGCATCGAGAAGAAGAAACATGAGCCAGACAGGAACGGGAAGGATGATCCTCCCCGCCGATATAATCAATATATAGAAAATCAGCACCCCGGCAAGAAAGGCCCAGAGTACCGTATTAAATATCCTTTTTTCCCTGTCGATATTCACAGCCCCAGTCTCCAGGAAAGCGTCATCCGGCCTAACGAGTGGTCTTGATCTCCGTGACTACCCAGTCCTGGCCTTCCCTGCCCAGTGTTATATACACCTTGTCCTGAAAGACCTTGTCGCTGCGCATGATCTTACAACTTCTATATGCTATCGCATAGACCCTTCTATCGGGCCTGTCAAGATTATGAAATTTGACGAATTCAAACTTTAGATGGCGGTATTCCTTGAACATCCTCTTGAAAAGATAGAACACCTGGGACCTGGAGTAAAATCCACCGTTGGCGCCCGCGCCTCGGATATGAATGAATGCTTTCTTCTTTCCTACCATCGAGGATATCGATTTCGCGTTGCCGCTTTTCCATGCCCCTTCCAGCCTCCGGAAGACCGCCTGGGGAGACTTGACCTCGCTCGGCAATTCCCTGACCTGCTTTTCCTTCACACGCCGCTGCGCTACGGCAGCCGTACACGGCAGGACCGCTATAAAAACCAGAACTGATATTATCAGAAAACGCCGTATCATCAGACGATCCTTTCTCCCGTAACGGAGGGGGCAGGATTGCAGGTTCCGGACGCAGAACGCCCATCATACCCCTCCGAGCCTAATAGGTAACCGCAAGGCATGTGCCATTAGAATTCATTCATTATTAATAAGTTACATCGTTTTTGAGGGGCAAACTGTCCTGTTTTGGAGAATGCTGTGTCGCAAAGTGGACAGTTCTATCGTAACATGATGCCTTGCGTCAGTTCCAGCTTCTCCAGACAAACATCCCCAGAACCAGCAACCCGAGCGCAAATTTGACGAACATCGCGCCGAGTTTTCCGAGGAAAGCCCAGAACCCCGTCCTGAGAGCCTGGTCCAGAGAGTTGTAGTAGATATACTCGCAGAAGACAGCCCCACCGAACGCACCCAGAAGGCCGAAGATCACGCTTCCCACTACGGGAATAACAGCCGTTCCCCCTATGGCTCCCGCGATCCCGCCAAGAAAGGCTCCCAGCACTCCCCAGCGTGTGGCCCCTTTTCCGGCAACCACCACAAGACCAAGGGTCGATTCGACGATCTCCCCGACGACCAGGGCGGTCGCCATCGCGGCAAGGTACCACCAGCCCATGGCTGAAAATCCTGTTACCCACGCGTAGATCAATACTCCACCGAACATGACCCAGCTACCTGGAAGTCCGACAAAGATAAGCAGATTCAGCAGGAAGAATAATGCGTACAAGAGTACGAGGCCGGTATGCTGCAACACAGCCGTCATCACGGTTACTCCGCTTCGATCGATTCTCTCGCCTGGCTATCCGGTCAGGACTTCGCCTTCACCCTGCTGGTGATCCTGTTATGCCACTCGACAAGCATCGGGCTGGCAACGAAGATCGACGAATAGGTTCCGACGATCACACCTACCAGCAACGCAAACGCGAAATCGTGGATCACCTCTCCACCGTAAAGATAGAGGAAAAGGATCACGATAAGCGTGGTCAACGATGTTATCACCGTTCTGCTGAGAGATTCGTTGATCGAGATATTGACCATGTTTTCATATGATTCGCGCCTTCTCAGGCTGAAATTTTCCCTGATCCTGTCAAAAACAACGATCGTGTCGTTCAACGAATACCCGACGATCGTCAGGAAAGCGGCGATCACGACAAGCGAGATCTCCCTGCCCATCAACGAAAAGATGCCGAGAGTGATGAGTACATCGTGGACAAGTGCCAGGATCGCGCCGATCGCGAATTTGAACTCGAACCGCCAGCTGATGTAGATCAGGATACCAAACATCGATATGATGATCGCGGCCCACATACGGTTTTTAAGTTCCGCGCCGATCTTGGGTCCGACAGTTTCGGTACGGCGGATCTCGATCTCTCTCTCGGGAAAACTTTTCGAGATCTCGGCCTTGAGCAGCTCTGCGGCCTGTGATTCGATTCCGCTGTATGGGAGGCTGAACGCGAGCCTGTTGTCAGATTCCTGGGTGACCTCGACAAATCCGGTCCCATTCTCCCTGACACCAACCTTCAACTCCTCCAGGTCGGGTATGGCCGCTGCCTCGACGATCACCAGATTCCCGCCTTCAAAACTCTTTGCGTAATTGGGCGCCATATCCTTGACCGACACGAGGGTCCATCCGGCATCCGGAGCAGCCGCAACGAGAGATTCCATCAGGTTCTCGCCTGCCTCTTTTGCCTCACTGATCTTTTCAATCGTAATCAGATATTCGGTGCTATTGCCGTACCCCTGGATCTCTCCATTCTCATATCCGGCATTTTCGACTACCGCCCTCAGGTCGGCCACCGGCACGGGTTCGTCGAACTTGATCTGTATCAGCGTCCCTCCCTCAAAATCGATGCTGAGGTTCGGGCCGCCCTTGATCATCAGGGACAGGAGTCCGGCCAGGATAACAACCGCGGAGATTATGAAGGCCTTGTTCCTGAAAGCTACAAAGCTGATATGTGTCTCACCGAAAAACTGCATTTCCTCTCCTCTGCAGGTAGCACGTTATATACTGAGTTTCTTGACCTTGCCGCTTCTCGTCCAAAGATCGAATAGCATACGGCTGAACACCAGCGCGGCAAACATACTGCCCAGGATTCCTATACTGAGCGTCGTGGCAAAGCCCTTGATGGGGCCGGTACCGAACTGCCAGAGGACGATGGCGGTGATCAGGGTAGTAAGGTTCGCGTCGAGAATAGTGGTGAAAGCCTTGTCATAGCCGGCATCGATAGCCGATCTGACCGTCTTGCCCTTCCTTATTTCTTCCCTGATCCTCTCGAAGATCAATACGTTCGCGTCGATCGCCATACCGATCGTCAGAATGATCCCCGCGATCCCCGGCAGAGTCAGCGCCGCACCGAGATAGGCCAGCATGCCGAAAAGGATAGTCAGGTTGAAGATCAACGCAAGGGAAGCGATCACGCCGGACAGTTTATAATATACGATCATAAACAGTATCACCAGAACAAGGCCCATGAGTGCTGCCCTGCTCCCCATCTGGATCGAATCAGCACCGAGGCTCGGCCCGACCGTTCTTTCTTCGACCGGGATCAGATCCGCGGGAAGAGCACCGGCCCTGAGGACGACCGAAAGGTCTCTGGCATCCTCATCGGTGAACGACCCCTCGATCACTCCCCGTCCGTCGGGGATCTTGGACCGGATGACCGGGTATGATTTTATCTTTCCATCGAGTACGATGGCGGTAAATCTGTTGAGGTTCTTACCGGTAAACCTGGCAAGCTCCCTGCCTCCAGCCCTGTTGAACTGGAACCTGATAAGCAGGCTGCTGGGATTGTTCGGATCCGAGGCAGGTGTAGCATTCTGAAGGTTCTTGCCTGACACCTTTTCGTCGTTGGCGACCAGGAAGAGGAACCTTCCCGTTCCGCCTTCCGGAAGATCCATAACTTCGTCCAGCCAGAGGAAATCGGAATCGTCAGGGATCGCTTTGCGCCCTTCAGGACTGGCAAGCATCTTCCTGACTCCCGCCACATTGGCTTCAGAGACTACGAGCCAGTCTCTGTAGAAAGTCGTAAGCATCGAACTGAAAGGTTTGTCAGGATCCATCATCCGCACAGGTATCTGCGCGAGAGCATCGTCCCCGGGCAATGGCACCGGCAACGAATCACCTGTGACTGACGAATCGGGCATGTCCAGGGGCTGAATAGCCAGAGCATCGCTCTCTTCGGCAGAGATGGATGCTGTCTGGTCAGCCGCGATGACATCATTGATCGAGTCGCCGAGCTCCCCCTTCAGGACTTCGTCAAGCCGCCTGATCACTTCGACTACTTCACCCTGCTGCCTGACCAGCCTCCACTCGAGCATGGCTGTCTGGCCCAGAAGCCTTCTGGCCCTGGCCTCGTCCTGCAGCCCTGGAAGCTGAATGATGATCCTCTTGGAACCCTCTCTCTTTATATTTGGCTCGGAGACGCCGAACTGATCCACCCTGTTTCTGATCACCTGGAGGGCACGATCGACTACATCTACCTTTTCCTCGTCACTGAGTTTCGAATCATCGACTTCCAGGACGATGTGCATCCCGCCACTGAGGTCGAGACCCTTTTTGATAGCTTTTTTCTCCAGCTTGTCATAATCCTCTGGATACTCGACGGCCATTGCCTGTCTTTCTTCAGGCTCCATCATCGCAAGCCGGAATGTAGGGTACAGGAACCATAAAGATCCCAGAAGGACCACAACCACAATAATGACTTTATACCTCAGGCTTTTACTCACGTCTCCTCGCTTTATTTCATTCCTTGATCTATATCACCGATTACCGCTGCCTGTGACAGCGATTCCCCCGTACGGGCACACTGCCCCATCGGACAGGGAACTTAGATTATAACAATTCAGAAGTTACAGTCAAAGAGAAAATAATTGACTGCCGCGGCAGCCCCCCCCGCGAGAGGAAAAAACCTTTGAATATAATCTACCCCTGTAGTGTAATCTTTCTGAAAGACAAAATGCCCGCGACAGGAGGTTTTCTGGATGAAATCGCTCAATTACAAATGTCCGAAATGTTCGAATACCGGTTATGATATCGGTGAATTCCGTGCTACCGGAGGTTTCTGGACGAAGATATTCGATATTCAGAACAAAAAATTCGCCACCGTCACCTGCTCCCGCTGTCAGTACACCGAAATATACAGGGCCGAAAGCAGCATGCTCGGCAATATCTTCGATTTCTTCACGTCGAATTAACAGGGACCTCGCTGGCTCATGCTCCCGGTGACAGAATACAGCCGGCCCGGCTCGAAGATCTGGCAGTTTGACCTCTGGGAGCTTGACCTTCAATTCAATTATCATGTTTTTCTACGGCGGATTTTCTCTTTCACTGCAACATACTTCCACATTATCCGTATTTTATGACATAATGCAGAACCAAGGTGCCTGCTCATTATAAAAAGGCTTTAAATGCGCAGGCGTACGTGTCTGGTGACTTACGTGTCCATTACCGACGTATCTATTACTGAAAGGCTTCAAATGCTCAGAAGAATAACGGCTTTGTCCATACTGTCTCTTCTCCTCCTCTCCAGCCTCGCATCTGCCATGGGGATCGAAAGTCAAAATATCCGAAAATATCGCAGCGAGAGCAGTAGCAGCAACAGGAGCCTGGACCTCGCGATAAATGGTTACGGATTGAGTTTCGGGAATTCGAGCCGCATGAGAGGGATCAGGATCAACTTCCGGGACTATGACGTGGAAGAAGTGATCGGTGTCAATTTCACGCTCTGGAAGCCGGGATACAACTCGGACGCGAAGCTCAGCGGCCTGGTCCTGGGGCTTTACGGCCCTTCGGGATGTGAGCTTTCCGGCCTCCTTGCAGGCCTTCTGTCGATTGAAGCGGAATGTTCCCTGTCGGGAATAGCTGTCGCGGGCTTCGCGACAGTCAGTGGCGGAGAGATCAACGGCATAGCCCTGAGCGGCCTTGCCACTGTCGCCGATGGCCCGGTAAGCGGGATAACTATCGCGGGGCTCGCCAACATTGCGGATGGAGACGTCTCGGGAATCACCTGTAGTGGACTGGCCAACATCGTCTCTGGAGATATGAACGGGATCTCGGTAGCAGGACTCGCCAACGTCACCGACGGTTCGCTGTCCGGAATATCGATCGGCGGGCTGGCCAATGTCTGCGA
>JAGLYV010000071.1 GCA_023131975.1 Candidatus Krumholzibacteriia bacterium | reverse complement strand
GACTCTGTCTGTTCGGCCAGGACCCGGAGGATATTCTGGCCTCCATGAGAAAGAACGGACTCGAATGTGATACTTACGAGTCCGTCCTGAAGTAGCGTCTGATCTATCGGTCCTTCCAGATATCTCGAGCCATCCGGATCTATCGAACCTTCTATTTATCTATCGTGCCCCCCTCGGGTACCGGTGTCGGCAGGGGGTCTTCGCCCAGATTCACGGCGGCAAAGATGACTCCGTCTCCATCGCTGGTTATCTGAAAGCCCTGTCCCAGCGGAATGGTAGAGACGGTGACAATCGCCGTTCCTCCGTCCGCCGTGCTGTACATGTAATAGGGCGTATTCGGAGCCATATTCATAAGGTAAATACGGGCCGCTCCGCTGTAGCGGTTATATGTGAGAGTGAAGCTTTCGTCCTCGATCACGTCACCTTCCGCGTCGCTGCTGAACGAAACGAGATAGTCGACAGGGTCGACCGAACTCTGGAATGCCGAAGCGACCACCGAGGGGGTATTGGAGGCGACAGGAGAGGAGTTCATCGTTCCACCTGGAGTCGTCACCTTAAAAAGGTGGAGGAATGTATTGGTCGTCGTGACTTCGGGGTCTCTCACCTGGAGAAGCGGGAGCCCGTCAGTCGTAGTCGAAAAAGTAGCGTCGGGCGGCCAGGCTGTATGGACAAGCAGGTCCTGGCTGCCGTTCGATGTCCTGTAGTCAGAGCCCGACATCGTCGGCGGGTTGATCAGATAGACCTGGAATGTCTTCTCGGTACTCGAACTGAAAGTGGTACCCCTGTCCATTACTACGAGGGTCTTTTCTTTCTTGAGGAGGAGGAACTCACGTTCCTTGTGTGCCACCGTGTTGTTTCTGTACTCGGGCTGCGCGAGGTACGGACCGCTCATATCTCCCGCGTAGTACAGATAATCCGGGTTGTTGGAGATATGTTCGATGCTGGAGGCTCCCCAGTACAGTTTCCTGTCTTCCGGGAGTGCTATTGATAACACGTTGTGATGGTAGTCGTGGTAGGCCATGTTTTGGTTGAGGGCGCTCGCCTTGTCGGGGGCAAGGTGTCCGTCGTCGTAGATGACGAAGTTGCCCAGCCCGTTATGAGCGTGGTCCGTGTTGAGAAGACCGATGCGCAGCGATATCCAGCAGTCGCTCTCACCCCAGCCTTCGCGCCAGACCAGGATCTGCGAACCGTCCGAATGGTACATGTCGGGAAGGACGCTCCTGTAATCGATATTTTCCTGCTGGTCATCGTACCAGATGAACTCATTGTACAATTTGTAGTCCGAGGTCGTATTTGACGAATAGTTGTTCAGCCAGTACTGGCCGAAGCCCTTCTCATCTCCACTGGCGAGGGCCGTCGCGAGCACTACCGGCACTCTTATCTTGTCGTCGATCGTCATCGTCCCGGCGCCGTCTCCCTCGGAGATGAGGGTGCGGCCATCGGGATGGGTGGAATAGATATGGAACTTGATCACATCGCCGGGAAAATCGAATTCCGGATAGGCTCCGGCGTCTTCCGCTTTGCGTATGGCAAGTACCATGGAGAAGATGAAATCGTGGTTCACGCTTCCGTACGACGTGCCCTCGTTCCACATACCGCCGCTGGCCCTGCCCGTGTAGTTGTCACTGATCGGCCAGGGAACGTCCTCGCCGTTCGTATACTTGATACCCTCGCCGAGCATCATCTTTGCCTCAGCGATATACCCGGCAGCAGTCGACCTGTGCCCGTGGATCGCGTACCCCGCGGTGAGGATGGCCCAGGCATGTCCGTAGTAGTAATTGTTCGAGGCGTCCCGCCATGCCCAGGGAGTGGAATCGATTATATAACCGGCCCAGTAGTCGAGCTGGTCGATAAGCCTGTTTCTCTGCGTCTCTGACATCGCGTCGTAGCACCAGTCCAGCACAAACGCGGTCGCCGGCACGAGGTATCTGTCAGTGTAAAAGTTATCGAATCCAGGCCAGTCGTCGACAGTCCTGTTGGTGTATGGATGGTCGAACCCGTATTCTATGATCTCTACCGCGCGGCCGGAGTAGGCGGTGTTACCGGTCAACTGGTACATCAGCGCGTAGTTGGTTGCCTTGAGCATGCCGATACCCCTGCTGTCGACATACCCGTCGAGTGAAGCGTTGATATTGGTGTCGCACCAAGCTCTCAGTCGTCCTGCGTTGTAAGTGTTTCTGTTGTACCGTTCGACCAGCTCATCGACCGTGGCCGGGGTCAGCCAGATGCGTGGATGGGTCTCGCTGATCTGCGCGGCCAGGTCGGGACCGAACAGGGTAAATAAAAGATTTATTATCAGGACCGACATGCCCAGTCGTATTATAGTCCTTTTCATTCGACACCATCCTCCAGATCGCGGTTTATTGTAATATTCAGTACTCTACCAGTATTCTTCCCTTTTTTTCCGTTTTCGTCCATCGAAATCAACATGCAAGAATTGTTACAAATATCAAAATACAGGATAATCGGTCTGAAACAGAGGAAAAACCCCCATCCCGTCAGATTTCCTTTCGTTTCAGGAGATGTAAGATGGTTTCTCCATGCTTCTTATAAGTGAAGCTGGAAATAGTGAGATTTTTCAGTCTTTTTCCCGTTTCCGGCCAGTTCTGCCGGTCGGTGATCATGGCGACCACTGTGTTTTTGAGCGATTCGGCCGATTTTGTCTCAAAAAGATACATGTCCTGGATACTTCCGATGACAGATTCTACCGGCTCCTGGGATGGGGCGAGGATCGGTTTCCCATAGGCCATATACTCGAAGAGTTTTATCGGGGACCGATACTCGTTCGTGTGAGGAATCACACCGACATCCATCGCGTCGATGTAATTTCCTATTTTATCGTTAGTTACGGCGCCAGGAAATATCATTCTATCTTCGAATCCCATCGACCGTCCGATCTCCTCAAGATTCTCCCTGCCGGGCCCGTCACCGACCAGCAAAAGGACGACGTCGTCGTAACCCTTTGCCGCTTCAATAAATATGGGTAGGAACCACTCGAGCGCGTGCCAGGTCTTTACATGGAGAAAGAAGCCGATAAAACCGAATACGACCTTGTCCTCTATCCCCAGTTCCTCCCTTACCCGGGCGCCGTCGACCGGGTTCGTAAAGAAATCCTCGTCAACGCCATTGGGGATCACATGGATCTTTTCCCCGTCGATATCGGGGTATTGTTCCACGATCTTTTCTTTTAAAAATATGGAGACGACAGAAATAACGGTCGCGTTCCTGAAGAGGGAATGCTCACATCTTCTCGCGAGCCCGGAGAGGTGGTTGCCTCTGACTCTTTCGAACCCCGCGATCTCGTTCACTTCGACGACCAGAGGGATCCCGTATTTCTTTGCCACATGGCCCGAGGCCCATGAGAAGAAAAAATGCCTCTCATATATGAAGTCGTATTTCTCGTTTTTTATGGCGGCACTGAAACGCCGAAGCGCCCAGAAGTTGTAGCAGTATTCCATGAAGGCGAAAACGAGTCCGGGGATAAACGGGATGATCAGCTCGACTGCCGATTTCCTTCTCTTCCTGTCATAGGGGTTGTCGCCGGCCCTGACTGTCGGGTCGCCTTCGCCCAGGGGCCAGATAAAATCCACGCCATAGCCAAGGCTTCGGAACGCCTTGACCATACCTCGGACATGTATGCCCTCGGAACCGGAGCCCTGGGTCCTCAGGTGGTAGAGCACCTTTCCGCTTTTGCCATTTTCCGGCATTCCGCTCATCCTCAGGACCACCCTCAGTAGGTGAGAAGTTCGGGGTAGGCGAGTTTTACTCCAAAGATACTTGCCGAGTCGTGGCTTTCGATACTCACTCTCGGCACCCTGTAGGGGTTGAAGCTGTTCTCGTAGCCCAGGCCCCATCTATAGAGTGTGCTGAAAGAATAGCCGCATTCGGCGACTATGCCCATAAGATTCCTGTCGAATTTTGCTCGCTCCTCATCGGTCAGGATGCCTCTGCCCGGCGAGCCGAATGTGATGACTTCCCTGCCCGTATTCTCTTCTATCATCCGTTTCGCGCCAGAGACTTCGTCCTTCAGCCTCTCCTCATCGATATTGGAGAATATGGGATGGTTGATCGAATGGGCGCCGATCTCGATTCCATTGTCACCGAGTTCGCGAAGCTGCTGCCAGGTCATGGTCAGTTCGTGATCGTTTTCGTCTATCGTCACTTCGAGTTGATCGGACAGGATAGAGATCAACTCTTCCTTTTCCTCTTCCCTGAAGTGTTTCACATTCTTGATCACGTGACGCGCGGCGTCCTGTCTGTCCACGAAACGCGAGATATCGATCGAGATCCCGGTGGGCGGTCCCGAGTCGATTATATTTTTTTCTGATGTCTTGATCATATACGCGATCTTGTCCCACCAGAACATCCGGCGCTTCCCTATAAAGCCTGCCGTCGCGAACATCGTCGCGGGGATACCGTACTCTTTCAGGATAGGCCAGGCGACTTCGTAATTGTCTCTGTACCCGTCGTCGAAGGTGATTATAAGGGCTTTTGAAGGGATGTGTCCGTATTTTTCCATATATTCACGGAGCATCCTGAACTCGTACAGATCATAATGTTTCGTGACAAAATCGAGATGTTGCCTGAACTGCGCGGAAGAGACGCTGATCAGGTCCTCGTCGAAGGGAAAGTCTGCCGGTTTGTCGAGGACGCGATGATAGGTCAGGACAGTGAGGAATCGTCCCCTGTGAAGCTGCCTCAGCCCCCGGCTGATCCCGAAAGGCACGAGGCGCAGTAACTGGCCCATAAGATGTCTTTTCGTCATCGTTTTTCCGTTTCAATCTGATCTGATAGTCTAATCGCCCGGATTGCCCTGTTTATCAAGCAATTGGCGGGCCGTTGATACCGTTTCAAACTGATTATAGTGGAAAATATCCGGGTCACGCAAGAAATCGATATCCCGGGGATGATAAATCTCTGTGATTATTTTGTTTGGCAGAGGTATTGCATTGGATTATCATGTTAGCCTGTAACCTATAATGACAGGGTGGGAATCATGGGAAAGAGCCGTATATTCATCAGATCGATCAAGGACACACCTCTGGATGAAGTCGTGTCCGGTATTCTGGATTCATGTGGCGCGAAGGATAACATCTCCAGCGGGACACGAGTCCTTCTCAAACCGAATCTGTGCACGGAACGCAAAGAGATGATCCACACGGCCAATACATCGATCGGTGTGACAGATGCAGTCATAAGGCATCTGAAGGATCTGGGCGCGGATGTGACTATTTGCGAGTCAGACGGTGCAAGGTACACGGTGGAAGAGGCCTATGAGGCCAACGGAATATACGATCTCGTCAAAAAGTATGATATCAAAGCGGTGAATCTAAGCAACGATGAAAAGATATGGCTGGATAGCAGACATGTCGGCAAATGGGACTTCGGCAGGACATTTATCGAGACTGACTTTTTTATAACACTACCCGCGCTCAAGGTCCACGCGACGACCGTCTTCACCGGATCCCTGAAGAACCAGTGGGGATGCGTTCCGAGGCGGGACAGGTTGATATGGCACAAGTATATGCCCGAAATGCTCGCGGAGATCGCTCGAATCGTTCCTCCGCGTATTTCGCTGATGGACGGGATCGTCGGGATGCAGGGGAGGGGACCGATCAACGGTTATCCGATCAACGCCGGTGTGATTATTGGCGGGACCGACCCGGTGGCGGTGGACGCGGTGGGAATGAGACTGCTGGGGCTCGAACCGGTCACATCGGAGATCGTCAGGGTTGCCGCCGAACGCGGCGTAGGCATGATAGCCAAAAAGGACATCGAGATAGACGGAGATTTCGACGGGCTCAAGGTCAAGGTAGAGTTTGCGAAAGAGGACTGGGCGATCAAGCTTCTGAATTTATTCTCCCGCTCGGAATTCATCACACAGAAGATAATCATGAACGACAACCTGTTCTATCCAATCCGCAGAATGGTCATCGGACTGAGAAAACTGATCAATTGAGCGTCTTATAGATTCGGACGGGAATGAATATCTTCGATAAACTGAAAAAACAGATCAGGGATCTGCTGTCCCGCGACAGTGTCCGGCATATCGGTTGGGTGTATTCCAGCCGTATGGTGACCGCCGTCATGCGCTTTGCTGTGGCCGTCGTCGTGGCGCGTACCCTCGGCAGCGAGATGGTGGGTGTCCTGACGATCGCGTCCGTGGTGATGGGGATATCCGAGCGTCTTCTGGAGATGGGCCTTACGACGACGATGGTGAGGAAGATGTCGATGCATCTTTCCCGGGGGGAGGAGCAAAAATCGGCGTCGATCTTTCAGCGGATCTTCTTCGTCAGGATATCTGCCTCAGTCCTGTTCGTCATCGCCTCATGGTTCGTGGCACCAGTCATAGCGGAGAGAATGTTCGGCAATCCTGCCCTTGTCATGCCGCTGAGGCTCGCCGGAATCGGTTCACTCGTCTGGAATGTATGGAACAATACTGACGGCGTTTTGAGGGCGATGGAAAAATTCCGCGAAGTAGCGATCATCGATGTCATAAGCCATGTTTTCAGGACGGTGCTGATCCTGTTCTTCGCCTGGAAGGCGATACTGAGTGTAGAGCACACCCTGATATTCAATATTTCCCAGGTCCTGGTGGCCTTCGCGATAACTTCGCTCATGTTACCGAAATCTTTTTTCAAAGGTACGTCCGGCGGGAAATATCCGCTTAAAGAGATATTTTCATACAGCGGCTGGATATATGCCTTCAGCATCATCTTTATGGTCTTCGACCGTCTCGACGTTCTGATGCTGGGATATTTCAGGGAGGAATCGGAAGTCGGTCTCTACGGAGTGGCCTTCACGATGATAAAACCGTTCGAGCTTCTGCCGGAAACGCTCAATACGATCTTCCTCCCGAAGGTATCGAAATTCACGAAAAAGATCGAGATCTTCCGCTATTTCAAGGAGACGCTCAAGCTGACCAGCATCATCGGCGCGCTCTGCCTGCTGCTGATCTTCGTGGCGAGGCCGTTGATGATGTTCTTCTACGGGGCGGAATACGAACAGTCGGTGCAGCTTTTTCAGATCCTCGTAGGAGCATTCATTCTATTGACGATCCTCAATCCGTTCAACCTTATAGGCCATTCGATCAACAAGCCTCAGCTTTTCGTGATCATGGCTTCGATAAATCTCGTCCTCAATTTTACAGGAAACATCATCTTCATTCCCCGGTATGGCGCTGTCGGGGCGGCCGTTGTCACTCTCGTATCAAGGGTACTGGGAGGTCTCCTGGGGCTTCTCGTCCTGAAGAAATATCTTGAAAAATGGCAGGAGGAAAGTTGATGACGAATCTGGAAGCTGGTGATATTATCCGGTTATGAATATCTTATGCGTGACAAATCTTTTCCCGGACAGGTCGAGACCCGGGTTCGCGCCTTTCAACAGACAACAACTGATCTATCTGTCAGCCCTGCACAACATACATGTCATTTCGCCCGTACCCTGGCCGCACATGCTCAAGCTGGCTCTTAAAGGACAAAGACCCATACCTCTCGAAGAGTGTTCGGGCATGGAAGTGGACTATCCGGTATTCTATTACACTCCAAAGATGATGCGTGACATGTACTGGCGCTTCTATTACAACTCGATAAAATCGGTTTTCGCGCGCACGGTCCGCCGATTCAAACCCGATATCATCTACGCGACATGGGCCTACCCGGACAGCCGGGCGGCTGTCGAACTCGCGGCCGAATACGGCCTGCCGGTGGCCTGCAGGATACATGGAAGCGATATTAACGAGTACATACGGTTTCCCGGCAGAAAGCATCGTATCCTCGATGCGATGGTGAAGGCTGACAGCATTATTTCGGTCAATGAGGACCTCGCGGGGCGGCTCAGATATGAAGATATCGAGCCGGGGAAGATACACGTCGTATATAACGGTATAGACCGCTCGATATTCAAGCCGATGGACAGATCGGAATGCAGGGAAGATCTCGGGCTTGATAAAGAGAAGAAGATCATTCTCTTTGCCGGCAACCTCAAGCCGGTCAAGGGGATCGATGTGCTGCTGGAAGCTCTGGAGAAGATCGAGATGATTGACTGGCAGCTGCACATCCTCGGTTCGGGACCCGAAAAGGACCACCTGGAACGGATAGCTTCCAGGCCTCCTCTTTCCGGAAATGTGTTTTTTCACGGTTCCGTACTACACCACGATATAGTCAAATGGTTCAATGCCAGTAACGTCTTCTGCCTTCCAAGCCTCCACGAGGGAACGCCGAACGTCATCCTCGAATCACTCGCCTGCGGTATTCCGGTCGTCTGTTCAGACACCGGAGGCATCCCCGAGATCGTTACCGGGGATTCGGGGATACTGTTTGAAGTCGGCAACTCACGCGCCCTCAGCGAATCTCTGATCGAGGGATTCACGAGGGAATGGGACCGGTCCTCCATCGATTGCCCCGCCGAGACCTGGACGAAGAACGCTCAGCGTATGACAGATGTCTTCAGGATAACGATACATGCGTTCGAGCGTAACGTCTCTGGCACACACCATGCTCATTCTTCCTGATGTCAGACACTTTTGAAGAATAAACAGCAAATGAACCGACAACTTGAGGAGACTCAGGAGAGATGATGAGGGGCGACAGGAAATTTCGGGAAACATCCGGACACTTGAAGGAAAAATCCGCCCGGAGCGAGGCTGGGATGGTTTCAGTGGACCGGCAGATTCAAAAAGCAATCTTGTTCGCATTTTGCCCCCGGTTGGCATTGACAACGACCTCCGCGAAGGGTTACATTCCCATCGTTGGACGAGGGGAGAGCAGGATATGAACGACCGGAAGCTATTCTATGTGATCTTTATGATCATCATTCTGGGGGCTGCCGACCTGTTCGCTCAGGGAGAGACCACCTGCCGGGTGGCCTGGAATCCGATTTCGGACCCCGGGGTGACGGAAGTCCTGATTTATCGATCTACCACCGACGTTCTGACTGAATACCAGCAGATCGCCGCGGTCGGTGTGTCTTCAAATCTATTTACAGATACATACGCGAACGGGTTTGAACCGGGCGCGCAGTATTTCTACAGGCTCCGCTCCAGAAATGTGGTTGGAGCCGTCAGTGGTTTCTCGGGACGTCTTTCGGCACATTACATACAGCCGTCAGATCCGTACGATGTGATGCAGAGATGTATGGTGA
Organism: Candidatus Krumholzibacteriia bacterium; assembly: GCA_023131975.1. GTDB lineage: Bacteria > Krumholzibacteriota > Krumholzibacteriia > Krumholzibacteriales > Krumholzibacteriaceae > JAGLYV01. Next base: position 9,769 of record JAGLYV010000071.1, on the reverse strand, counting down.
CTTCGGTGACCGCGATCGATGCTTCCACATGGCGGGTGGAATGGTCCACGCAGCAGCTGACTCGGGGTAGGCTCGAATACTGGAAGATGAGTACGGGAGCGGTGACGGTCAGCGCTACAGACGAGACTCTTTCCACCACTCATTATATCGATATCACAGGCCTCGACCTGGAAAGCATATATTTTGTGCGGGCGATATCGAGAGACGAGTCGCTGGAGAACATGGTCGTATCGTGTAACCATTCATTTGTCACTTCTGATGACGGTACTCCGCTGGAGTTCGTCATCGATCCCGAGGTCCTGACCGTGGAAGAAGGCGGTACGGGTCAGTTCACCGTCCGGCTGAGCAGCATTCCTGACGGCACGGTGGATGCGCGGGTGCAGCGCCTGACAGGGGATTCCGATCTCGACGTCGAATCGGGAGAGACTCTTACCTTCACATCGTCTGACTGGTATGTCGAGCAGACGGTGACAATAGCGGCATATGAGGATATCGACGAGGAAGACGGCGAGGCAGTGATCAGGATCTCGTCCGTTGCCGGCCCGGAGGTCGTCAGTTTTGATCTCGTTGCCGGTGAGGCGGATAATGATAAGGGTGACGATGACAACGGCAACCTGGCATCGGCCCCGGTGGCTATATATCCGATCCCGTTCCAGCCTGCTTCAGGGAATCTTACGATCGGCAACCTGCCGGAAAACGGCAGGATAGGTATCTACGACCTGCGTGGGCAGAAGGTGTATGACGATTCGTGGGGCGCGACCACGACACTTGTCTGGAACGGTGAGAACAACAGCGGCGTCAGTGTCGCCAGCGGAAGATATTTCGTCGTCATCACGGACAGCACGGGTCAGTCGAGAAAACAGGTGATACTGGTCGTCAATTAGGATTTTCTTCGATCGACTACGAAGACGCCGTCTGGGCAGTTTCCTTCGGGATGCTGCCCTTTCGGTTTGAGGGTGGTTTTCAGTGGTTCTTGAGTACGAGTCTGTAATCGAACAGTTCCGCTACGGGCAGGTCGATCCCCTCGTTAAAGGCTAACGCTACATTTGCCATCTCCCTGGCCGTGACATACAGGAGGGAATGCCCCTTTTTCCCGCGCCATTCCTTTTCCATCATGGATATCGTCTCAGACATCTCGTTTCCGAGGAGATAGGGAGTGTTCTTTGGTTTTACGCCATGCGTATGGACCTTGATGAATATGACTTCTTCCCTGCCGGCGACCGATATCCCCGCATCGAGCCATAGCTTCATCCTGTCTGCGGACAGCCGGTTTGCCAGGCTGACATCGCCATTTTCTATTCCGGGCATGAACCCGCGGGAGCGTTTTTTCCAGTTGAGCATGAGTGGTCCCTGGATCAGGAGAAGGTCTCCGGAATCGTTGCCTCCGAAAGCGATATCCCTTCCATAGTCATGGGAGCGGGGACGGTCCGGATCGTCGTCGGCGAAATATATCGAGTTGACCTTGCGGGTCTGGCCATCGGCGGGAGCGCAGGGCAGGGTAAAATCGGCATAGCATCCAGTTTTTTTCAGGAGAGTAATCTCGTTGTTCAATCCGCACCAGCGACCGTCCTTCCTTGCGTTGTCGAGTGCCCAGTTTCCGTGGATAAACCCGTACATACGCTCCCCTGTATGTTTGTCTACGGGTAGCATGCCGTGGCGCGCCAGCTGCTCCTTGAAGGTCTCTATCTTCTCGACAAATCCCTCTTCCGTGTCGTTGTCGTGATGGATATGTATCTCGGTCTCACCGAATCCGCGGTCGCAATGCGCACCCAGAATGTCGAGGACACGGGGGGTGTACTGTTCCTGGGGGAAGAAGTAGGTATGCTGCGGCGTTCTGCCGGCAGAGTCCGTATGTCCCTCGCAGAGTCCTTCGTATCCCCTTACCCAGGTCTCGACGCGTTCGATCTGCAGGTCGAGAGGGTCGTCGTCTTTCTGCATCGGTTCGAAGTGATCGACGAAAGCGAACAGGATAGTGACCGGCCCGCGAGGGCGTTTTCGCGCCAGCCTGTCTCTGATGTAATCCGGGAGCCATATGTGAACGTCTTTAAGCATCAGCTTCTTTCCTATTCTTTTCTAGATCATCACAAGGATCTTTATCACCACGATCAGTAATATCATGAATACAAACGTGGAGATAAGAAGTGATCGATCGAGTAGATGGATCTTATAATCGAACCGTTTTCTGGAAAAGACCGAGATAAGCGTCGAAAGGGCGATCAGGATGAAAAGGACCTCGTTGTAAGTCCTGGAGAGAAAAAAGGCTGACACGAAAAACCCGGTAAGAGAGAGCTGCATCACTTCCGCGTACTCCGCGTACTCGCCTTCGATGGCTATTTTCTGGACGAGGATCATTTCCCTGAATGAAGAGACGATAAGCAGGAGCCAGACATAGAGTCCGGCCAGGCCGAGTTCCGACATGCAGAGGACCACCGAGTTGTGTGCGGTCAAATGATGGTGTTCCGTGAAACCGTGATATCCCACTCCCAGGACGGGTCGCCACAGGAGAAGGTTCAACCCCGTCGCCCATGCGTCTATGCGTCCGCTTGCCGAGGCTTCGTCGATAGACATATCGGCCATCCTGCTCGGGCCCAGTGCCAGTGCCACGGTGCTGAAGACCGCTCCTATGAACAGGCCCCTGAGCAGTCCGATCTTTTTGCAGAGCAGCATCGTCGATACTGCCAGAAGTCCGAGGAAAGTACCCCTGGAATTAGTCAGATACAGGGCGTAGATCAATATTATGAGGGACAGGACCCAGAGTGCCCTCTTAAGGATCCCGACTTTTTTATCCAGTGATTTCAGCATCGCGAAGGGTGTGAAGGCGAGTATGGTCAACCCCAGATCGTTCGGATCGGAGAATATCCCGATCCATCTGATCCTTCCTTCATACATGGTCTGTCCTGCTATATCGTATCCCCTGACGTACTGCAGGATGCCGTTCAGCGAAAGTGCCAGGGTCATGAAGAAAAGAAGGTAGAATGTCTGTTTCAGTTGCTTCGGATCGACGATCAGGTTGATGATCATGAAGAAGAGGAGAAATACGGGAAGAAAGTCGCTGAACGATTCCTGTGCTCCGGTCAGGTAGAAACGCTGAAGGTGACTCAGTGGTATCAGCAGGAAGAAGATCAGCATGAAGATGCTCTGTCTCGTGTTGACCACCTTCATCGGCCGCTTCTCGATGGCGGTGTGCAGTATGAGAGTGCCGAGGAGTACGAACGCGAGGGCGAGCATCAGGGGCTGCTCATTCAGAGCCGGAATAAATTCCTGGGGACGCAGGTATGTCATCGTCAGGTAGATAAGGAGGCCCTGGTATGGATAGAAGAATACGATGGTTCCCACTATCCCCCCGGCGAAGACCACCAGCGCGGCTTTAGCGGAGACCAGAAGCAGTGTGATCGCGAATGCCGCGAACACGCTTGCCAGGACCGGTATGACAGATCTGTTCTTCATCGGTTGGACAGTTTATTTTATTCGCGCCTCAATCGCAATTGATATTTATTTCCGTCTGTGTTGAAATCTGCCGAAAGGGACTCCTCTGGTATTCTTTTTGCAGTCTGGTTGTTTTACGGGTAAATCGGGTTTTTGAGGATCTACGGGAAAAGACAGGATATGACTGAAGAACGATCATTCTTTTTCAGGACGGAAAACAGGCCTCTATACGGGCGGTTATACACGCCAGATGGCACGGGTAACGGCGTTGAGCGCGGCATGGACAGTACCGCAAACAGCGGTGCTACGTCAGCCGGGCGCAGGGGGCTGGTGATCTGCGATTCGCTTTTCGAGGAGAAGTTCTGGTGCGAGAGGGTCGTTTCCAGGCTTGCGAGACGTCTCGCCGCCGCGGGATGGACGGTGCTGACTTTCGATATTTACGGGTACGGTAACAGCGGGGGAGACAGTGCCGATGTGACTCTGACCTCGATATATGAGGATATCGGAGCGGCCTGCGACCTGATCAGGGGAAAGGGTGTGGACATTGTTTCGCTGCTCGGATTGAGATGGGGAGCCCTCCCGGCATGCGAAGTGGCGGCCAGGAGAGAGGATGTCGACAGCATATTTCTGGTAAACCCGGTCAGAAAATGGAAGAAACAGTTTATGAAGGCCCTGAGGGCCAATGTGGCGGGCCAGTACGCGATCTTTAAAAAGGTCGTCATGACCAGGGAGAAGATCATCGAGGAACTTCTGGCCGGCGGTGACTGCGTCAGGGCCGGATACCGCATGAATAATATCGACGGGTATCTCATCTCGAAGGAATTTTTCGAAGAGGTCTCCGATGCAGCTTTCCCTGACGCTCTTCCCGGTAACATCTCAAAAGCCGCAGTGATAACGATACCGGAAAAGCAGGCTTCGTCCAAAGCATCCGTCGACCCGCTGGTCGAGACCTGGAACTTTGCCGGTGCCGACTGCGAAGACATTTTCATAGCGGACGACAACGCCTTCTGGATAAACAACAGGATATTCACATCCGACACACCAGAATTTTTCAGTGTCATGGAGCGTCTTCTTGGATCTGCCGGGGATATTCCTTCCGGGACCCGCGGGGGAGTGCCGACGATTGCCGAGTCGCCGTCATGTGTCATCGATGGTGTACGGGAGGAGGCGGTCACGGTCACCTCTCCTGACGGGTACGAATTGTGCGGAGTGACCTATATGCCGGAGGGCGGATCAGGCGAAGTGGATGCCGGGTCGGATGAAGCGAAAGCCGGATTGCGGATGCCGGAGGGTGGCGCGTGGAATGAGGGCTTTGTTTTCACCCACGGCGGGCTGATAGGCATGAACGGCGCGTTCAGGTTCAATACCAGGGCCGCGAGAAGACTGGCCAGATCTGGTTACCCGGCCATATGCTGCGACACGCACGGGATGGGCAGGTCGGGCGGATCGATCGAGAACCAGGAGCAGAGGGTCCTGTTCAGGGATATCTGCGCGGGGCTGTTCGCCGGTGATGTGCACAGCGCCGCCTTGTACCTGAAGGAAAAGGCCTCAGTGGAGAAAGTGGCTCTCTTCGGAGTCTGCGGAGGAGCGATAACCAATATCCTCTCCCACAGCACCTATGAAGATATAGACGAATCAATCCTTCTCAGCGTGCCGGTCATGTTGCCGAGCCTCGATTACGGTGAGGTCAGGATGAGCGAGGGGTTCGCGAAATTCTACCTGGGTCTTTACCTGCGCAAGATATTCAATCCGGTCGCCTGGTACCGTTTTATTACGGGTAAGAGCGAGACGGACAAGATCGGTAAATCGCTGAATGTCGCCCTGGGCGGTATGATAAGGAAGCTGTCGGGAGGTGGCAGAAAGACCGGGACCGACGTGGCCGCAAAAAAGGAAGTCAGGGGCGGACTCAGTGTCTCGGTGCCCGGTGCTGGAGATCTGCAGTTCAACAGGGGATTTCTCGATGCCTACAGTCGTATCACGGGGCGTGATGGACGCGTCTATTTTATCTTCGGCGAACATGACAACTTCAAGTATGAGTTCAACAGCGAATTCGTCGATGCGATGCCCGAAGAGTACCAGGCCGGTATAGAAGCCATTACCGTGGAAGAGATAACTCACGCGAACCACATGTACACATTGCGGGAATGGCAGGATATTATCATAGACAAATGTATGACCTGGATCGCGCTTGACTGATTATCATTTTCCGTCCGCGGATTTTTCCAGCTTGTCTCTCACCATCTTAACGATAGTCTCATCGGAAGCTTCCTCGAGCCTCTCGATGGCTTCCTGCCTCTCCATGTAGCCTCCCCTGACAAGTCCGGCCAGTTCGAAGGCGTAGGGGTGAAAGCCCAGTCGTTCCTTGTGTACGTCGATACCCACCGCGTTGAGCAGACAGTTGGTCGAGTTCGGATCGGTGTCGTCCGGTTTTTTCCAGCCGAGTTCCTTGATCTGCTCGATGATCGCGTTTTCGTCATATTCAAGAAAAGCCAGAGGACTTACATTGGTAGGGAAACGTTCAGGCATCGCAAAATGTTCATCGGTGAGGAAGTAGTTCGATACCCCTTCGCCCACGACTTTGGACATGGGATTGGTGAACTGCTCCTGCATCGAACGGATCATGTCCGGGTTGTTTTTGAAGATCGATGCTTCCACCGGGGCCTGTCCCGGCGACCAGCCGTAGAAGATGAAGGGGATGTTTCCCTCGATCGCGAGACGAAGGGCGACAAACTTGACTATCCCCATACATGTCGTACAGATCGAACTGGCCCTTTCGAGCCCCTTGCGCGCATATATGTCCTCGTCGACACAGTGCAGGAAGAGCTTGCTTAAAGTGTCGAGCCTGGGTTTGTACAGGACGTGGTCCACGTTGAGTCCCTCTACGACGTTTCGGATATTCTCGAGTGATTGTGGAGAGATGAATCCGTTGTCCAGCGTCATGGCGAGGATCGAAAGATCGTACTCGTTTCTAAGGACGGCCATCGTGTACGTCGAATCCTTGCCGCCGCTGAATGCCATGATGGCGTCATATCCGCCTGTACGCCTTTTTCCGGCCAGCAACTTTTCGAAGCGCCCCTTGTATTTCTCCATCGATTTTCTGAGGCGCTCTATCCCCCTGAATCTCCTGCAGAAATTACACACGCCGTCTTCATCGAATTGTATTCCCGGGTATGTCTCGGGGAGAACGCATTTCGTACATCTTTTCATTTTAACCTTCCTCAGAACTTGAGCTCGGGCGCGGGAGGCAGTTGCCTCAGTGTCGCCGTCGCGTTTTTCTTTCTCTCGATGTCTTTCCAGGCCCGTTCGACCTGCTCGGTCGTCATGCCCAGTACCTCGGCCGTCTTTTCGACGGGAACATTATTCAGCATCGCGTACATCACCATGTCGAGCATATCGTATGGCATGCAGAAGTAAAAATCCTTGTCGCTCACCGGCAGGGAATAGGTGTCCGGACTTGGAGTCCTGTCGAGGACTTCCTGCGGCACCCCGAGGTGTCTGCCGAGGGCGAATACCTGTGCCTTGTACAGGTCGGTAAGCGGTTCGATATCGACGCCTCCGTCTCCGAATTTGACGAAGAAACCCTGGATCATCTCGGGCAGGTTCGTCGTTCCGCATACGATGTAGTGTCGTTTTTCAGCCTCGTAGTAGAGCTGAGTCATCCTGACGCGCTGTTTGATGTCATTTGCCGCCATCATTTTGAGATAGTCCTTATGAGCCAGTCTTTTCGTCTCGATCTTTCCTTCTTCGGTCTCAATATCGAGGTGGTAGGTGCTGATCCTGTCCCTGTCGAGGAGATCCTGGGGGAGAGTGAGCCTGAACTTCTGGTCGCCGTCGTAGTCGGGGAAGTATTTTTCTACTACGGAATCACGCTTGGCGTATACCCCGAAGACATCGAGCATGGGGGAGATCTCCACTTCGTGATAACGTATATTGAGAGACTCGGCGCACTTTCGGCCATACTCCCTGCTGACCGGGCTCGAGTCCCGTTCCGGAAGAAGGACACCGAAAACGCGATCTTTTCCCAGCGCTTTAACAGACAGGGCGGCACATACGGCCGAGTCGATCCCACCGCTCAGGCCTATGATTATCCCTTTTCTGTGGAAATTGTTCTGTACCTGGTCGCGTATGAAATCGACAATCTGGCCCGTGATACTTTCGACGTCGAAATCAAGGACGTTCCGGTTGAATTCCATTCCTGCTTTTCCTTCCATCAGAGATTCTTTGTAGTTATTTTTCCGGTCGTTGTCTTGGGAAGCGATTCCCTCAGCTCTATGATCTTCGGTACCATGAAATCTTCGAGATTGCGCGAGCAGTGGGCGATGATCGCCTTTTCACTCAGTTCGGACCCCTCTTTCAGTACGACAAAGGCCTTGATGGCCTCTCCGAGTATCTCGTCCGGGACACCGGTGACTGCCGCCTCGATGACATCCTCGATGGCATATAAAGCTTTTTCTACTTCCTTCGGGCTGACCTTCTCACCCCTGCTCTTGATAATGTCGTCTTTGCGCGAAACGAAATAAAGATAGCCCTCTTCGTCCATCCTGAAAAGGTCGCCGGTATAAAGGGACTTTTCCCAGGGGTGTATGCCGGGCCTGAGCCTGCGGCCGGTCTCTTCCGGCAGTTCCCAGTACCCCTTCATCACGTTGGCTCCTCTTACGACGAGTTCACCGGTCACGTTGGGTTCTGTGATGATGTCATCATTCTCATCGACCAGGTAGACCTGCTCGTTCGGCATGCCTTTTCCAACCGACTCGGGGCGTACGTCGAGCTGGTCGGGAGGAAGGTATGACACCCTCTTGCATTCGGTAAGTCCGTACATCGAGTATATCGTAGTCGAAGGGAAGACCTTTTTCAGTCCGTTTATATGGCTGACGGGCAGTGCCGCCGCTGTATTTGATATGTAGCGAAGACCGCTGAAATCCTCTTTGCCCAACTCCTTCATCTGGAGCAGGATCGCCGACATCGTCGGTACGATGGGAAATCCGGTAACCTTCTCTTCATGAATGAGCTTGATCGTCTGGTATGGATAGGTGAACGAACGCTCAAGTATCACGGTCCCGCCGAACTGGGCGGCCATTATCACCTGGTACAATCCATAGTCGAAAGAGAGGGGGAGGACGTTAATGATCCGGTCGTTCTCCGTGTTTTCCAGGTATGTCGATACCGAGGTCGAGGCTGAGACCATGTTGAGATGGGTCAACATGACGCCCTTGGGATTTCCTGTCGAACCGGAGGTGTAGATAAGGGCGGCAAGATCGATATCGATTGCTTTTCGTTCAGGTCTCGACTCGTGTGAGTTGTTCAATGCCTCGCCCAGAGTCAGGAAAGTCAGGGTATCCGGAACGGAACCCTTCAATCCTTCGGCCTTGTCTCCGGCACAGATCACGGTTTTCAGTGATTCTGTTTCCGCCGCGGCTTCCGCCGCCTGCTTCCACCTGGACTGGTGCGTGATCAGGGCCGATGCCCCGCAATTGCCGAGCATGTATCTTATCTTGTTCGATTTTGTCGTAGGGTTGATGACGAGGAAAACGGCGTCAGCCTTCAGGACCGCCCATATGGCGATCACGGTCTCGGGAGAATTATCGATCAGTATAGCGACCCTGTCTCCATGCTCGACCCCCGAATCACGGAGGGTGTGAGCGAGCCTGTTCGCCATCTTGTCGATATCACTGAAACTCAGCCTGCGGCCCGCGGAGACGAGAGCCTCCCTGTCAGGATGCCGCGCGGCGCTGTTTTCCAGAAATTCCTGAAGGAGCATGATACCTGCCTGGATGATTATGGTCGGTTGATTCAGCCCTGTTTTTTCGTTATGTAGGTCACGAGTTTACTGAGTGAATCGAAATTATCGGGGACGAGTTCCTCGTCCAGAACTTCGATATCAAACTCATCTTCAATAAAACCAACAACTTCCAGGACTCCAGTAGAATCGATTATCCCCGATTCGAGAAAGGAATCGTCATTGCCGAGAGTGGCGTCTTCGGCGCCGAAAAGGAAGTTTTCGATAATAAAGCTTTTGATCTGTTCCCTGATATCCAAAAGGACCTCCTGTTATTTTTTATTATCGTTCGATTGGTACCCTGCATGGGCGATAACCATCTTACACTAGCCGGATATTTATGCAAGAAGAAGTCCAAATCTCCTGTAAAATAACAGATTGGACGGGATTCTCCATGAGGTTTTACTGCGAGTTCACATGCAGGTTTTCATGTAGATTTACTTTTTATCCGAATGTGCCGTTGAAGTATGGGTTGTTGGCCTTTTCCCCGCCGATGGTCGTAGGTGGGCCATGTCCGCAAAAGACCGCGGTATCGTCCGGCAAGGTGAAGAGTTCGCTTCTGACCGA
>JAGLYV010000070.1 GCA_023131975.1 Candidatus Krumholzibacteriia bacterium | reverse complement strand
AGGGTGTGGCCGGGAGTGTGGCGGACCTCCGCCTCGAGTTCCCCGAATTCTATTTTGTCGCCGGCGGAAAGAAGGGTCTTTACTTCCGGGTATTCCACATCGCCCAGTCCCCAGAGGGGAGAATCTTCTACAGATTTTTTCATCGTCTCAATATCGTCTCCATGCATGGCGATGTCGATATCGAATTCACGCGTCAGTTCGGCTGCCGACGCCATGTGATCGCTGTGTCCATGGGTGAGTACGATCATGACCGGGGTCAGGCCGTCTTCCTTAATCGCGCTGATGATCGAGGGAGAGTCGCCGCCGGGATCAATGATAATGGTTTCCGAGCTTTTCACGCAGGATACCAGGAAACAGTTTGTACCGAGTGGCCCCACGGTGAGGTGCCTGATCCGGATATCATCCATTCTTCGATTTCTCCCCTTGTTGTGGGCAGGTCAACGCCCCTGTTGGACAAACAAGCGCCGCCTGCCCGCAGGGGCGGCATCGCTCGAGAACCGACTTTAAGGTCAGCCCCAAGATAATGAGCGCTTCGGTCGGGCAGACGGCAACACAGGCTCCACAGACGATACACTTGCTGTCGTCAATACAGATCAAATTATTATTTTTCTCAACATCTCGTTCTAACATATCAATTATAACTCTTTCGGGCAATTTTTTCAATCAAAGGCTATCTATTCGATTCTGACATGGTTTTCCCCGACCTTTTTCTCGCAGCCACAGCTTTCATCGCTATCTTGACAAGCAGTGAAGGAGAATATCTGAACAGCACACCGAGGAGCTTTGCGGCGCCCAGTCCATTTCTCGTGAAGAGGCCCTTTTTCGTGCTGAGAACAGAAAGCGCCTTCTCCATCGTTCTGTCGTCGAGACTGTAGAACACTTTTCCAGCCAGATAGTATCTTTTGTTCATCCTGCCCTCGCTCCGGCACCACTCGTCCGTGTAGGCTGAAAGCTCCCCTGAACTGAAGTCTCCCTTTTCGAAGCAGTCGCATATTGCAGTTGCTGCCATGTCTCCGGCCATGATCGCGTTGAGGATACCACCGCCCGTGAACGGGTTGTTCTGATTTGCCGCCTCTCCGACGGTGACGAATCCGTCCACAGTGAGAGAGGAAAGGGAATCGGATGCAAGTGTTCCGCCCGCCACGAAGCGCTTTCTATCGCCTTTCGGGCAGACTCGAGCCATGAATTTTTCGAGGTAGTCTGTGGCGGTGAGCCCCGCAGCCTGCGCGGGGTTGATTCCTACCCCGACGTTGGCGCTGCCGTTTCCCTTGGGAAACACCCATCCGTATCCTCCAGGGGCAAAGGTCGACGAAAGGTGAAATTCCACGTATCTGTCCGGCAGATCCATACCCTCGACAAGGTACTGGGCGCAGGAGAAGACCTCGTCTACCCGGGAAGGGCCTTTCAGTCCGGCCCATCTGGTCGAAAGAGATTCGACCCCGTCCGATCCGACCGTGACTTTGCTTTGTACACGATATTCTCTGCCGGTAGATAACTCGAGGACATTCACTCCCGTGACTTTCCCATCTTTACGCAGAAGGCCGGTCACCTGGTGTCCGGTTCTGAGGACGGACCCGTTAGAACAGGCGGTCTCCGCGAGGTGCAGGTCAAAGAGTTCTCGATCGACGATGTAACCTATACCTTTCATCGCTTTTCGATACTTTTTTCCGTCAGGCGAAACGATGACTATGCCGTCGATGACACTGCTGACAAACGGTTTCTTTACATCGATATAGCGGGTAATTTCTTCAGCCGGGCCTATCGCCTCGGCGCAGCGGACCGGGTATCCGATCTTCTCTCTTTTTTCGAGTATCAGCGTGGAAAGACCCTGGCGGGAAACACCAGCGGCGGTCCTGGTACCACCGGGACCGCCACCAATGACAACTACATCGAATCGTTCATCAGTCATCATTCATCAAAAGTAGTAATAGAAGTTCAGTGCAAGTGAAAGACCCGAATAATCAAGGTCGAAATTAGCGTTATGGATATCGAATTTGCTCTGGGACATCTGGTATTTACCCTCCATGCCCGCCGCGATTCTGTTGCTGATAAGGTATCGCATGCCGAATTCGATATGGAGCCCGGACTGGAATGTAGTCTGGTCGAGGTTTTCATCGGGCAGATCGTAGCTGGCTCCCGTATCGGTGTCAACGGCGTCGGTCTCAAGCTTCACCATCGGGATCACACCGGAAAAGCCGCCGGCGACATAGGGCGCCAGGGCCCTTACCTTCGGTTCCACCAGGTAGTAGGCGAAGCCGAGATCGAACGAAAGATAGTAGATTTTCAGCTGTCTCTTGATATCGAGAGCGATATTATCCGCGTCGGGGATCTCTTTGATGAAATCTCCGATGCTCTCGTTCTTCAGGTAACAGAACGATATGTTGCCCCTGAAGAAATGGAAGGGGGAGACCATTTTTTCGTATCCTATCGAGGCATACGGCGATGTGGATATTTTCTCGAAGTAGTCCTTTCCTCCCTGAAGCTGGGCCCAGTGGGCCAGGTGGTCGGTCAGGTACTCGTCGTCGGGGCCGTCGATGAACCCGAAACTGAAATTGATATTGCTCAGGGGAATGGGACCGAAATACTTTTTCTTCTTGTAGACCGATGGGTCCGCCTGAATGCTGTTCGCAAAGAAAATGGCAACAAGGACCGAGATGAACAGGAAAGTCTTTTTCATGAATACTCCCATCGTCTGCAGATATTTATCTCGTCAGAACCCTCTACCATTAAAGTTAATTCCGGAATTGTCCGAAGTCAATCCAAACATCTACCAATGGCAGTCCTTGATACAAGAGGTAGAGTCGGCAACGATGCGAACATCCACCTGATGCCGGGTATGGCATCGTTTCTTTTATCGATCGTACGACGAGTTGGGTACCAGGCACAGAAATCTCGCCGGCGCATCTCCGGTATTCGAGAATCGGTGCATCTTGCCCCCGGG
>JAGLYV010000007.1 GCA_023131975.1 Candidatus Krumholzibacteriia bacterium | reverse complement strand
CAGGGGGCCGGTCGATTTTCGAGTCGCGGTGAGCAGAAAGGAAGTCACGATCGCGGACAGGCTCGATCTGCTTGTCGAGGCGAGGGCCAGAGAGGGATATGTGGCCGAGCTGCCGAAGTTCGGCGACAAGCTCGATCAGTTCGGGATCGTCGATTACACTTCCTCTCCCCCGAGTCTGGAAGAGGGTGGAGTAGTCGTTACCTCGAGGGTCTACGAACTCGAACCGTTTCTTTCTGGAGAATACAGGATACTTCCGATGATGGTCACATTTCGCGAAGAGGGCGATACTGTCTCGACCTACTCGGTCGAATCTGACACGTTGAAGGTCATGGTCCTTTCGATCCTTCCCGAGGACATGGCCGAGCTCGAGATGAAAGATATCGCCGGGCCGGCCTCGATCCCGGCGAGCAGAAGATACCTCTTTATCACGGCCGGCGCGCTGGCCCTGGCCGCCGCCGCGGTCCTGCTCTATCTGAGATTCAGGAAACAGAAGACAGTGACTGCCAGGGTCATCCTGGCCCACGAGAAGGCGTTCGCCCGATTGGAAAGACTGCTGTCCGAGGGGCTGGTCGAAGAAAAGAGATATGCTGAATTCACGGAAAGGGTATCGGACATCCTCAGGCATTATATAGAGGACCGGTTCGGCCTGAGGGCGCCGGAGAGAACGACAGAGGAATTCATAGCTGAGGCGGGAAGCGGGCTGGATGTCGCGGATGAGCAGAAGCGCATGCTGAGAGAATTCCTTATCCATTGCGACCTGGTAAAGTTTGCCGCGTACGAGCCGTCTGAAGACGACGTTAAGAAGACATTCGACGCATGTCGTAATTTCATAGATATGACGAAGAAGGAAGAGGAGGAGGTGAACGGCGGAGTCGAGCGGGCAGCCGGGGCAGCATGATCAGATTCGCGTCACCATGGGCATTTATCCTGTTGCTGGTCATTCCAGCCGTTCTTCTGTATCTGAGCCGGAAGGATCGGGGTGGTTCGATCAGGTTCTCTTCTCTCACCAACGCCAGGACAGCGGGAAAATCACTCAGGCACCGGTTTGCCTGGCTTCCTCTGATAACGAGGATAGTCATTATCGCCCTCATCGTGACAGCTCTGGCCAGGCCGCAATTGGGCAGGGAGAAGGTCAAGGACGTCACGAAGGGTGTCGCGATAGAGATGGTCATCGACAGGTCGGGCAGTATGAACGCCGAGATGGAATACAAGATGCGGCGCCTGAACCGGCTCGAAGTGGTCAAGAGAGTCTTCGAGGAATTCCTCATCGGAAATTCCGAGACCCTCGAGGGGCGGCCGAACGACCTGGTGGGGATGATATCGTTTGCCAGATACGCCGATACAATGGCTCCACTGACCCTGGGGCATGGCGCGCTGCTCCGGTTCCTCGATACGGTAAAGATAGTAAAGCGCAAGAGCGAGGACGGTACCGCGATAGGCGACGCGCTGGCGCTCGCGGCCGCGAGGCTCAAGACCGCAGAGGAAGACCTCGCCAGATTCGCGAGTGAGTCAGGTGACAGGGAATACGAGATCAAGAGCAAGATCATTATTCTGCTTACGGACGGTCAGAACAACTCGGGACTCAGATCGCCCGGCGAAGCGGCGAGCCTGGCTGCCGGGTGGGGTATAAAGATATACGCTATAGGTGTCGGGGGAGGGGAGAGTGTAAGTACGGTCAACACACTCTTTGGAAATTTCAAGGTCCCCGCTATGAACCGGGTCGACACGAGACCGCTGGCGGCTATCGCCGAGAGGACAGGCGGAATATTCAGGCTGGCGAAGGACGAGAAATCGCTCCGCGAGATATACGAGGAGATAAACGAACTGGAGAAGAGCGAGATCGAGTCGGTGAGATACGTCGATTACAGGGAGCTTTTTGTGCCGTTCGCGGCGGTGGCGCTGGCTCTGCTGGCGCTTGAAGTGATCCTTTCGACACTGGTCTTCAGGAGGATACCGTAACGATGCAGCTGGGAAACGTCAGGATACTTCTTCTGTTGTGGCTGGTGCCGGTGCTGGCAGTGCTGTACATATGGGCCGCGTATAAGCGGCGGCAGGCGCTCAGGATATTTGTCGAGGCCGATCTGCTGAAAAAGATATCGATGTCGATCAACCCCGCGGCGAGGCGGACGAAGGCTGTACTCGTGATGATCGCGGCGATCTTTATCGTCGTTTCTCTGGCCAGGCCCGCGTGGAATCCGAAGCCGAGGACGGTCGAGAGGCGGGGCAGGGATATCATGTTTGTCCTGGATGTCTCCCGGTCGATGATCGCGGAGGATCTGGCACCGAACAGGCTCAAGAGGGCAAAGCTTGCCATCGGCGATATGGTTGCCAGCCTCGAGGGTGACAGGGTGGGGCTGGTCGTGTTCGCCGGGACGGCCGCGCTGAAATGCCCCCTTACTCTCGATTACGGGTTTTTCAATCTTATGCTGGAAGACGTAGACCTCAACAGCATCGCAAGGGGCGGGACGATGATAGGCGATGCTGTGAGAAAGGTGCTCGATGAGGGTTTTGACGACCAGGAGAAAAAATACAAGGATGTCATTCTGATAACAGATGGAGAGGACCACGATTCATTCCCCGTCGAGGCAGCAGAGGAAGCCGGGAGGCGGGGCGTCCGGATAATAGCTATAGGGCTCGGAGACGAGCGGCAGGGGAGACGGATACCGGTGACCGACGCGCACGGAAACCGGTCGTTCCTGAAATACAATGGCCAGGAGGTGTGGAGCAGGCTCGACGCGGCGACGTTGAGGAAGATGGCGAATGTCACTCCCGGCGGGAGGTACCTCAATGTGGCTACCGGAGCGATAGACCTCGGCGAAGTCTATGTGAAACTGATCGCCGGTGAGGAGAAGCGGGAGATCGAATCATTGACGATCAAACTGTACGAAGAGAAATATCAGATATTCCTCGCGATAGCGCTGATTTTTCTGCTGGCCGAGTTGATTGTCACGGAGCGGAGAAGAAGGGGTGGAGGTCCGGCAGGCAGTTCAGGGCGTTCATCAGGCGGGTCGGTGGCAGGTCCATCAGGACATGCTTCAGGTATGATCAAGCTGATTGTCCTGTCGATCCTGTCGGCAGGCATGATCCTCGGTGTCGCGGCTTCGCCATCGATGGCCGAATCTGCGGGAAGCCTGGTCTCGAAGGGAAACAGCAGCTTTGACACGGGTGAGTTTGAAAAGGCGCTTGGGTTTTACGAGCAGGCATCGGTCAGATCTCCCGAATCGCCGATAGTCGCCTTCAACCTCGGTGACGTCTATTACCGGATGGAGGATTACGCAAAGGCGAGGGAGAAATTCCAGGAAGCGGCAATGAAGACCAGGGATCTGTCGCTGGAAGCGAGGGCATGGTTCAATACCGGCAATTGCGCCTTCAACGAGGGGACCAGACAGGTCGACAGCGATATGGAGAAGGCCCTGCAGGCGTACCAGGAATCGGTGGGGTTCTACCAGACCGCCCTGGAGAAAGATCCGCTTCTGACCGACGCGGCTCATAACATGGAAATAGCGAGGTTGGTCATCAAGGACCTCATGGATAAAATACAGAAACAGAAAGAACAGATGGAGAAGCAGCAGGAGAAGCTCAGGGCCGTAGTGGACTCGCTGGTTGCCGCGATAAAGAGACAGGAGAAGGTAATGGAAAATTCTCTTGTCCTCGGCGACGACAGGCAGAAGATGGCTGCTGGCTGGAAAGAAAAGGTGGCTGCTGAGGAATCGAATGAACGTGACGTCCGGTCGTCGACCATGTCGGTAAAAGACAGGCTGAGCGAGCTTTTTCAGGATGAGATGCCCGAGCCGGTGCGGCAGGCGTCATCGCATCTTGACTCTGCCGTTGTAAACCAGGATGATGCAGTCGTCGATCTGGCCAACGCGGAGCCGGGAACATCGGCAGTAGATCAGGAACAGGCGCTGATCCAGATGAAGAAGGCGCTCGAGAAGTTGACGAAGAACGACGACCAGAAGCAGAAGGGTCAGGATAAGGACCAGCAGGATCAGCAGCAACAGGATCAACAGCAGCAGGACCAGAAGGGCGACCAGAAGCCCCCCGACCAGCAGGATCAACAGGCAAAGCAGGAGCCCCCGAAAAACGAGACTGCCAGGGCGATCCTCGACGAGGAGAAGGAAAACAGGAAAAAGAGAAAGCAGCAGGCCGGCAGCGGACACAAGAAGGTGGAGAAGGACTGGTAATGAGTATGGAGTATCAGCTGGATGGATCGCCGGCACGACCTCAACGGTCGTTGCGCGCGGCGGCAGCCGTGGATTCCCCGGCAGCAGCCGCGGTTTTTCTGTCGGTGTTCATCGTCCTTGCCCTGGTATGGCCCTGCCCGGTCACCGCGGCGGATATCAGCGTGATCGCCAACGTGGAGTCGAGAGACGTTTATGTCGGCGAATCATTTCTCTTTCAGATCGTGATCGACGGGGCGAGCGAAGTCACTGAACCCGATGTGTCGGGCCTTGCCGGATTCATCGCGCAGTTCATGGGCGGTTCGAACAATTCGAGCCAGTCGATATCTGTGATCAACGGCCGCGTACAGAGGACGGTCCATAAGGGATTTACACTGACATACAGGCTCACCCCGAAGAGTCCGGGACGCGTGACTATCCCATCGATCAATATCAATGTAGAGGGGACCATTTTTAAAACGGACCCGATAACGATATCGGTGAAAAAGCCTGAGGAGAGTGAGGATTTCAAGCTGAAGATCGAACTCTCCCGTGACGCGTGTTATGTGGGGGAGCCAGTGGTGCTTACCGTCACATGGTATCTGAACAGAGACGTCGAGGCGTTCAATTTCACCGCTCCGATCCTGGAGAGCGATGCTTTCGACTTCGAACTACCCGAGGTAAAGATCGACCAGTCGAAGAAATATTTCAGGATACCCCTGGGTAGTGGCGAGGTCATAGCCGAGAAAGGGCAGGGAATGCTGGATGGTCAGCGGTTTGTGACGCTGACTTTCAGGCTCGCGCTGATCCCTGAAGAGGGTGGGATGTTCGATATTCCCGAGTTCATCGTCGCCTGTGAATCGGGGACAGGTATCAGGAGCCGCAGAGATTTCTTCGATGATTTCTTTTCCGACAATTACAGGGGGAGATGGCGCGGCAGTCTCAAGAAATATGTCGTTCCATCGAACGGCCTTTCCCTGTTCGTGAAAGAGCTGCCCCTGAAGGGCAGGCCAGCCGGGTTCGCGGGCCATGTGGGAGAGTTGAAGATCTCGACGACGGCAGATCCGGTCGAAGTCAGTGTGGGCGATCCGATCACATTGAACATCGCCATCGAAGGTCCCGACTATCTCGGCAGGATCGATCTTCCATCCCTGGCCATGCAGCCGGGAATGGAGGAGAATTTCAAGATCCCAGAGGAGAGAGCGGACGGGCGTGTCGCGAAAAAGAAAAAGATATTCACACAGACTTTGAGGGCCAGGCACGACGGTGTGAAGGAGATCCCGGCCATCAGGATCGCCTATTTCGATACGGGAAAAGAAGAATACAGGATAGCCTCATCGGATCCGATCCCCCTTGTGGTGAGGGAGACGAGAGTCGTTACGGCAAGCGATGCCGAGGGACTGGTGCAGGGGCCGGGGGGCAGCCCGCTGGAGAAATGGAAAGAGGGCATAGCATACAATTACGAGGGGGCCTCGGTGCTTTCCGATCAGGAAGCGGGGCTGGATTCTCTGATCGAGCGGCCGGCTTTGCTGGCGCTTGTCCTGGTTTTTCCCATACTGTTCGGATTGACTGTGGTGTCCAGGGCCATGATCGAAAAAAGGTCTGCAGATCCGGCCGGGGTGAGAGCCAGAGGGGCGCTCAGGAGACTCAATAATGGTCTCGGATCTCTGGCGAAGGCCGGAGGCGCCGGAGATGGGGAGTTCAGCGGTATGGTGATGGAACTTCTCAAGGAGTATCTCGGCGACAAACTGGACAGGAGTGGCGCAGCGCTGACGGCAGAAGAGACCGAACGGATAATGAAGGGAAAAGGTGTCGATCCGGAAACGAGATCGTCTATCAGGGAAGTCTTTGATGAGTGCGAAAGATGGGCCTATTCGGGGCTGGCAGACAGCGAAGAGAGAAGGCAGGACCTCGCCGGCAGAATCCGGGACGCCGCCAGAAGATTGAACAGGAGATTGTAGCTGACTGGAGAGGATAACAGGAATCATCTGAATGAAGAATCTGTTCGCAATAAGACGTTTTAAAATATCCGCGGCGACCGCCGTGGTTGTCGCTGTCGTGATCGGTGCTGCTGTTCCTTTTGCGACCGTGTGTCAGGAACTGAAGGGTCAGCTCTCACTCGATGAATATCTTGTCCGCGGCGAAGACGCGTTCCGCAGGGGCATGGAGCTCGACAGCTCCGATCCTGACGCGGCCAGGGACTACTATCGCAGGGCGATCCTGAACTTCGAGCATATAGCCGAAGAATACGGCGTGCAGAACGGAAAGCTCTATTACAATATCGGTAACGCCTGGTTCCGCATGGGCGATCTTGGGAGGACCATTCTGAATTACAAGCGCGCGGAGTTGTTCTCTCCGAACGACCAGAACCTCGCTCAGAATCTCGAATACGCCAGGAACAGACGTGTAAGCAGGGTGGAGATTCCCGAAAGGGAAAAGATCTTCAAGACGCTGTTCTTTATTCATTACGATATTCCATCGAGGATCCGGCTCGCGGTCTTTATCGCGGCGTTCGCCCTCATCTGGATATCTGCCGGTGCCTGGCTTTTCATCAGGCGCGGGTACCTGAAGATCATGATAATCATCTTTTCGATAGTGAGCGTCATCTTTATCACGTCACTTTCTGTAGAGATGGTGGACCGTTCAAACAGGCCGGAGGGTGTGGTGGTCGCGGACGAGGTCATCGGTCGCAAGGGGGACGCGGAGACTTATCAGCCGAGCTTCACAGAGCCGCTCAGTTCCGGCACGGAGTTCAGGCTTCTCGAAAGACGGACGCAGTGGTGGCATGTCGAACTCGAGGATGGGGCGAAGTGCTGGATACCGGCGGGTGCCGGAGAGACTGTGGTCAACTGGTAAAGCGGCATTCTTTGAAAATATAGAAAGATATTATAATAACTTGCGCGAAAGGAGAGGTTGATGAAGGTCGGACTCAAGACTTCCATAGTCTCGTTGGCAATCGTCGCGGTGTTGCTGCTGGTATCGGTGACCGTAATGGCAGGGGACAGGGGCATCGACAAGAAGACCCTGAAAGAGATAAAAAAGTCGTTCGAACTTACCCCCGGGAACAGGGCGCTGATGAATGCCGTTTCTAACAACGACATCAGAGACCTCACTTTCAACAGGGAGATCTATAACGAACACAATGAAATCTATACCGACAAGGTCGAGGCGAAGGGGATCACCAACCAGAAGAGCAGCGGGCGATGCTGGATGTTCGCCGGCCTGAATATGATGCGCCCCGCCGTGATAAAGAACTTCAAGCTCGACGAGTTCGAATTCTCCGAGAATTATCTTTTCTTCTACGACAAACTGGAGAAGGCGAATCTCTTTCTCGAGGCGATCATCGAAACGGCTGACCGTGATATCGACGACCGGGAACTCCAGGCTCTGCTCAAAGGCCCCGTGCCTGACGGTGGCTGGTGGAACTACTACGCCGATCTGATCGACAAGTATGGAGCGGTCCCGCAGTGCGTCAGCCAGGAGACGAAGCATACGAGCGGTACGCGGAGGATGAACGGGACGCTCGACCGTATGGCACGCGTCGACGCGGTCGAACTGAGAAAGATGGCGGCCGGTGGTACGTCGGCCGAAGAGATGAACGGTCGCAAGGTCGAGATGTTGAAAGATTTCTACAGGATACTGGTCCTTCATATGGGCGAACCGGTGGAAAGATTCACCTGGAGGGTCAAGGACAAGGACGACGAGGTGATCGAAAAGGAGTACACCCCCCTGTCCTTCTATAAGGATGCGGTCGGTATCGACCTGCAGGAATATGTCTCCCTCTTTGACTACCCGGCTTACGAGTACAATAAATATTATGAAGTGAACTATTGCAGGAACCTGTACGACAGGCCCGATATGGGATTTATAAATCTCGGCGCTGAGGAGCTGAAGAAATACGCTATAAGGGCGATCCAGGATGGTGAGCCGGTATGGTTTTCCGCCGACATAGGCAAGGAGAATGACGGCGATCACGGCATCCTCAAACCAGGGATGTACGATTACGACGGTCTCTTCGGTATAGACCGGGAGATATCCAAGTCTGACCTGATAAAATTCAGGGGTGGGTCTCCGAACCACGCGATGGTGTTCGTCGCCGTCGACCTGAAAGATGGCAAGCCGGTCAAATGGAAGGTGGAGAACTCCTGGGGCACCAGCAGGGGCGCGGCGGGTTTCTGGGCGATGTACGACGAGTGGTTCTCGAAATATGTGTTCAGCGTGATCGTTCACAGAAAACATCTGCCCGCGAAGATAGTGAGACTTCTCGATACGGAGCCACAGAGGATCCCCGCGTGGGACCCGATGCGCTCTGCTTTTGATGGGGAGTGACAGGAATGTTATTAAAATTAACGGTCGTTTTTTGTCTTTTTACGTTAGGTATCGCCATGCCATCGGACACCAGGGCCCAAGCCGATCCAGTCATAAAGGTCATCTATAACAATGTCGTCGACGATGAAGACTTCGAAGGCGACTGGGGATTCAGCTGTGTCATAGAGGGGCTCGAAAAGACGATACTCTTCGATACCGGGGCCAACGGCAAGATCCTGATGAAAAACATGAAGAAAATGGACATCGATCCCGGGTCGATCGATCTGGTCGTGTTGTCGCATTTTCACTGGGACCATACCGGAGGTCTGGAGGATTTCCTGAAGAAGAACGACAAGGTGATGGTATTTGCCCCCGCGTCGTTTCCCGAAGAATGGAAAACGGATCTTCGCAAAAAGAAGATCAGGCTCGTCGATGTCAGCGGTCCGATGATCATCTGTAAGGATGTATTCACGACCGGGGAGATGGGCAGCGAGATCGTCGAGCAGTCGATTCTTATAAAAACAGCAAGAGGTGCGGTCGTTATCACCGGATGCGCGCATCCCGGCATAGTCAGCATCGTCGAGAAGGCGATGGACCTTTCGGCCATACAGGTGCTTCTGGCGATGGGTGGATTCCATCTGAGAGATTACAATGACGAAGAGCTGGGGCAGGTCCTGCAGAGCTTCGACGACCTTGGAGTGATATATTGCGGGGCGAGTCACTGCACGGGAGACGAGCAGATCACCGCGATAAAAAATGCCTATGGCGAGAGGTATGTGAATACGGGCGCCGGTTCGATCATCGATGTCGGCAAGTTCGAGTGGCAGCCGTCAAAAGGAGAATCGCGATGACACTCAAGGAAGGAACAAAAGCTCCGGCATTCAACCTGCCTGACCAGAATGGAGATAAGCACAGACTGTCGGCGTATAAGGACCAGTGGGTGCTTGTCTATTTCTATCCTAAGGACAACACTTCAGGATGCACTAAAGAGGCCTGCGCGATCCGTGACAATTTCCCCGCCTTTAAAAAACTCAAGATAAAGGTCTTTGGCGTCAGCAAGGACTCTGTGGCGAGCCACGCGAGGTTCGTCGACAAGTATGAGCTTCCATTCACCCTCCTGTCAGACGAGGGACTCGATATGCTCAAAAAGTATGGCGTATGGCAGAAAAAGAAAATGGCCGGCCGCGAGTATATGGGCATTGTGAGAATATCGTATCTGATCGACCCGAAGGGAAAGATCGCGAAAGTCTATCCGAAGGTCAAACCGCCAGAACACGCGGAGCAGGTGCTGGAGGATCTCAAAGGACTCATCTGACGCAGGATTACAGGCTTGACAGCATATCTTCCGGGGGCGGATAATCCGTTCAGGACTCCTCTTCGCCATATTTCGCCGATCATACCGGGAGGTCATCATGAGATCTTCATTTTTCAGATGTCTGTCATTGTTGTTTATCGTGGGCCTTCTTTCCTGCACTGCCCCCGAACCAGTCGATACCGGGATACCCCGGGTCTGCGGGCAGGACAGGACATCGATAGACTTCGGGGTCGTCAATATCGGTGAATCGCTGGTGGAGACTGTGACAATTTCTGCCAGACGTGTTCTAAGTATGGATGATCATCTTATCTACACTCTGATCCTCGATCACCCCGATTTCCATCTCTGGGACCCGGTCGCCGAAGAGGCCCTCGATGAGTTTTTGATCGATCTTGAATTTCCCGAGGAAGTAATGGTAAGCATCAGGTTCTCGCCTTCGAGTGGTGGCAATAAATCAGCAGTACTGGTTCTGGGGAATGATTGCGACGATCTTTCTCTGGCCGGAAGAGGGGGAGTGGTGGGTGAATGGGCGATTGACGGGCAGCCGACAGAGTACGACCTGTATGACATCTGGGGCTCGTCTACGCAGACCTTCGTCTGTGGCGATCATGGTGTCGTAGCAAACAAGGTCGGGTGGGATGGTAGCTGGAGCGTGATGGCGGGCACCGGGATCAGTGACATACCCATATTAAGTTGCTGGGGTTTCGAAGGCGATATAGTCTGGTTTGTCGGAGGAATCTCCGATTTTGGGATGACATATGCAAAAGCACACAGATATGTCCTTGCGGCCGAGACCTGGGCGGAATTTCTGCAGAGCACGATGCTCGATCATTATGGTTCGGTATGGGGGGCAAGCGAGTGCGATGTATATTTCGGCGGTTCGGCAATCGGTGGATTCATGCCGAATTTTGCTCACTGGGATTGTGTCGACTACGAAGAATTCATAATAGGCATGGAGTACGATCCTGTTTCGGGGATATTCGGCAGCGGCGCGGATGATATCTGGGCGGTCCAGGCAAACGCGTACGACAGCCTCTACCATTACGACGGAGATAAATGGGAATCCACGAAAGAAGCCTTCATGACCCAGGCCCTTTACGATGTCTGGGTGGCCTCTGGCGGAGAGACATTCGCGGTCGGCGCGAACGGAGCGATCTACTATTTTGACGGTACAGACTGGCTGGACCATACGCTGCCATCGAGCACCGATACCCTTTTCGGAGTGTGGGGTGCTAACGCTATGGACGTATATGCTGTCGGTACGAAAGGGAGCATCTATCATTACGATGGCAACATCTGGCAGGCGCAGACTGCCCCCTCCGGTGTTACCGGCACCCTCTATGCCGTATGGGGCAGGAGTGCGAACGAGATCTACGCGGTCGGCGAGGATGGCTGTGTGATCATTTGCCGGTCGGGCGAATAGACGTTTTTAGAACGATGTAACGATTCTGCTACAAATCCACACTTTGTAACAATTATGTTACAGTTTTTGTAACAGTTCTGATACATAATATTGACATTCAGTACCCATGCTGGTAGACTTGTCCCGGGTGGAAAAGCAAACTTTGGGACTTATAGAACAATCGGAAACTGGATGAGAAGATCTCGATGTAATTTCATCAAATGGCTGATAGTCTGCTCGAGCCTCCTGGCCGCGTTTGTCACATTCACAAGCTGTGAAACGGAGGAAAAGAACACTCGCCGAAATCGTGACTTCGAAAACGAGCCGGCTGTGACCCTCCTGCTCCTCGATTTTGAAGATGGATTGGAAGGAAAGTGGACTCGTTTCGATAGTTTCGGCGAGAAAATGGACCATTACGTCACAGAAACGACAGACTATAATCTCAGTGAAAAATATCTGCACATCCGGGTGAAGGACGGGGAAGAAAAAGGAAGCCTGTATTTTGATTTTGCCGAAAACGGGATCGCTCCGATCCCGCTGTCAATGCGTACGCGGGTAGCCTGGAGCTGGACAGTCAGCAGGAATGTCGGGACGAACGGTCTCTGGATCATTTTTAAATATGTCGATACCGCAACGGGAGAGGTCCAGCTGGTCCGGTGTGCCAGCTGGAACGAATCGACTTTTGATGTTCTGCGAGTATATTTTGATCCGAAAATGACATGGGTATTTCATCAGGAGAGGACAGTCAATTTTATTGGGCTGAGAATGGCCTACGATGAGGCTTCAGGTACGCGATCTACCGATTTTAGTTACGACAATGTCGTTCTGACAGGCATCGCTCTCGGTGTTTCAAGGGCTGAAGGGCTGGAAGGAGGGATAGACAATATATGGGTGGGAGAGGGGCACGCACCTGAAGAGATCAATACGATTGATAAAAAGCAGCAGATTACCGAGGTCCAGCGCTCCAGGCTGAAAGCGTTTTCCTATGGGTACCTTAACAATGATCTACTGCCCGACAGGGTCGACGTATATGGGGACAGGATCGAGATCGTGGATGGAAAGGAAAGCGATTATTCCCGAAATCACAGAGATATGGTCGGCATAAAGGGTGTTGTAGAGAAAGAAAAAAAATTACTCAGAAAAGATTACTTCCGCGAGCAGAGATTGCCGACTGCCGTGTCGATCGCCGACCTGGATGGAAATGGACAGAATGATATCCTGATCCAATTCGAGGACGTGCTTGGGCAAATCTATTTTTCCAGCGATCTGATGAAAGGGCAGTTGAGAGACGCGACGAAACACAGGGGGGCGCTCAGATCCGGCTATAATAAGTTCTATGGTTCTGCGGTCGCGGATATCGATGGGGACAGCGATCTGGACCTGGTGCTCCTGAATCCCATTTGCAGAAGGGGTAGAGTAGGTGGAATAAGGTCTATCAGAAATGAAGGGCGTTACTTCCGTGAATGGACCTTCAGGTCGGGAGTAGCCAGTTTGGCTGCATTCGGTGGAGCCTTCGCCGACCTGGATGGAGATGGAGATCAGGATTTTTTCGCCGCCTACAGGACGCACGATATTGAGCAGGGCAAGCCGTTCGAATCGCGGCTCTATATGAATGACGGTACTGGTGTTTTTGAATCCGATCGGCAAAGATTCGTACTTCCCGCCGATCTGCATATCGAGGGAGTAGTGCTGGCGGATCTTGATAACGACGCGGATATTGATATTTATGTGGTAGTGAACGAAAAAGGATTCACAGGCGAAACGATCCTTGTTCCCAATATCCTGTTCAGGAACGATGGGAAAGGCTATTTCTCGGATGTTTCGACGGGTATCGCCGAATGGTCAGCGCATAAAAGCGAGGCTGCCGTCGCGGAGGATTTTGATCACGACGGTGATATCGATATCGTCGACATCAGCACCTCAAGAGGTAGCGTATACTATCGCAATGAAGGAGATCTCCGGTTTGTAGAATCCATGCACAGCGACCTGACAATGCCCGGGTCATTCAGGAATGGACTTGGGGTCGATTTCGATCATGATGGAGATATGGATATAGCTCTTCATGACAGGGATGTCGATGGAGGGCCGGTGATAATCCCCAACGGGTGCGCTAAAGGGGGATTTATCGAGGTGACTCTGAGGGGGGTCAAGGGAAACAGGGCCGGAATCGGAGGTAAGGTCTATCTCTACGAGAGCGGGCATATCGGCAGTGCCGAGCATCTCGTCGGGTTCAGGGAGATACATGCCGAACGTGGCTTCGGCTGGTATGGCCCTCCGGTCGCTCATTTCGGGATCGACACTCTGGAGACAGTCGATATCATGGTCGTCTTTCCCGCTGTGAACGGTGAGCCCCCTGAGCAGGTTGTTCGTCACGGAGTAAGGGAAAATTCATTTGTCTGGATACCAGAAACACATAACCGTCTTCTCGAGCTGTGGTACTCGTATAAAGTCGAACGGTTCAAATATCTATTTATTTCAGGGCTGTTCAAGATCCCTGTCTGGATTCTTGCGCTGGTAATGTTTGTGATGACCTCTTTCGCTGGCGTGAATGTCAAAGCAAGATTCGATAAGACATCCAGGTGGAGGCTGCCTCATGGTGTGATTTCCGATAAAGGGCTTTTCTGGACTACGGGGCTGGCACTTCTTCTGCTGGTCGCGGCCTTCTACCGATCCTGGCCATGGTCTGCATCGGCTGTGCTGGCTTCTATTGTGATTGTAGCGGTCGATCGCGACCACACCAGAATCATCGGAAGGTTGCTTGGCTTCAGGCACGACCCTGAGATGGAGGAAACTTTTCTCATACAGAAAATATCGCGGATACTCCACGCGGAACAGAATTTCAGATTTCTTATCGATTTCACGAACGTGGGTACTTCGACCATAGAGAGATACAGGAAAATCCTCGATTCCGGTCTGACGGACCTCGACAGATGTGTAGAGATGATGCGGAAGGTGATTCCAGACAGCAAATGCTGGAAGGATGCCGCGAGGGAGCTTTCAGGGTTGAAAGAGATATTCTCCGATTTTCTGTCTCTGGACGCGGAAGTCGGTGATATCAGGCGCGGTGAACTGAACTCGCGATATAACAAGGCGGTAGAAAGGTTCAACGCGTCTCTGCTGGAAGGTAGGGAGATCCTGAGGAGCCGATATTCGCTGGATTTTATAACCGAATGGAACGGATTGATAAAGAGGCAGGAGAATGATCTGCTCGAAGCCGGAGTGATGTTCTCTATCGACCAGGTCGATGTGGAGGGGGCAGGGATCTACCTTACGCGGGGCGAGTTCAATGATATCTTCAATAATCTGTTGACCAATTCGATCTGGGCTGTTTCCGGCGCTGATCGCAGGCGCATCATGGTGGAGATCTCGAAAGATCGTATGTTTCTCAAAGTTAACTGGCTGGATTCGGGGTGTGGGATAGATCCGGAGATCCGTGATGTCCTTTTTTTGATGGATGTGAAATCACAGCGCCCGAAGGGCAAGGGCATGGGGTGCCATAACGCGGGACAGATAATCCGGAACAGGCAGGGGCGCGTCAGGGTGGAGGACCCACCGGATGGCTGGAGCACGATGATAGTGATGAAATTTATCAGGACAAAGTGAGAGTGGAGATGAGCGAGCAAAAGATTCCCGGAGATACGATAAGGCCAAAGATATTGATCGTAGATGATGAGGTCGAATTCATTCAGAGGGCGACGCGATTGCTCGGCGGGGATTATGAACTCGAAGCGGTGGACAGCTGGGAGGCTGCGAAGAAGTTCCTGGAAAGCAACCCGATTTCTGTCATTCTGCTTGACTATGACCTCAAGGATGGCTGGGATGGGCTCGATGTAATTGAGAAACTCAGGGAGGCAGGTCCTCTGTCGCTGGCGATAATCCTTATATCGAAATTCATGCAGAGGGATCTCGAACTTTCCGGGTACGAGAAGGGCGCCGACTACTGCATGTCCAAAGCCGCCGATGATGAAGCGATGAAAAGAGAGATATCGAACGCGATCACGCACAACCTCGAGAAGCGGAAACTCCTCATTCAAGAGAAGGAGGAGTTGGAGAAACTTGTTATACCTACATTCAAATCCGGGGCTATGAATGAACTGCTGGGGCAGATCGCCGGATTCATAAATACAGATGAAAATATTCTGATCACTGGCGAGAGGGGGGCTGGTAAGGGTGTGCTCGCCAGGTGGATCCATCACAAAAGCGGCCGGGGTGACAGGATCCTCACAGAGATCAATCTGCCGGGCCTTCAGGAAAGTCTCTTTGCGCCTGAAATGTTTGGGTTTGAAAAAGGTATTCATGACCACGCCGATGATATGAAGCTCGGTCTGCTCGAGATAGCTGATGGGGGCTCGATGGTCCTGGATGAGATAGGTGATCTCAGGCCTGACCTGCAGGCGAAGCTTTTAAAGGTGCTTGAGGAAGACACATTCATGAGGGTCGGTGGAACCAGGCCGATTCCCTTTGATGTCAGATTTATGGCGTTGACGAACAGGCCCGACCTGAGGAAGCAGGTTGAAAAAGGCCTTTTCCGTGGAGATTTCTATGACAGGCTCAAGACTTGTCATCTGCATGTGCCGCCGCTTCGAGAGAGAAGAGAGGATATCCCGGAGATCGCGGGAAGTATTCTCGAGAGGAGTAAAAAGGATTACAAGCGCCCCGATATCGAGGGCTTCGACGATGGACTGATGAATGCCATGCTGGAGTACGACTGGCCGGGAAATGTGCGCGATCTCGACATCTGGATCAAGTCGGGGGTGATCAACGCCAACGGTGTCACGATAAAAATCGGCGATGTGGAGAAGTCGGTGCGGATCAGCCGGGGAAAGGTCAGCCAGCTTCCGTTCATAGAGGACTGGTATTCGATGACGCTCGATAATGCTACCGATTGCGCGCAGAAGGAACTGATCGAGTATGTGCTGGTCGCGACGAACGGAAGTATGGCCAAAGCAGCCGAACGGCTTGCTGAGCACAGGGTTAACATGTACAGGCATTGCGACAGGCTCGGGATAGATTATAAGAAATTCAGAAAAAAGAAGAAATAATCGACGATTTTCTCCTCGTATGGTTTGCCTGCAGGCGAAGTTTTGTAACAAATTTGCTACAATGTAACGTTTCTGCTACAAACGTAACTCTTTGTTTACCTGAGAATTATATGGTTTTCCTGCAATATGTAACAATTTTGTTACAAATCCCCGAATCATGAGGCAAAACTCGTAGATATTGCAAATGCGTAATAGCTTGTAACGTGCTGGTATTACATATATTAACTCTATGGGCCTGCTGTGTCCGAGGGCGAGATCATCCGGAACAGAACCTGCAAGTACTGTCAATCAGGAATTAGCAGCAAGGTCAGAAGATCCAGTGGATTCGCCATTCCAGTTTATCCGAAGGGTCGGATGGATTCGCGAGGGGGAAGCCCCCGGCTTGGCCGGGGGCTTTTATCGAATCCGAAGAACACATCGCTAAGGGCAAAAACATATTCAGCGTTAGTGGAGTTTTCAATCGAGGGGATGTTCGTGTTTGGGGCTCGCCATTCACACCCGAAAGGGTGGGGTCCCTGTAGCGCCCCCCCGGGTAACCGGGGGGGCGCGTGTGATTCCTGACATGTTTCAAAATCCCCGTCCTGGACGTTTTGTCACTGGAGTGTCGTCGTTTGAGCAGGCAGTCCAGGATCAAGGCCATCAGGGTAGAAAACATCAACCCGGACCCATTTCTGGATGATAGTCCAAGCATATTTCTCCTGCGCATTAGCGAACTAAGTGCAAGAGAATTTATCGCCACCGTTGGAGGTAAAAATCCTTGCAGTTGGTTCGTCTTAAGTACGGGATTGTGGAACATTTGCGAAGAAAATACCATAGACAGTGATATTATGTTAATCAGATTTTGTTCGCAAATGCGCATTTTGATTTTCATCGGGATTTCGATTTTTCTGTGAGATTTTTCTATATCAGGAAGCCGGGCGAACATAGGTCGGCACAATTTTATCAAATCTAATTACAATATACCTTGATTATCAGCCTCATACCTGATACTATTCCGCCCATACGCGATAGCTGGGAGCCCTGTTGTCGTTCACACAGTTAA
>JAGLYV010000069.1 GCA_023131975.1 Candidatus Krumholzibacteriia bacterium | reverse complement strand
GAGTGGAAGGGGGTGTGTCCTCCCGGGCCGACCTCGAACAGTCTCATAGCGAAATTCGGGGCGCCGTCTGTTTTGGAGATCAGCCAGCGGATGGAGACGTTCTCCACACCTTCCATCTTTACTTCGGCAGCTTCGATTTCTGTCGCTTTTCCGATCTTAAGATCCGGCATCGATCACCTTCCTGTCTGTTGAGCGCAACCTCAGGAGATCATTCCTGAAAATTCCACCTCAGTACCTTCGTTTGCAGAGGAACGGATGGTCAGAGAACCACCGATGGAGCTGGCCCGGTCCTCCATGTTTTTCAGTCCGTTTCCAGTCTGAATATCCTGAACATCAAAACCGGTTCCGTCATCGACCAGCCGCATATCGAGTTTCTTCCCTTTCAGGCTGACCTTAAGGGATATCTCGGTGCATCCGCTGTATTTCAGGCTGTTGTTGATCGCTTCCTTGAAGATCAGCAGAAGGTGTTGCCTGTATTCCATTTTCAGGCGAATAGATTTCAGAGATTCCAGGTTCTCGGTCCTGAACTGGATATTCAAGGCGTTCAGGGTCTCCTTGAAAGAATCGCCAAGCCTGGAGACCAGGTCATAAAGCGAATCTCTCCGGGGGTTGACCAGCCAGACTATGTCGCTCATGCTGCTTACGAGTCCTCGCGCCGTCGTCCCGATTTTCTCTGTCTCCTGAAGGACCATCTGCCTCGCTTCGTGTGGAAGTTTCTGTGTGATCACCTCTCCCATGATGGAGATCTCCGTCAACCCCGCGCCTATGTCGTCATGAAGATCCGCGGCGATCTTGCTCCTTAAACGCTCGATTGCCAGAAGTTGCCTCACGCGGTTCGTGATCACGAATGCGATGGTTCCTCCGATCGCCAGTACGAGCAATGTAATAAACCACCAGGTCTCCCAGAAAGGGGGCGTTATGATGATCCTGATCGAAGTGTCCTCTTCGTTCCATACACCGTCGCCGTTGGTCCCTTTTACCCTGAAGACATACCTTCCGGCATCCACATGGGTATAACCGGCAAAGTGCCTGGTACCCGATTGGGTCCAGTCCCCGTCCAGCCCCTCCAGCATGTAGGCGTAACGATTCCGATCGGGAGTGGAATAATCCAGCGAGGCGAATTCAAATGAGAAATAATTATCCTTATAGGACAATGTGATCTCTTCAGTGCATGAGATCGATTTGTCAAGTCGAGCCGGTTTATCAAAGATGTTGAATCCGGTCAGGACCACCGGGGCGAGACAAGGATTGTCGGCGAGGCTGTCAGGATGGAATTCACTCGCTCCATTTACGCCGCCAAAAATGAAGGTTCCCTCGGTTGTCCGGGTATATGCGCCGGAGTTGTATTCGTTCCCCAGGAGTCCGTCGCGAGTGTCGAAATTCTTGAAAGTCTCCGTGTCCGGGTCGAAACGCGACATCCCGAAGTTGGTACTGAGCCAGAGATTACCATGGGAATCTTCCAGAATGCCGTAAACAACATCGTTGGGCATTCCGTTTTTCATGAAATAACGGGTAAACACAGGGTTGCCGCGATCGCTCTTTCGCAGGCGTGATAATCCCAGCATCGTCCCGAACCAAAGGTCTCCGTTTTGCGCTTCATGAACGGACACGACATAATTATTGCTGATTGACTGCGGGTCGTTCGGATCGTGAAAGAACCTCGTGATTTCCGGACAGGAAAGCTTCGGCGATGCCGGGCCGGTCGACTTTCCGGAAAAGACGATCCTGTTCAGGCCGATCGAAGTCGCCACCCAGTAGATCCCGTCACTGTCCTGAAGGATCGAGATCACATTGTTGTCACTCAAGCTGTTGGGGTCACCGGGTCGATGGCCGAAGTTGGTAAAGGTCCCGGTTGTCTGATTGTAATTATCGAGTCCTCCGCCCCAGGTGCAGAACCACATATCTCCGAAATCGTCCTGGTAAATGGCTCGCACCCTGTTATGGCAGATGGAATTGGAATCTTCCGGGTCGTGGCGCAGATTAATAAAGTTATTAGTGTCCGGATCGTATCGATCGACACCGGTATAATTACTGCCTATCCAGAGTCTGTCTGCCTTGTCCCAGTAGAGACTGCGAATATAATTACTTTTTTTTATGTCGATGAGATTATTCGGATTATAACAGTCATGTACATATTGACCGGTGCTTCGGTCGTAGCGATCCACCCCCCCCGAATTTGTACCAAACCAGATGCTGCCGCCAGGGCCCTGGGAAATGGCCCAGACGATCGGGTCGCTCAGGCTGTTTGAATTCTCCGGGTCATAGCGATAGTGGCGGAAATGATCTGTTTTTGGATCATATGTATTCAATCCACCACCAAAAGTACCTATCCAGAGTATTCCGCTGTTATCCTGGAAGGTCACCCGTACGCTGTTGTTGCTGAGGCTGTAGGGATCGGTCTGATCATGGTGATAAGAGTAGAAGGTGTTCTTTTTCCGATCGAAAAAATTCAATCCACCATTAGTTGTGCCGATCCACAATCGGCCTTGCCGGTCCTCGTAAGTTTTGCGGATATTATTTATGCTGATGCTTCCAGGGTCAGCCGGATCGCTCAGATAATTGGTAAACTGCCCTCTTTGCCGGTCAAAACTCGCTAATCCTCCCTTGGTGGATATCCAGAAGATCCCGGAACGGTCTTTCAGGATATGTCGAACGTTATTGTTCCTGATGGAATTGGACCCATCCGGGCTCGCCTGATAATGAGTGAATTCATCGCTGCCGACATCGTAGATGCTGAAGCCCCTGTTTGTGGCGATCCACAGGGAATCGTTGGAAGCCGGATAGACGAATCGGACATTATCGCTGGGCAGACTGTTTTCATTGTTCGGATCGTGTCTTATCCTCAGGAACTGTTGTGAGTTCTGCTTAAGACAGTTTAATCCCCCATCCCGTGTGCCGATCCATAAATTGCCCTGGTTATCATCTAAGATCGAACGGATGCGATTACTGCTGATACTGTTCGAGTCTGACGGATCATGAAGATAATGTGTGAAGGTCTCTGTTTCCGGATCAAACCGGTTCAATCCGCCACAATAAGTCCCGATCCATAAAACCCTGTTTTGATCTATATGGAGGCACCAGATATTATTGTTCGAAATGGAACCGGGATCATCAGGATCGTGTTTGAAAATAGTGAATGTGTATCCGTCATACCGGTTCAATCCGTCTTCTGTCCCGAACCACATGAATCCCGATCGATCCTGGACGATCGCTTCGACAGTGGATTGGGACAATCCGTCTTCGATCGACAATCGCCCGAACCTCACGTTCTCGTGCGACGAAGCGGGCCGTTGTATCAGCATCAATATTAAGACTGCAAAGGGAGTCACCCTTCTTGATTTCATGGGCTGCAGCATACCTTGTGGGGGGGGATATTGTCCAGTGTGCTGTCAGAATGATGCCATGCCGCGCGCACACCTCTGAAATCGACCCCGCACGAATGTGCGGTATATCTGTCGTTTTTTGCTCCTGCACGTCCTGAAACCGCATGGTCATGCGGCTTATATGGCCTCCTCGTTTCAATTAAAATCAAGTCAATCCAGGGGGGAACAAAGTTTTCCTTTTAAATGCATAGTCCTAAGCGGCGAGGAGGCAGTAAATGACCAGGTTTACCTCAGTCTTTATGGCTCTGGTGCTTATTATCACATTGGGTATCAGCTGTAGTGATGATAGTCCAACAACTCCCAAACCCAGCGAAAAATCGACGATTATCGTGGATCGTGCTCCGAACGATCTTGACTGTAACTGGCAGTTGCTGGGTCCGGTAAGTTACAGCTACAACGGCACCGACGATGAGACGCTGACAGACCTCGAGCCGGGCGACTATACGTTGACCTGGGGTGTGGTCACGGGGTGGGACAGGCCCGATCCCGCGGTTCAGGCTCAGACTGTAGCGGCCGGCGGGAGCGTGACGTTCAGCGGTACGTATACAGAAGCCGTAGTAGAAATTGTCAGTGCTCCAGACGCACCAGTCGGACCTGCGACCGGTGTTGAAAACCAGGACCTCTCCTTTAGCGCCTCCGGTGCTGTCAGCAGCTATGGACATGATGTGGAATACAGGTTCGATTGGGGAGACGACAGTTTCTCTGACTGGGGAATTATAGCTGTTCAGAATTCCTGGGCGACGGCAGGAACATACCAGGTCAAAGCGCAGGCACGCTGCATTGATCATCCGACAGTGATATCCGACTGGTCCGATTCGACTACCGTTACAATCACCGTATATGTAGCAGAGACAGTCAGTGTTCCCGATGCACCGACCGGATCGGCGACCAATCAGGTTGGTCAGAGCTCGGTCTACACCACCTCCGGCGCCGTGAGCAGCTACGGGGATGATCTGCATTACCGGTTTGACTGGGGAGACGGTAGTTTTTCGGCATGGTCGGTATACACTTCGGAGTCACATTCATGGGCTACAGAGGGCTCCTATGATGTCAAAGCTCAGGCACGCTGTGCTGTTCATACGACAGTAGAATCCGAATGGTCTACGGCCACAGTGGTCACGATCACGGCCGTGGCGGTAGAGACTATATCCACCCCTGATGCTCCCGGCGGCCCCGTTTCCGGTGAGACCGACGAAAGTCTGACATATACAGCCAGTGGCGCTGTAAGCAGTTTTGGTCACCTTGTGGAATATCGCTTTGATTTTGGCGACGGTACCGTAACGGGCTGGTTGTATGCATTGACCAGTGTATCTCATGACTGGAATACAGCCGGGTCCTATGATGTAAAAGTCCAGGCTCGTTGCAGGACCCATACCACGATCGAATCTGCCTGGTCGGCGGCGACCACGGTAGAGATATCTGATCCGGCTGAGACTATTCCCAATCTTCCCGGGGCGATCAATGGAGTAACCGATGGAATAATAGACGACCCTTACGAATATATAACGTACCACAGTTCACAGACGAATCTGGGTAACGCGATCGAAGGTCGATTTGACTGGGGCGATGG
>JAGLYV010000068.1 GCA_023131975.1 Candidatus Krumholzibacteriia bacterium | reverse complement strand
ACGAGGTAACGCACAGCCGGGTAGGTCCTGATGGTATAATCATCGGTGATATCGAGTACCTGCCGTGCATGCATGAAAACGGATTCAAGCCCTTGCCGCGCACAGGGGACCACAACATCACCGATAACTACATTCAATACCATGGGCTGTCTCTTGGTCAACAGGGTTGTATCGAGTTCTGGTATCATCCGGATTGGTCTGGCGGGCAAGTGGGGCATGTTGTCGAAATACTCGATTATGGTTATTTAGAAGATCCGGGTTGGCACATGATTCGAATTTCTTACAACAACTGGCAGAATTTGCTATCCTTTGATGTCTATGACAACTACACGGATAGAAATGCCATCTTTATAGAGGTGCGACCTTCTAGCGTTCCTCAGTGGTCCACGGAACACCCTTTTCACATCGCCATAGTTTGGGATGGCACAGCAGCAAACACAGGCGATAGGCTTAAGCTGTTTTTCAACGGGGTTCAGACGGGAAACGCGAGTTGGTATGGAGACCCGACATTTGCCGCCTGGCCCACTGATATGATTTCTTCTCTCGGTGGCAGGCTGTTTTCCGGCGACTGGGATCGTCATAAATGGGAAGGTTCTGATGGGATCATTGACAACATCAAGATATGGGCCTACCCGAAAACCGATTTTTCAGACAGATTCAAGGAGTAGGGACCCGGCAGTACACCCAAATTGACTTTTTCGGGAAGCAGGAAAAACATCCTGCTTCCCCTTCTTTCAATCAGCGGGATGATCCCTCTCGGCCAGTTTGTAGATCGTCGTGGCAGACGTGAGGTTCAGTGAATCAAGAAGTTGAGAATAAAGCCGTTGTCAAAACAAATAAAAACTACACCGCCGGGAAATCGCCCCCTACTTCCCCTCCGGCCCATCTCCCAGCCCGAACCACTTCTTGTGTATCACACAGGTCGAACTATCGTGTTCCCTCTTGATCATGGGAGTCCTGCCCTGCACCTCGTTTATCCAGCGACTTGAATTCATCCTTTTCCGTATCGTAGATCAAAAAATATCTCGCTCTGCCGAATAGCAAGTGAACGCAACTCTGTACAAGGCATCATCGGCGCCACTTTACAGCACTGCCTGGAATTGTTTTTTATATTGTTTGATTATAACAAGTTATCGGGAATATTGAGAGCTGAGCGAGAGAGGATGCAGGCCCATACCGTAGCGTTTTTGCTACGGTAGCAAGGCCAGAAAACGACAGCTCAGTCGTCCCTGCTACGTCCATCCACTTCGGGAAGGACGATTCCGAGCTTTTTTATCTTTCTATAGAGGGTCGTCTTATGCATATCGAGAGCGTCAGCAGCCTTAGACCGATTCCAGTCGCTGTGCTTCAGGGCTTCGAGGATATACTTTCTTTCGATAGTATCGATGTCCTCAGGCTTGCTTTCAAGTTCGGCCGAGCGGCGCCTGAGATAGGACGGAAGATGTTTTACTCCGACATTCCCTTTTTTGCAGAGAACGAAAGCGTGCTCGATGATATTCTCCAGCTCTCTGACATTTCCCGGAAAATCATGCTGCATGATATCGGCCAGGGCCCCCGGGGTTATCCCTGTCAGGTTCCTGCTTCTGATCTTGTTGAACCGGCAGATGAAATGGTCCACGAGCAGTGGAATATCCTCTTTTCTATCCTTAAGCGGAGGGATGTCGATCCGTATCACGTTGATCCTGTAGAACAGGTCGCGCCTGAATTCACCATTTTTTACAAGCTCATCCAGATTCTTGTTCGTCGCGGTGATGACCCTCACATCGGCCTTGACCGGCACGGTCCCGCCAAGCGGTTCATAGACTTTTTCCTGAAGTACTCTCAGCAGTTTTACCTGCATGGCCTGGCTGATATCTCCTATCTCGTCGAGAAAGATCGTCCCGCCCGCCGCGAGCGCGAACCTTCCCGGCTTGTCCTTTTTTGCGTCTGTAAAGGCTCCCGCCTTGTAGCCGAATAGTTCTGCCTCGAGAAGGGTGTCCGGAAGGGCGCCGCAATTGACCGCGATGATCCTCTCTTTGCGCCTCGGACTCAGGTCGTGGATAGCCCGGGCAAAAAGCTCTTTCCCCGTACCGCTATCGCCGCCGATCATAACGGTGCTTTCGCTTTCGGCCACCTCGGGAAGGATGTCGAACAGCCTTTTCATCAGATGACTCTTGCTGATGATATCCATGAAACGGTTCTTGCCGAGCAGTTCTCTTCTGAGCTCTTTGAGTACACTCAAATCCCTGAATGTCTCCACGCCACCGATGACATTGCCCTCAGCGTCCCTCAGAAGAGCTGTGGAGACAGAAACGACGACAGGTTCACCATCAGGCTTTACGATCGTTATCTCCTCGTTGACCACCTGATGTCCGCTGTCCATGGTCCTCTTCATCACGCAGGCGTTCTCGCATACCATCGCCCTCATCACCTCAGCGCAGAATTTCCCGATCGCCACGGAGCGGGGGATCCCGGTGATACGCTCGGCAGCCTTATTGAAAGAGGTGATCCGCCAGTCGAGATCGATCGTAAAGACCCCGTCGGCAATGCTATCGAGGATTATGTCGGTATTAGAAGTCATCTTGTGAGGATTATACAACGCGCCGGCCCTGACCGCAACCTATACCGTAGCATTTTTGCTACGGTAGTCCCGCCACGCTTGGCGAGGCGGAGTTAAAGAAGGATTCATTATTTCATCCATCAATTAACCTCACGAAGGCTCTGCCTCCGCAAGGGCTCAAACAGACTTGCTGATTAAGAGGGCTTTCGGTTGAAGCCTTGATGTACTCCCATATGGTCCCTGTGCCTTCCGTTGATTCCGTCCGACTTTCAACACTGCCCCCTGACCTGATCCACGCACAACATGCATTACGATTTTTATTGAATAAATATGGAATGTCTTATTTAGGTCTTGTTTTTCTTAACGAATGAAGTATACTCCCTGCGAGACGGATGAATTCGGGATTGTGACCGAAATTGACGATAAACGAGACCTATCTAGTTGATCTTCTCTTTAGGGGTTTTTTATCTTCCGGAAAAATATCTGTTTGATGCAATTTTGTTTGAGCCCTTAGAGGAGGCTGACATGAAGATTTATGTAGGAAACATGAACTTTGACACATCGGAAAGCGATCTCAGGACCGCTTTCGAAGCTCACGGAACAGTTGATTCCGTGAACGTTATTACCGACAGGGACACCGGCAGAGCGAAGGGATTCGCTTTCATCGAGATGTCCAATGATACCGAAGGACAGGCTGCCATTGACGCCCTTAACGAAAAAGACCTGCAGGGCCGCGCGCTCAAGGTCAACGTAGCGAAGCCCCGCACGGACAACCGTGGCGGCGGCGGTGGCGGACGAGGCGGATTCGGCAGGGGTGGCTACTAGTCCCTGACACGAAAGCTTCCGGGCGCTGCAGATAGGGCGGCACACCGGTAAAATATAGAGGGAAGCCGGCTTGACTGGCTTCCCTCTTTTTGTCTATAAACAGACCCGCCATAACAGATGTGCGAAAGATGATATCTGAACTGCGCCTGATCACCGGGGTACCGTGCCTCCCATAGATTCCGTCCACCTTTGGTGAAACCAGAAACACGACGTGGGGACTACTCCCCCTCGGGCCCTTCTCCCAGCCCGAACCACTTCTTGTGTATCACACAGGTCGAACAATCGTGTTCCCTCTTGATCATGGGGGTCCTGCCCTGCCGTTCGGCCAAACATATCTCCGCCTTGTTCATCAGCCCCAGCAGGATTCCGAGAACGATAAATGCACCAGGAGGCAGGATCATGAGAAGCAGAGGGTTGTATCCGCTACCGAAGATCGATATACCGAGGATGGACCCGTTCCCGAGGATCTCCCTGATACCTCCAAGGACGAACAGCGACAGGGTGAAACCCAGCCCCATCCCAAGGCCATCTATCATCGAATAGAACAGGCCGTTCTTCGAGGCGAATGCCTCGGCACGCCCCAGAATGATACAGTTGACGACGATAAGAGGGATGAACAGGCCAAGACTCTTGTGCAGAGCATGGAAGTATCCATTCATCACCAGATCGACTATCGTAACGAATGTCGCGATAGTGACGATAAATGCCGGTATCCTGACTTTCTTTGGAATGACTTTCCGAAGTATCGATATAACGGTGTTCGAGCAGAAAAGAACGAATGTCGTGGCCAGCCCCATCCCGATCCCGTTCTCCGCCGAGGTCGTTACGGCCAGCGTCGGACAGAGACCCAGCAATAGCCTGAAAACAGGGTTCTCGCTCCAGAATCCTTTGACAAACTCGTTCCAGGCTCTCATTATTCCACCCCTCCGTTATTTTCTTTTGTCGTGGTATTTTCATTCGCTGTTGCATCGTTCTCACCGGGCTGCACCTGGACGGAATCTCCAGCGGCAGGCACGCCATCGACAGACTCACTGCCAGGGGCGACATTATGCCCACCATCGCTGCCTTTGATCCTGCCAAGATTGTCCCTGAAGAAACCCAGTCCGAGCATGGTCGCCTTTGTGATCGCTCTCGATGAGATGGTCGCCCCGGAGATCGAGATAAACGTCCCGCCATCCTTCGTCACGGCCCAGTTCTCAGGGTCCGTCAGACTCCTGCCTCTGTACTGTACCTTGAAATCCTCATCGATTATCTTTGCGCCCAGTCCCGGGGTCTCGAGGTGTTTCAATATCTCCAGTCCCTGAACGACTCCATCCATGTTGACACCTATCATGAAGTTGATATCGCCGGAGTA
>JAGLYV010000067.1 GCA_023131975.1 Candidatus Krumholzibacteriia bacterium | reverse complement strand
ACGATGTCGATCAGGGGTTCTTCCTCCGCGCAGGTCGGATTCTACCTTGACGGTGTCCCCCTCAGCGACGCCTATTCCGGAATGACCAACCTGGCAGATTTTTCCCTTGGGGATATCTCGTCCATAGAGATCTACAGGGGATTCAGTCCCGCGGGGTTCGGCGCCTCATCGATCGGCGGAACGGTCAATCTCGTTTCATCTGACTATAATAGACCAGCCGAGGCGGGGATCGACCTCTCTGCCCGTGCCGCTGGCGGCTCATTTGGATCCAGAAGATATTCACTTTCGGCCGGGGCTGTCACGGAACACTTCGACCTGAGGGCATACGGAGGATACACCGAAAGCTCAGGTGATTTCAGCTTCCTCGACGACAATGCTACGCCGGAGAATATCCTCGACGATGAAACAGCTACAAGGACAAACAATGATTTTCAAAGGTGGAATCTTACCGGCAGGATCAAAACCAGTCTTCCCGTAGTCGGAGTTCTCTCCCTCCACCACAATTCCTTTATCAGAAAAGGTGGCTTGCCTGGAACGGGAGCCGACCAGGAATCGTCGGCCCGCCTCGAACGCCAGCGCCGCATGACATACCTCAAGGCCGCTCCCCCCTCGTTTCTGTCGGGAAGGGTACATCCTGAAGCTACGGCATTCTATTCGTGGACAGCCGAAAGATTCAACGATCCGGCGGGAGATATAGGCCTTTCCGCGGGCAGCACCGATAACAGGATCCTCTCCTGGGGAGGAAACCTCAGGACAAGATTATATCCCCGCTCGCTTCCTCTATCGTTCGACCTCTTCGCCGAAAGCAGAATGGAAAAATACCGCCCGGTCAGCTACCTGCCGGTCGCAATGTCCGGACCTGACAGAAACAGAAAAACGACTTCGCTGACCTTCACCGGCAACCTGTTCCTTCTGCATGAGATCCTCGATCTCTCCTTCTCGCAGAGATCCGAGTGGTACGAAAATGAATTCCATGACGAAGCCCCCTTTCCCTGGATCCCCCCGACACCTGTGGGCAAAGTAAGGGGCGAGGAACATACGCCAGCCTTTGGATTCAGATACAGGCCCACGACTGCAATTACATTCAAAGGCAATTATGGATCGTATTACAGGATCCCCACATTTTTCGAATTGTTCGGCAATCTCGGCACCGTCACGGGAGAAAGCGGCCTTTCCCCCGAATCGGGCATCAACAGGGATATCGGAGTAATCTTCACACCTGGAAAAACAGGATTCGTAGACGAATTTTTTCTTGAAGCGATCTATCTCTACAATGAGACAGACGATCTGATACTGTTTTTCCCGAACTCTCAATCAACGGTAAGACCTCATAATATCGGAAAGGCCCGCGTAAGAGGCATTGAGATCTCATCGTCGGGAAGATTCCCGGCGGGATTCCTCATCTCCTGCAACTACGCGTGGCTGGACAGCAGGGATGTAGGCCCTATCCCATACTACAACGGCAATAGACTCCCGGGACGGCCAGTCCACAAGGCTTCGCTGACTGTCGAATACTTCAGGTCAAAATGGAGCCTGGCGTGGCAGTTCGACCATATGGGATCGAACTACCTCGACCGCTACAACACCAGAGAAGCTGGAAGCCGTGATATGCATAACATGATTCTCGTGACAAGGCCTTTCATCAAGGGACTGTCACTCACTATAGAGGCATACAATCTTACTGACCAAAGAACCGCCGATGTCAGCGGATTCCCACTTCCGGGCAGAAGCTTTTATGCGTCCCTTAATTTCAAGCAGTGACTGAACCAGACAGAAGCAGGAGTTTAGAAAGGAAAAACATTGAATAAATCACCCCGTTTCACAGCTATCGTATTCGCGGCAGTACTATTATCCCTACTACCCTTTTCGGTATGCCGCGCGTATGAATCCGCTTTCATCACCAC
This sequence comes from Candidatus Krumholzibacteriia bacterium, assembly GCA_023131975.1. Taxonomy (GTDB): domain Bacteria; phylum Krumholzibacteriota; class Krumholzibacteriia; order Krumholzibacteriales; family Krumholzibacteriaceae; genus JAGLYV01. The sequence continues at coordinate 11,259 of JAGLYV010000067.1, read as the reverse complement.
TACAGACTACGTAACAGGAAGTTCTTCCGTGATCTGGCTCGACGGCGCCTACACGACTGATATCGATGTTACGGCTATCCACAGCGATGCCATCGCCTGCTGGTATGACGGCCTCGTCTATGTGGTCAACCGTACCCCCGCGGACAATGTTCAGGTACTCGATCCCGGCGCGGGCTTCTCGACCATCAGCCAGTTCTCCACAGGCAACGGGACGAACCCCCAGGATATAGCGTTCAGAAGTCCAACGAAGGCATATATCCCACTCTACGAGAGGAACGAGATCCTGATAATGGACCCGACGACCGGCGCGCACAAAGGAAGTATCGATCTGTCAGCATTTGCCGACGCGGACGGCCTCTGTGAGGTCAGCAGGGTATTCATCAAACACGACATCCTTTTCGCGACGATTCAGCGACTTGACAGAAACAACTACTGGGGACCCGTCGGCGACAGTTATGTCGCGGTGGTCGACTGCGCCGTCGACACACTGATCGACTGCGACGCCTTTACCCCCGGCGTCCAGGCCATCCAGCTCACCGGGACCAATCCATTTTCCGCGATAGTTCTCGACCCCTCCAGCGGCAACCTGATGGTTTCCTGCGTGGGCTGGTGGGGATCCCAGGACGCGGGCGTGGAGATGATCGACCCTGTAAATCTCTCGACCGCCGGATACATGCTCACCGAATCCGCGGCAGGAGGCGACATTAATGACGTGGCGGTACTCAACGCTACGAAAGGATTTGTGATAGTCACCAACTCATCCTTTCATACCGATGTAATAAGCTTCAATCCCACAACAGGCCTAACCGGTTCGACGATTTATTCCCCGGGAGCCTATGTTCTGAACGATATCGAGCTATCCCCTGACAGCGAGCTTTTCATCGCTGACCAGACAGCGACATCTCCGGGCATTCACATCTATGACGCCCTGGCGGAATCGATGATCACCACATCACCGATAAGCACAGGCCTTCCTCCCTTCAACATCGCTTTCAGCAGCGGCACGGTCACCGGGACCGGGATCCCGCCGGTCGCCAGGCTCGGAAACAATTATCCCAATCCGTTTAATCCCTCGACGACGATCCCATATTTCACTAATTCTACGTCGAAAGTCCGCCTTGAGATCTTCGATATCACGGGCAGAAGAATTACGACCCTGATCGACAAGGTTCACCAGGAAGGTGCGTACAAAGTGGTCTGGGACGGAAGAAATGAAAATGGCCTGACGGTGGCCAGCGGAGTGTACTTCCTGAGATTCACCAGCGGCGAGGTCACTGAAGCGAAGAAACTGATCCTTCTGCGATAGACAACGACATACAAATCGGTTTCGCCAACATGATCGATTGGCGTGATCAATTAACTCGAATGAACGGTCCGATTAATCGGGCCGTTTATTCGTTGAAATCCTCAGCCTTGTGCCTGATGATAACGCCCTCGATCATATAGATGACGTCCTCGGCGACATTCGTTGCCAGGTCGGCGACCCTTTCGAGATGCCTCGATATGGAAAGCTGGTGGATGAGGTTCTCGACATCTTCCGGGCGTTCCTTGATCGCGTCATGCACCCGAATGAAGATGTCTCGATTTATCGCGTCGACCTCGTCGTCTGCCCTGCATACTTCATGAGCCAGGTTGGAGTCCTCCCTGACCAGAGCGTCGAGACTGTTTTTCAACATTTCCCTGACCTTTCTGGCCATCCCGGAAAAATCGAATACAGGTTTTTCCCGACTGCCGCGGGCAAGGAACAAAACGCGCTCGGCGATATTTACTGACAGATCCCCGACACGCTCCAGATCATTGTTTATCTTCATAATCGACACGATAAGCCTCAAATCGATCGCCACCGGCTGGTGCAGGGCAAGGACCTTGAGACATTCCTCCTCGAGGTCGACTTCCATCTGATCCACTTCCGCGTCTCCGGCAATGACCTCACGAGCCAGGTCCGCGTCTTTTTTCTCTAACGCTTCTACTGCCTTGAACAGACTTTCCTCTACAGTCGTGCCAATTGTAAGAATCGATTTCTTCAGGCTCTCTATCTCTCTTCGAATATGTTTCGACATCCTGTCACACTCTCCTATCCGAATCTTCCTGTTATGTAATCCTCTGTCCGCTTTATGCGCGGTTTGGTAAATATCTGACTGGTTTCCCCGAATTCTATCAGATCGCCCTCGTAGAAGAAGGCTGTCAGGTCCGATACGCGTGCCGCCTGCTGCATGTTGTGAGTGACTATCAGAATGGTGTACCTGCCCTTGAGTTCGGCTATAAGGTCCTCGATAGAAGCTGTCGACCTCGGGTCCAGGGCAGAGGCTGGTTCGTCCATCAGGAGGATCTTCGGCTTCACCGCAATAGCCCTGGCGATGCACAGCCTCTGCTGCTGCCCGCCCGAGAGTCTCAACGCGTTGTCTCCGAGACGGTCTTTGACTTCGTCCCAGAGAGCCGCCTGCCGCAGGCTCTTTTCGACAATTGCCGATAGCTTTGACTTGTCGCGGATCCCGTGGATCCTCGGGCCGAACGAGATATTATCGAAAATGCTCTTTGGAAATGGATTCGGTTTCTGAAAGACCATCCCTACTTCCTTGCGGAGCATGACTGTGTCCACTCCCTGAGCGTAAATATCCTGTCCGTCCAGCCTGAGTACACCACTGGCTTTGCACCCGGGAATCAGGTCGTTCATCCTGTTGACCGCCCTGAGAAACGTACTCTTGCCGCAACCGCTGGGACCGATGATCGCGGTCACAAGCCCCTCCGGTATCTTGATATCGATCTTCCTGACTGCTTCATTTTCACCATAAAAGACTGAAAACCTCTCAGCGGTGAGCAGATTGTTTTTCCCGGCTGATTCCAGGTTAAACAGATTCTTCTGCCCATTACTTTCCACTTGGACCAGATCCTTCTTTCGAGAACTGTTCAGTTCGAGCAGACCACCGGTATCGGACCCTTCCATTATCACTCTAACCTCTCAATCTTTTCGATACCCTGGCCCGGAGTATGATCGCGGCCAGGTTAAGCAGAAATACCATCATTACCAGAGTAAAGACCATTCCATACTGGACGTGGCGTATCTCGTCGACCGCCTCGTGCTCTGTCGCGAGATTGTAAATATTCCAGGGCAGAGCAGGAGTCGGCTGGGAGAATGTCTGAAAAAGACTCAGTGGTTTTCCGACGCTTACCGCGGCAGTAAATATGATGGGTGCCGTTTCACCGGCCGCGCGCCCGAGACTGATGATCGTGCTTGTCAGGATTCCCGGCAACGCCGCGGGAAGAACGACCCTCACTATGGTGTGCCATTTACCTGCTCCAAGACTCATCGAGGCCTCCCTGAAACCATGCGGCACAGCGAGGATAGCTTCCTCGGAAGCCCTTATAATAGTCGGCAGTATGAGAAGAGCCAGAGTCATGGCGCCGACCAGCACGCTCTTGGAGCTCGAAATGTGAACGGTATTTATAAAAAATGCCAGGCCGAACAAGCCGAACACGACACTGGGCACACCGGCAAGCGAGCTGATACAGATCCTGATCAGGCTGACAAACCGCCCCGTGCCCGCGTACTCCGCCAGATATATGGCGGTAATGATTCCAAGAGGTATAGCGAACAGCATCGCGCCGAAAGCGAGGTAGAACGTCCCCAGCATCTCCGGCCAGATCCCACCGAAGAAATGGGCATCGATAGACTTGTCGAAAAGGAATCGCCAGTAAACAGTCAGTTTCGGCTTCATCATCTTTCCGATATCCGTCTCCAGGATACCGAAAAGAGGCTCAAGCGATGTGCCGGTGAATAGTTCGGCTCTAGGGGTCTCTACCTTCACGCCCATCCCGGACGTATCAGAATAGTCATATCCTTCGATATAGATGACATGCCGCAATTTGACCAATGACCTGTCATGCCTGGTCTGCCCGTATTGTTTTCTTATGAGGGCTCGTCTCCTTTCGCCCTCGCGGGGACCCAGAAGCTCCTCCAAAAGTTCCTTCAGTTCACGAAAATCCGCCCTGTACTGACGCCTGAAGCTCGAATCCTGCTCTTTCATCTCATTTTCAAAAGCATCAAGCAGATCATAGACGGGTTTCCTGGCGAGGCGCGCCTCTTCGAGATCCATCGAGAGTTCTTCGACGTTGCCACGGCCGAACTGCTCACGCATCAATTTTCTGTATTCTACAGTTCCCTTAAATACGAACGCCTTCCCCCCTCTGATGATGATCGGCTGAAGGAGTATGACAAGAGATACAGCCATCAGGATGATTGCCAGGAATCCAACCGAAGTGAACGAGCGATCGAGCAGTTTCCTTGTTCCGACTTCCATCTATCTACCGTTCTTTCTCGCCCTGCGCACGATCAATTCACTGACCAGATTCGATATGAAAGCGATTACCAGCAGACAGAGAGCCATAACGAACAACACGTGATATCTGGACGAACCCGTTACATGATCGGCCTCTCCCATATCCCCGGCGATCGTTGCGGTCAATGTGCGTACCGGCTGAAGGAGATTGAACCATGGCTGTGGAATCCTCGATGCGTTTCCGGAAGCCATCCAGACGACCATGGTCTCGCCGATGGCCCTCATGACCCCAAGGATCACAGCCGCGACTATTCCGCTCTTCGCCGCAGGGACAACGACTTTCACGAGTGTCTCTGCCCTGGTTGCCCCCAGCGCATAACTCCCCTCCCTCAGGTCTCTGCCGACCGCATTGAGCGCGTCTTCAGAGATACTGACGATCATCGGCAAAGCCATGATGCCAAGCATCACCGAGGCGTTGAGCGCGTTCGTACCGCTGGAGACCTCAAGGCCATTCATGAAATGATATACCTTCAGAACAATAAAGAATGAAATCGCCGCGGCTATAGCTGCAGTCATAATTCGCATGATTTTTCTGATGTTTTCCGCAAAGAGATTGCTGGTGAGATCGCTGACCACAACGATCAGAATAATCGTCAACGGGACAAGAACAAGCATGGCTCCGACCGCCAGAAGAGAACCACCTTTTTCCTGAAGCATGGGAGCAAGTACCACGAGAGCAAAGAATCCGTATACTACGGAAGGGATGGCGGCCAGCATTTCAATAACAGGTTTTACTACCTGCCTGAGAGAGAACGGGAGAATATCGCTCAGGCAAAGAGAAGCGAATACTCCCATTGGAACGGAGAAGACCACGGCCCCCAGCGTGACCAGGCCGCTGCCTATGAAGATCGCGAGCGCTCCAAACTCCGCTTCGTCCCTCGATGGGTACCACCTGGTGCTGGTAAAAAACTCGCCGACCCCTTCGAGGCTGAAGAACGGCACCGCGTCCCTGATTATAAAATAGAATATGAACAACAACGCTAACAGGGAACTCGAGGCGGCCAGCACGAGGGCGGAATGACCGATACGGGAGCCGATCATCCTCATACGTTTCCCCTTGGCACCCATCATAAGACGGCGCCCGAGGTCCCCTCTATTTATCTTGTCCGGTGTTTCAATCACCTGAGTTCCCTTTCTATTCTGTCAGCCCTGACTAGTACTTCGTCACAGGGATAAAACCGATCTCCTCGATGATCTCCTGGCCCCTCGGCGAAAGATAGAGAGTGACGAAAGCGTGAAGATGCGTCCCGAGCTTCGGATACCTGTTGGTAAACATGTAGAGAGGCCTGGCAATCGGGTAAACACCCGAAGAAACAGTGTTGTGGTCGGGCATGATACCGTCGATAGCGAGAGCCTTCACACTTCGATCGACGAACCCGAGCCCGGCATAACCGATAGCCGCGGGAGTGGACTGCACTCTCTGCCTGACCGCGCCGTTACTGCCGACATACTCAGTGTTCTCATGTATCTTCTTTTTTTTCATAACGAGCTTCGCGAAAGACTCGTAAGTACCGCTATTCGTGTCACGGCTTATCCTGACGATAGTTACGTCAGGACCGCCGACCTCTTTCCAGTTGTTTATCCGGCCCATGTAAATGTCGCGGACCTGTTCCACGGCAAGGCCCTTAACGGGGTTGCTGGGATGAACGATGATCGGAAGTCCATCCACGGCTACGACATGGGCTACGGGCATGCGACCCTTGTCGACGGCCGCGGCAAATTCCTTCAACTTCATGAATCTCGACATATCAGCGATATCGCACATGCCGTTGATGAGGCTCTTGGCCCCGTTACCACTGCCAGATTCACTGACCGTGACATTGACGTCCTTGTGCAGGGACATATAATACTCGGCAAAAGCCTTGGCGATCGGGCCGACAGTCGTCGAACCGTCGATGACGATCCTCTCCTCTGCCTGAACATTTGCCGTGGCCAGACCAGCCACAATTACCAGAGCAACCGAAAATGCTGCTATCATTCTGAAAAATGATCTCATTTCTTTCCTCCTGTTAATCACTAAAACTTCACTTTCAAATCGACCTGAAGCCTCTTGTAATCGACTTCCTCGTCTATACCCTTGTTGTTGAGGAAATAACTGAGCCCCATATCGATCTTGTCGGCGAGTCCGTAACCAAACCCCAACTCAAGCCCGTTACCATCGGTGCCACCACCCCTGAAATCTGAATCGGTGAACACACCGATCACAGCGTCGTCCTCGATTTCCCTGTAATTGACGGCAAGCTTGACGTTGCCTTTACCCTTGCCTCGCTTCAGCGTAGCACCCACGAGATAACCTGTATCAAGACTGTCTGCCGCGGTGTTCATCACGTAGTTGCCATAAAGATAGAAGGCCAGCTTGTCTTTCCTGTATCCGAACTCGCCAAGAAATTCAAACTCGTTGAAATCGGTCGCGTACATCAATTTGTCCGCGTCACCAGGGTCGACGACCGCAGTGTTCCCAAATGAATCTTCGTTGTCGAAATAGCAGTATGTTTCTTCAGGATCGATGTTGTAGTCGTAGTAGCCGACCCCTGCCATCAGATGCATACCCTCAGCCGGCTTGACCTTTAAAGCTCCCTGGGCTCCGACCATATAGTAATCGTCAGATGAGCTGTTTTCTTCGATATAGAAGAAAGCTGATCCGAGGATAACGGACACCTTATCGTTCAACTTGCCATTGAATGTCGCCGCGAGTCCCTCGGGATTGAGATCGCCGTCCCACAGAAGTTCGGTCTTCTGAACTTTCAGGAAGGGGAGCTTCATCTTTCCACCGACTATACTCAGACCCTTTACAGCTTCCGGATGATAATCGAAATACACCAGATCAAGACCGAAACCCTTGGTAGAAAATCCACCGTCGAGTGACTGGTTGGTCGATACGGGGTCGTCCGACCCACTCGCCAACCGCATTCCCACGGATAATTCATCACTTATCACGGCTGAAAGCACAAGCCTCGCCCTGATGCGCCATCTCGTACGGTCCTCGTCTTTTGATTCGTCCTGGATCAGTTCATGGCGCTGGCGGAAATCACCGCTCAACTTGACCCTGTCGTTCCAGCTTGCCCCTTTCGCGGCAGCAGACAGGACCATTACAAACAGTGCCACAAAAACAATCGAATTTTTTACTTTCATCTCTTTCCTTTCATAGAATTATTGCAACCAGATCCACACTCTTTTCAATTCGCTCAGCTTCGGGTCTCACCTCCTTTCGGCGTCGCAATGTTCTGCGGGAACAGGCAATCATCCGAGATCCCCCCGGTATCCCCAAAGAATAAACCCGTTCCCCGGCATCGATGAAAAATATAGAAGAAGATTGTTAGAGAAGTATGAAGGGATAGTTAAAAAACCGTATAGCAGCTAACTCTTAATGATCAATAGGGATACGTACTTTAAACACGCTCCCTTTGCCGAATTCGCTCTCCACGCCCACCCGACCACCATGGACCTTCACGATATGCTTCACTATCGCGAGGCCAAGTCCGGTCCCGCCGAGTTTCCTGCTTCTGGCCATGTCTGTCCTGTAGAATCTTTCGAACAGTCTCGGCTGATTCTCTGGCTCGATACCACAGCCCCTGTCTATCACATCCATGGCGAGCCAGTCGTCTTTTCGATATGCCTTGATCGTGATCTTTTCATTTTCATCGCTGTACTTGATCGCGTTTTCTGCCAGGTTGATGATCGCCTGCTCCAGCAGGTCGGGGCTGCCTTTCACCTCAAGGTCGTCATCACAGTCTATTTCGATAGTCACATTCTTGGCCGATGCGCTGGAAGAGCATACCTGCCTCGCGCCCTCGAAGATATCCATGACCATAGCTTTTTCAAACCTTATTCCACCTGTTTCCTGGTCACTCTCCATCTGGGCCAGCAGAAGCAGGTCGGTAATTATCCTGCTCATCCTGTCAGCCTGCCTGTTGATGATTTCCAGGAATTTATTCGCATCGTCCTTGTCCTCCACCCCACCATCCATCAACGTCTCGACGAAACCCTTCACCGCGGTTATCGGAGTCCTCAGCTCATGGGATACATTGGCCACAAACTCCCGCCGTACGTTCTCGAGCTTTCTTATCCTTGAAACATTATTAAGCGCTATCACCGCGCCAGATCCATTGCCATCAGAGCTTTTCAGTTTGACCCCTCTGGCCTGGATATGCAGATCCAGGATATCGGTTCTGAGGACAAAATCGGTCTCGACAGGATCCTCCGTCGAAAGTGTCTCCATCACGAATTTCTGAAGCTGCTGGTTCCTGACGACTTCCTGTATCGTCTTTCCCCTGGCCTCTTCCTCCGATATGCCAAGAAGATCGGAAGCTCCGGGATTCATCCTGACAATCTTCTCATCATCACTGACCACCAGCAGACCCTGAGGTATAGCCGAAAATACAGCCTCCTGCTCGCTCTTCTGATGTTCCACGGTCTCTATCCGGTCCTTCAACCGGGAAGCCATATTGTTTATCGTGCCGGCAAGTTCGCTTATTTCCGCCAGCCCCTGTACCGGGATCCGGTAATCAAGGTCGTCAGCGGCAAAATGCTCGATCCCCTTTATCATCTCTTCGATCGGGTTGCTGATCCTTCTGGAGACAAAGAGACTTGTCAGCGCGGCGATCAGGGCAGCGACAATACCTGCCACAAACAGGCGTTTGTACATGGCAGAAAGATAATCGTCCACTTCGGTAAGAGGTATGGATGCCCTGACGGCTACCCTGACATCGCCATTGATCTCCATCGGGATCGCCACATATATGAAATTCTCATTTAATGTGCCACTGTACCTTTCAGAGACCCCGACAACCCCCGCAAGGGCCTGAATGACCTCGGGCCTGTCTGCGTGGTTTTCCATTTTCGACGGATCTTCCTCGCTGTCTCCGACTACACTTCCATCGCTATCGATCACAGTGATACGCATCTCCGACAGGGCTCCATACTCGTCGCAGAGGGAATCAACCGCGGCCGAATTCAGGCTTCCATAAATGCCTGCCAGCTGCATCTCTACCATGGAAGCTCTTTCTCTCAGACTCCTCGAAATATCTTTCTTGTGAAAATCACGGACCGATTTCGACGCGTACCATGACAGCGAAAGCACTGAGATAAAAATGATGATTATGTAGTAAGGCAACAGGTGCCAGATGATCCGTTTTCTTCTCAATCTACCTCTCCAGTCCTGCTATTCCCCAAAATCATGATAACAAAATCTTTTTTGCGATTACCCTTCCCCGAACTTGTACCCGACCCCACGTACTGTCTCAATCAGTTTTCCAAGAGGTCCAAGCTTTTTCCTCAGCCCCACTATGTGAACATCGACCGAACGGTCTGTGACGGGGTAATCCTCTCCTCGTGCCACATCTATCAGCTGCTGCCGCGTAAATACCCACCCGGGCCTGCGTGCCAGCTGGTGAAGCATGAGGAACTCGGTCGAAGTCAGGGAGACCTGCTTACCCTTGACCTTCACCTCGTGCCTGCCGGGATGGATGACCAGGTCCTTGATCGTGATGACCGAATCTTTTCCCGGCTGCGGGTTCTCGACCCTTCTAAGAACGGCCCTGACCCTGGCAAGCATGACCTTCGGACTGAACGGTTTCGAGATATAATCATCCGCTCCCAGTTCAAGGCCCGCCACCACATCCGATTCATCGCCCTTCGCGGTCAGCATCACGATGGGTATACCCGAGGTGCGATCGTCCTGTTTCAAAATGCGGCATACTTCGAGGCCGTCGATCCCCGGCAACATAAGGTCGAGGAGAACAAGGTCGGGCGATCTGTCACGCGCCAGTTTTACGGCATCCTCACCGGTATCCGCGCGAGTGACCTTGTACCCGTTGTGCTCCAGGTTGTAACTGACCAGTTCCTGGATATCTTCTTCATCGTCTACAACCAGGATATGTTCGTGTGCCATGATCACCTCTTTATACCGTATTTTACGCTGGACTGTTCCCACACCGATTGTGCGAAAGAAACGGTACGTTGTCCAGCCCGTACTTAATAATAACGGCAATTATATCAGGGTAATATTATGAAATTGTGAGATTTGCGTTAGGTTTGTCGATTCTGTCATTTGTCGATCCTGTCGATCGATATAATATGGTCGGGGTGAATGGATTCGAACCATCGACTTCCTGCTCCCAAAGCAGGCGCGCTAACCGGGCTGCGCTACACCCCGACACTTAATATTTTCATGCGGCAGAATAAACCCGCTGAAGTATTAGCTTGTGAACGAGCCAAGTCAAGCGAAACCACAATCATTTCCCTGTCAGCTCCTTGTACACTTTCATGATCTGCTCGTAATGCCAGTCCCTGTTGTAAAGCCGTTCGGCCTTCTCCCTGCCGGCCACCGACATAGACCGCCTCAACTCGCTGTCCCCGATCAGCCTCGCCAGGCAGCCCTTCAACGCCGCAACATCACCCAGCGGGAAGAGCAGGCCGTTCACCCCGTCGTCGACCATCTCGGGGATGCCCCCGATATCGGACGCGATCACAGGCTTGCCAGCTGCCAGAGCCTCCATCACTGAGAACGGAAGGTTCTCGTACCAGGTCGACGGTACCACGACGAACATGGCCCCCTCGAGCAGGGACCGCAGCTCATCGCCGCTTCTGAAACCGAGGAACTCGACCGGAGCGCCGGTCTCCTCGACCAGTTTTTTCAACTCTTCCGACGAGGGCCCCTCGCCGACGACCTTGAGTCGGCCCATCTTCATCTCCGATACGGCCTCGATAAGAAGATCTATCCCCTTCTCATGCGAGAGCCGTCCGAAGTACAGGAAATAGTCTTCTTCCCGGCCCGTATTGAACGACTGGACATCGACAAAATTCGGGATGACGCTGACCTTTGCCGGATCTATTTTACCCTCCACCAGCTTACCCTTCAAAAAGGCGCTCGGCGTGATGAACCGGCTGGTCCTCGCTGGCACCCTGGAGACGCGATCGAAGA
>JAGLYV010000066.1 GCA_023131975.1 Candidatus Krumholzibacteriia bacterium | reverse complement strand
AGTCTCGTCGCGAGATTCCGCAGCGCGGCTTCCGCGCGAGGACTGTCTGAGCAGGAGACTGAAAACACGCCGCCCCTACAGAATCTACTCTTTGAAATCAAACCTGCTCTTAAAATGTCTCAGGCTCAGAGCTCTTCCGTATTTTACTTCGACCGCGGGGATCCTGTCGCGGTTATCGGCAAGGATCCTGGCCGCCTCGACGACCGAGAAGAGGTCCCTGTCCTCGTACGCGAGTCGTGGCACGGCAGCCCGAATATAGTTGACGCGGGGCGAGGGGGGGGTCTCCGTCTTCCCGTCGTAGCTGCCGAACGCATAGAGGCCCAGTTCGCACACACGATGCCCGGCGATCAACATCAGTCCCGTAAAGGCGATTCCCTTGAAATCCTCGTCTGCGGCGGTTCCGCCAAAAAACTTGTCCACATCTATATATACGGCATGTCCTCCGACAGGATTTATGATCGGAATGCCGCTTTCTGAAAGCTTCTGTCCGAACCTGACTACCTGCCCTATCCTGGCATCGAGATAATCGAGGTGGGTCACCGTGCGCAACCCCTCGCTGATCGCCTTGAGATCCCTGCCCGGCAGGCCTCCGTATGTGGGATGCCCCTCGGCCATGATCTGGTAGTCCGTGAAACCTTCCCTGATATGGGGAAATTTCTTGTAAAAGGCCCCGTCTTTCCTGATCACAAGAGCGCCACCCATATTGGCCAGCCCATCCTTCTTGAGGCTGATATGGAAACCGTCTATGTTGCTGAACATCTCATGGACGATCTTCTTGATCGACTTGTCCGAGTACCCTTCCTCGTTCTTCCTGATAAACCAGGCGTTCTCCGCAAAACGGCAGGCATCGAAAAAGAACGGAGTCCCATACCTGGAAGTGATCTCCCTGATCTTCCTGATATTCTCCATCGATACCGGCTGCCCGCCTCCCGTATTGTTCGTGATCGTCAGGTAGACCAGAGGGACTCTTTCCTTCTCGACGGCCAGCAGGTTCTCAAGCTCCTCGAGATCCATATTCCCGCGGAAAAGGAATTCCTCGTTCTTCTCAAGATGCTCCCTGCACGGAAGGTTGAGCGGGATCATCCTCTTGTCTTCGATATTCCCCTGCGTGGTATCAAAATGAGAGTTGCTAGGTATGATGAACATGGCTTCATCCGTGCTGCGCCTTCTCTCGGGCAGAGAGTCGAGTTTTGACTGTATCCTCTCCTTCAATTCCGGCATCAGCCCATCCGAAAGCACCGGGACGGGTACTTCTGGAAGCTCCCGCAACTCACGGGCCAGAATCGTGAAAAACGCGTTTTCTGCCGCCCGGCCCTGGTGGAAGAGAAAGAGACTGTCCGAATATCCGCCCATTGCGAACGAAGTATCCACCCATCCAGTGCCAAACACGTCTTCTATTCTGTTTATCAGCTCGAAATAGCCTTCGTTTGAACCATACGACTCGTCACCGAGCATCATGGCGGCCCACTGCTCCATCGTCATCGTCGTTGTTCCCGAATCGGAAAGAAGGTCACATCCGGGAATCATGGCGGCCCGGAAAAGAAAGGCATTAAGCCCCGCCTCGTTAACGAGGATATCTCTCCTCTTTTCGAAATCATCTATCGAACACTTTCTGAAACGAACAGCCGCGTTTCTGTACGGTCTGGGTCTGAAATATCTCGGCGATTCGTCGGCAACCTCAAGATTTCTGCGAAATTTCTCGATAAAAAAATCTGTCGTATCAGACATCCAGGCTCTCCCTTGCAGGCAGATTCATTACTTCCCTGACTTCTTTTAACGTTTCTCGCGCGATACCCTCGGCCTTCACGGCTCCGGCTCTCAGTATCTCGGATATCATCCCGGGATTCGCCACCAGCTCTTCCCTCCTGGCTCTCACCGGCTCGAGTTTGTTGTTCATTTTCTCCGCCAGTTCCATCTTGCAGGACACACATCCACGAGCGCCGCTTTCACATTCCTTCCTGATCGTCTCGAGTTCGCCTACATTGTAGATATCATGGAATGCATAGACGACACAACCGTCCGGATGTCCCGGATCGTCCTTCCGTATCTTCACCGGATCGGTGAACATCGTCCTTATCTTCTTCGTCGTATCTTCCGCGCTGTCAGAAAGAGCAATATAGTTACCGGAACTCTTGCTCATCTTATTTTCAATGCCGTCAAGCCCCGGCACCCTGGGAACTTCGGTAAGAAGTGCCTCGGTGATTGGAAACACCTTTTTACCGTAAAGGCTGTTGAATCTCTGACCGAGATCCCGTGTCATATTGACATGAGCTACCTGATCTTTGCCGACTGGCACAAAATCGCCCTTGTAGATAAGGATATCAGCGGCCTGCAATGTGGGATAACCCAACAAGCCGTAGCTCGGCGATTCGATCTTGTAACTCTGGACCATATCCTTGTACGCCGGATTTCTTTCGAGCCATCCGAGCGGAGTTATCATCGAAAACAAGAGATGGAGTTCCGCGACTTCCGGAACGTGGGACTGGATGAAAATGGAGCATTTATCGGGATCAAGACCGGCCGAGACCCAGTCTATCGCTATCTCTCTTACCCTGTTTCTGAGGTCACCGAGATTCTCATATCCCACGGCGTCGCCGCCCCCCGGAGTCGTAAGAGCGTGCCAGTCCACAATAAAGAAAAAGCATTCATATTCATCCTGAAGACGGACCCAGTTGTCAAGTGCTCCGAGCAGGTTACCAAGATGCATACTGCCCGTAGGCCTCATCCCGCTCGTCACTCTCTTCTTGCTCATCACAGACTCCTTGCGCAGGGTTATTGCTAGCTCGGATGGAATGAATCGGAGGTATTGCCAGTGAAAAAAATGTAGGGGTGGCAGGACTTGAACCCGCAGCCCCCGGTTTTGGAGACCGATGCTCTACCAATTGAGCTACACCCCTATAACCATCCATTTTGTTCACGCAATAATAACATTTACTTAAACAAAGTCAAGCGGTTAAAGCCCGTATGAACGCCAGCCCGGCGATATCGACCCAGCCCCCCCCACATCCATCCGGCCACAGCAGGTGGACAGAAAAAGGGTCGGCACCTCCCAGAGGTTCCGACCCTGCATGATCACATAAAAGACCGGGATAAACTCAGGCCAGTTCCTCAAGAACCGCTACCAGAAGTTTCCAGAACGATCCGACCGAGGGTATCTGCACTCGCTCTTCGGGCGAATGCGGATGCTCGATCCACGGACCGAAAGACACCATGTCCATTCCAGGGAACTTCTCCCCTATGATACCGCATTCAAGACCCGCATGAATCGCCTTCATCTCGGGCACTTTACCAAACACCTTTGTGTGTACTTCCTTGACGACTTTCAGGATATTGGAATCCAGATTGGGCATCCATCCGGGATAAGGCTCGTCATCTATGGCTTCCGCGCCAGCCAACCTCGCCGTAGCACCTATCTTGTCCCTGAGCGCCTGAAGCGCGCTTTTTATCGAACTTCTCGTGGACGTCCCAATCACCGCTTCTTTCGGCGTCATCGAAATCGTGGCCAGGTTATTCGAAGTCTCTACCAGGCCCTCTATATCGTAACTCATCGCCTCAACACCATGTGGGATGGCAAGCAGAAAATCGATCAGGTTCTTCTGGGAAGATCCGCTGAGTACCTTCTGATGCCCCGCGTCCGACGGAGCGATCGAAACGGCCAGGCCTGATTCCTGCCCACCCAGTTCGATCTTGATCCTGTCGGTCTCTTCCTCGATGAAGGTGGCCAGTTCGTCGACCGCGGTCTCCAGGACCATCAACTCGACGAATGCTTCCCGTGGAATCGCGTTTCTCTTGCTTCCACCCTTGATCTCGGCAAGATGAACCGGCTGAGTATTCATCACCTTGTCCAGAAGTCTCGCGGCTATCTTGATAGCATTTCCACGCTGCTCGATGATATCGATCCCGGAATGCCCACCGCGAAGTCCGGCTACTTTAAGAGTGTAACCCTTCGTGCCGGCTGGAGGATCGACCATTTCTACGGGAAGCTTGATCGAAGTGTCGCCTCCACCCGCGCAACCGACATAGGCAGCGCCCAGTTCCTCACTATCGAGATTAAGCATGGTAGTGCCCTTTACGAATCCCGGCTGAAGCTTGGCAGCGCCTGTCAGGCCGACTTCTTCGTCGACAGTGGCCAGCACTTCGATCGGTCCGTGTACAAGCCCTTCCTCGTCAGCAATCGCCAGAGCCGCCGCGAGGCCGACACCGTTATCAGCACCAAGGGTCGTACCCTTCGCGGTCAACCAGTCTCCCTGGATCTCGACCTGGATCGGATCCTTGAAGAAATCGAACTCGACATCCGAGTTCTTCTCACCGACCATGTCCTGGTGTCCCTGAAGAACGATGGTTTCAGCCTTCTCGTGTCCCGGAGTCGCGGGAATCCTTACCACAACGTTTCCGGCATCGTCCATATCTGCTTCCAGGCCCTTGTTCTTCGCGTAAGCCATAAGGGCCGCACCAAGTGCTGCCTCATTTCCCGAACAATGCGGGATGCTGAGGATCTTCTCGAAATGTTTCCATAGAGCTTTAGGTTCCAGACCACTAAGTGACATTAACCGACCTCCTTGAATCAATTTGTACGGCTATCTTCAACACTGTCCACGCGACCCTTCCCTCACGGGACGGTTCATACCGACACCTGACGGTCAGGGACTCAACAGACTTTAATTAATAACCCGGTTTGCCGACCCTGCTATTGAGCCGGGGAGAGCAGTATACTTCAAGGTAAACAATCGGTCAAGCCTTCCATTCACGGCAATTATGCCATATTATGTCACAGGGCCTGTTCAGCGAAACGGAGGAAAAAATGCTGAAAGAGAAAACGATAAGGACATCGAAACATAACGAATTGATAGACATTACTTCCGACATACGCTTAATGATCAGGGAAAGTGATATCGACGAAGGTGTCTGCCATATCTTTGTGCCTCATACAACTGCCGCGGTGACGATCAACGAAAAAGCCGATCCTGCCGTGGCCAGGGATATCGCGAACGATCTTGAGAGACTTGTACCGGACTCGCCAGCTTTCACTCATGCCGAAGGCAATTCGGACGCGCACGTCAAAACAACACTCACGGGCACGTCGGAATTTCTGATCATCTCAGGTGGAGAGCCGGTCCTGGGCATATGGCAGGCAGTATTCTTCTGCGAATTCGACGGGCCGAGAACGAGACGATACGTGGCAAGGATCTCCGGCTCGTAGCCTGACGTGCTTCAGAAGATGGTCGGCATCAGAACAGATACAGGAACGGAAACAACCCGCCGGTCTCCCTCACCAGCCAGGCGTCGAAGTAGATATCGTTCATCATGAGGACTCCCATCACCTCATCACCTGGGGCTGTAGGGTTGGAAATGATCTCCGCGACGATCTTTACGTAGAAGACACCGTTTGCCAGTCCCTGACTGAGCAGGCCCGGATCAGTGATCGCGATCTGATTATGCTGCCCTACACCCGAAATAGTAACGGAAGCTACGTACTGGTTGAGCGCTGGATCATCGAGATTCGCCGAGCCGGATTCCAGACCAATATATATATCGACTTCGATCTCTACATCTCCCTCGACATAGAGTGTGTCCAGAAAAACGTCTCCAAATATATTAGCCCTCTCGATATCGAACTCCTCGTTCGATATCTCATCCGGCACTTCGAAATCGAGCTGCGCGAAGGCTTCACCTGTGATACCGTGACCCGGAAGGATCACCGGTTTAAAATCTTTCGGATCGGACTGGTTGTTGACCTTCAGTGTCGACTTGCATCCTGCCACCAGGATGATCATCATCAATATCAATATGAGGCGTCTCAAGATATCACCCTTTCGCTAAAATCTCCAGAAGAGGGAAAAATGCGGCAGTACGGGAAGATCAATATCTTCGTCCAGCTCGACCCCCGGCCACAACACACCTGCCTGGAGGGCAAAGGCTCCTCCAATACCGAGTCTCACGCCAGCACCGCCTCTTGATTGTTCGTACGAAAAATCATAACCCAACTCGAGCATGATCTTAAGATGACTGAATATGTCCGCGTCGGCACCGAACATGAGACAGCTCTGCTCGGCAGTCTCATCGAAATCCAGGTCCACTCCGATCGATTCGTCGCCGTCGTCCATCACGACCGGATCCTTCGTAGTAAGGTTCCCCTGGAGTCGACGGTACTGGTAGCCGGCATGTAATCTGACAGCCGGCCCGATCTTCCTGCTCGCCGACATGAACCAGCCGAGTATGTCCAACCCGGAATCTATATTGATATCTTCTTCCGTAAATGCCTCTTCGACCACCGTATCGATAATATACTGCGAACTGATCAGGTTATAGTAAGCCAGCCCTGTGGAAAGTGAAAACAGGCCAAGGCTCTCCGGCAGGATCCGTACTTTCACCTGCCCGTTGACCAGGGTGATCATGTCCATAAGTGTGTTTGTCGAAAACTGCACCGTATTCATCACGCCGAACCCGGAATCGCCGATACCGATCTTCGTCGATTGTCCGTTACCAAGCACATAGCCCGTCTCGAGGCTCATCAACTTGACCGGAAACTCCATATGAGAGGGCCTGGACGCGTGACACCTCCCGGCCGACACGATCGAGATCGACATAAGAACAGCCAGAAAGACCATTCCTTTTCGTAAAATACAGGCCTGTCTGACATTTTTCATCTGCCACCCCTGTTTCAGGTTATGATCAGCCCTTGACCTGACAATGATATTCATCTTTGAGTAAAAAAAACAATAAAAAAATGCCGCCTGTATTCGACTACAACTCCTAAGAAGTGGAAAGCGATCCTAAGGGACTCTCACGGAGCGTTGGAAGTCGAACCTGATAAATCAGGCGGAAGTCCTCGCCAAATAAGCGGCTCATCTCCTAGGGGAAGAGATGGGGTTTTTGGGTAGGAAGGAAAAGACCTCCATTAATCAGGCGGCAAAAACTTGCCGTATCCCGTATATTTTTACAAATCACTATAACTTAAATCAGACCTCCGCATTCTTACACTCTCTTATACATATACAGTCACCGAAAGTTCAAGTCTTTTTAAAATGTTTGTACAGTTTGTCCCGGAAATCCAACAATCCTACGTAAGAATAAACCATCGTCCGATTTAATACAATGAGGTAATTACCTCAAATTTATTATGGGGATCAGCACCGGCAGTCACAGGGGAAAAACAGGCGACAGGCACGTGATCAGGTGCTGTCGACCAGGCCGATCTTGACAGCGTACATCACGAGGCTCGCCGTATCGTGGATGCCTAGTTTGTTCATGATGTTGGCTCTGTGATTCTCCACTGTCTTCTTGCTGATAAAAAGTTCCCTGGCTATCGCCTGGCTGGTATTCCCTTCGGCAATATACTGAAGGACTTCCCTCTCCCTGTTCGTCAGTCGACTGAACTGGTCGCCCTTCTTGCCCGCTTTCTTGAGTTTTCCGTAGTTTTCCAGTACGTCAGGCGGGAAATTCCTGCTGATATAGATCTCGCCCGAGACTACGGCTTTGATCGCTTCCACAAGATCTTCCGTGGCTGTATCCTTGACAAGATACCCATTGGCTCCGGCGTCCAGCGATTCATAGATATAGGTCTCATTTGTATGGATGGTGAGCATGATTATCTTGACGGAAGGAAATTCCTTCTTTATCCGCCTGGACGCCTCGATCCCTCTCATCCTCGGCATCCCGACATCCATGATTATAACGTCAGGAAGAATATCCCGCGCGGCATTAATCGCTTCCTTTCCATCAGCAGCTTCCGCGATCACCTCAAAACCCCTGTCTTCGAGTATGCTTTTAAACCCCTGTCTCACGATGTTATGATCGTCTACCAGCATCAGCTTAATATTATCAATCATTATCCACCTCCAGAGGAATCTTTACCCGTACATGCGTCCCCTGTCCGGGACTGGAACTTATATTGAATTTTCCACCCATGTTCTGAACTCTTTCCCGCATACCCGTTATCCCGAGCCCCTCTACTACAGCGTCCTCGCCTTTCGTCTGGAACCCTTTCCCATCATCTCTGATATCCATGATAACCCAGGGAAAACCCTTGATGACCTTCAATACAATGAATTCTGCTTCGCTGTGCCGGACCACATTCGTCAACGCCTCCTGCGCGATCCGGTAGAATGACAGCGCGAGATAAGAAGGCAGTTCTTCGTCGAATCCGGTAGCGCTAAGTTCTATCTCGAATCCCTCAGGTTCCACAATTCTGTTTATATACCATTTCAGAGTCGGAATCAACCCAAGATCCTCCAGCATGGGGGGATGAAGGGAATATGCGGCACGTCTTATCTCCCCGATCAACCCTTTCAGTTCCTTGCGGATATGCCCGGCCCACTCGATGGTCTTTATATTCTTCGGTGGCAATGACTCTTCAAAGAGCTTGACTTCAGTGTTTATGCCCGCCGCAGCCTGACCGATGACATCATGCAGGTCGTGAGCGATCTCGGTCCTCACATCCTCGTTTGTCTTCAACAGGTTTCCGGCAAGCTTCCGCAACTGCTTCTGGTACTCGGTCCTGGACTTGAGAAGCTCGGCCCTTTCCATCTCCACACCGATCTGGTTACCGACGACGCTGAAGAAATCAGGCTTGTCCGCCGGCAATTCCATGCCGACAGGTATTCCCATGACAAAAACCGCCCTGACCTCCCCTGCCACCCTCACAGGCATAGCCAGCGTCCTCGAAAGATTCATCTCCTCCTTGACCCTTCTTCTGTCCGGATCGGGATCCTCCGCGACATCCTCGAGCACTACGACCCCATCTGTCTTCGTGACAAGGGCAGCATATTCATCATCCTCCCCGATATAATCGAGTGGAGGGATCAAGTCGTCCGGAACATTCTTTGACAGCAGCAGTCTGAATCCACCTCTGTCCTGGTCCGGGACCAGGACGACTATCTTCTTGATCCTGGTCTCGTCATGGATAAGATCGAGGATCTGACTGAAGGCCTCGGTCATGTCATCTTCCACCCTGAAGATCTCCCTGATCACCTTCAGGACCCGGAGTTCCCTGTTACGTCTTTCGAGAACAATTTCGGCGTTCTTTCTCTCGGTGATGTCTTTAACGGCGCCAAGGACCCTTACCCCGCCATCTTCAGTCCTTTCAACCAGAAGCCCGTACGACATGACCCAGACGATCGAACCGTTTTTTCTGATGAGTCTGAATTCTTTGACTTTTATGCTGCCTGAAAAATAGGACTGGCGCTGACCGAGGCCAATATGCCTGTCTTCAGGATGAATGATCTCGAGGTTTCCCAGCACATGATCGGCCTCCTCCGGGTCA
Organism: Candidatus Krumholzibacteriia bacterium; assembly: GCA_023131975.1. Taxonomy (GTDB): domain Bacteria; phylum Krumholzibacteriota; class Krumholzibacteriia; order Krumholzibacteriales; family Krumholzibacteriaceae; genus JAGLYV01. Next base: position 67,897 of record JAGLYV010000066.1, on the reverse strand, counting down.
TACCCCGTAATACTAGCGAAAGCTCCAGCCACCCATTCCTTCTTCATCCTGCCATCCTCGTAAACGACACCTGAATATGTGTAATCAGTGGTCAGTTCGCTTACCGCCCTATACCTCGCCTCCGACTCACGCAGCGCTATCTCCGTGAGTTCCCTTTCGTCGATCTCGTTCCTTAACTTTTCGTTCGTTTCCTCCAGCTGCCCTGTCCTCTTCTGTACCAGATCTTCGAGGTGCTCCTTGTATTTTTCCAGTTCCTGCTGGGCCAATACCCTATTGGTGACATCATCTATATGGACCATCACTAGATCAGGAGCCAGATATACGTATTTTACATCGAGGTGCCAGGCACCACCGACTGCGGGATTCTTTAACTTGACTTCCCGCCGGATCGATATCTTCTCCTCGTAACATCGATTGATCTCTGTGATGATCTCGGGATTATCCTTGTGGAACTCCGAGACAGAAATGCCGATGTGTTCGCAGATCCTGCCGCCTGTAAGCTCGATCCCCGCTTCGTTGAAATCTCTCAGGACCATTTCAGAACCTTCCCTCCGCCACATGAACATGGGGATCGGGTTGCTCATAAAATGGGATTTCACCCTGTCGTCACTGTCCTTGACCGAAGAAGTGATGTCCATCAGTATAATGGTCATCAGGGGAGGATCGAGGTAATCCATCAGAGTCGCGTTGACGACCATCCAGCTTCCGGTGCACGGCACATAGAATTTTTTCTGGTACCTTTTTTCTTTCAGTATCGTTTCCCAGCCCTCGCGCATAATTGGATCGATGACCTCGTTGGCTATCTCATCGAGGCTTTCCCCGGTCAGATCGGTATCTGGATCTACACCGTGAAAAACCTTCCACGCCCTGTTGCAGAAAACGAATCTCCTGTCGAGAGTAAGCACGGCTACCGGATCTTCCGTATGATCCAGCCCCCCAAGCAGGATTCCGGCAAGTCTGTCCTTGCCCAACTGTTCATAGATGAATTTTGAAGGCTCGGTCAAAATACCCCCCCAGCCGTTCCGTTCCATATCACTCATGCTTGCAGGCAATTATCATATCATCGATGATCGTCGATTTCCAGTGATAAAGCAGTTCTGGAGGGGGAGAAACAACCAGGGTCCGATGCCCCGCACACTCTCATTGCCCCCGCGCGCGCTCATTCGTATAGAACTATTATTCAGAACAAAGCGGATCCACCAGATGCGACATCGCGATCGTCTCGACAAGACTGCCGGCCTCTTCCAGCAACGAAGCGGTAACATCAAGGCGGACTGCCACACCCGGGCGGGCGAAGATGAAATAAACGCCCCCGTCCATTTTCAGTCCCGCTTTTGCCAGCGCCAGCGCGTATACTCCCCCCTGGTTCATGTATGAACTCATCCTCGACTCCACAGCATCCGGGGCGACATCATCGGTCTTAAAATCGATCAGGGTCCATCCCCCCTCATCCTGGAAAAGAAGGTCCACCCTTCCCCCCGCGAATCCGATCGGCTGTTCTTCGGCCGATTGTTCCACGGCATTTCGCGCATAGACTGGAAATGAAAAGGGCATCTCTCTGAATACACGACTTGCTCCGGCAGCCCTGATCATCGGATCGAGGGCCAGTGTATTCTTTACCATCTTTTCGATTTCGGGATACGCGTCTTCATATCCGCTGCCCTCGAGAAGCCCCCCGATGGATGAACACGTACCATCGACAGAGGAAAGGTCCGCGATTTCCATTATTCTGTGAAAGACATTCCCGATGAACAGTGCCCTGGACTCTCCGCCCGGAACACCACCACCAGCGGCATCTCCGTGTGGACCCTCAGCGAATCTCTCTTCGGGTTTCCTCCCGGGCACACCAGCCTTGAGTCCTGAAGGCGATATCCTCACCGGGCAGGAAGACGCCGAGAATATCTTTCTGTCCTTTTCCTCGCGCCACACCTTCCAGGAAGAAGCAATTTTCCGCAATCCTCCCGCGGGATCTTTTTCAATTTCCGGGCGGGTACGGCCGTCAGCCGATTCCAGCAGGGAAGCATCGAGACTGAGAACGTCGCCCGGATCTCCACCGGCAGGTATCACCGCGCCAGTATCCTCCCGTTCAACAACATTCATGGTCACCGCATCGGAGATCATCTCGTACAAACTGTTCTTCTTAAAGGTACGCGGGATGACGAGGAGTTCCCCGGCACGCGTAGCTGCTACGTATAGCATGCGTGCCGACTCAGCCCGGTCCCTGACCTTTTCATCTTCGACCGCGCGGTCATAGTCCAGAGTCTGCCAGCCGTTTCCGAGGCTGAAAGCTGCTCCACCAGATTTTGTTCTTAACAACCTGCCGGGGGGCCTGGGTGTCTGCATCAGGTTCACCATGATGACAACGGGAAACTGCAGACCTTTCGATTTGTGGATCGTGAGCAGTCGGACGGCATCGTTCCCGTCATCTATCAAAGACGATTCGCCTTCCGCCACCCCCAGCTTTTCCTGGTCTCTCATCCACCTGGCGAAGAACCTGAACGAGTGACAGCCTCGTTCGAATTCGCGTGCCCTCTGCGCGGCTTTCCTGATATTCATCACTCGCTGACGGCCATGTGGCTGGAGAAGAGAAGATTCGACATATTTAGTCTCACGCATCAGGTCAGCCAGCGTCCCGGCAGGACCGACCATATTGCGGCCAGCATGCAACGAGGACAGCAGGCGAAACGCGGCCAGCATATCACCGTGAGAAGAACCGTCCGTTATCCCCGGGCGGGAATAGTCGAAACACCCTCCATCAGCTTTGAAGAGAAGCAGTTCTTCATCACTGAACCCGAACATCCCTGAACGCAGAGTCGACACAAGGGCCAGCGAGTCGCCCGGGTCCTCGATCGCCCAGAGAGCCGACGCGAGGTCCCTTACCTCCTGGCGGGTAAAGTAAAGTTTTCCTCCCTCGACCATATAGGGGATCTGAGCCCTTCTCAACCCGTCCTCATAGTGCTCGATTCCCGTCGTGCCCCTGTACAGGACAGCGATGTCACCGAATCTGATCCGTCTGGACTTTCGAGTGACAGGATCCATCACGGTCCGTTCCGAATCGATCAGACCGTATATGAACCTTGACATCGAGTCGCTCTCGGCTTTTCGGACATCCTCCGCCTTTTCGGTAACGGGATCCAGTTCCAGGCTGATGACGGCAGTAGCGTCACCTTCCCTGAAGGCGTATACCGGTTCATAGTCGGGCTGATAGCAACCATCAGCCGGTTTATTGATTATCAGGGAAAAGGCCCTGTTGACCCACTCGGTGATTCCGGGAAGCGACCTGAAATTCTGGGTGATCTTCAGATAGGCCTTTGCCTCTATGAATTTGCGTTTGACCTTCTCGTATATCTCGACATCAGCATTCCGGAACCTGTAGATACTCTGCTTTGGATCACCCACGATAAACAGCCTGCCGGGTCCGGGTGCTATCTCACGGCTTCCCGGGCTGCACGAGAGCAGCATGATGATCTCGGCCTGCAGGGGATCTGTATCCTGAAATTCATCGACAAGAAAGAACCTGTACCTGCGCCTCAACTCCTCCAGCAAGCCGCCGTCACGGAGCAGGAGCCTCGCCTTTATCAGAAGATCGTCGAAGTCCATCAGGCTCTGTTCACGTTTCCTCTCTTCCACGAGAGAAACGAATCCGGCGAGCCACTCGTTCAGGGCAGGCGCCAGTTTTTCCATCCGGGCAGTCCTGGCCGCGGACTGCGCGGCGGCCATATCGCGGAATATCTTCTTCTGCTCGTCGCAGGCTGTCTTCGGATCCCAGTTGCTTTTATTCCCCTTTGGCTTTGGTATGGCGAGACAGAGAGCGAACTCTTCGCGAAACTCCCCCTCAAGTCCCTCCATGAGGGCCGCTTCCCCCGAAAACTTCCCGATCAAAACAGCCCCTTTATCGTCCCTGTCATCACAGGAGGATTCCAGAAGCAGCTTCAGCCTCGAAATTGATTCTTCGACAAGATCGGCCAGACTTTCAGGCAAGACGACTGTGTCTACCTTCGTCTGTTCAGAGACACTTGTGTCTACCGGCACATGTTCAGAGATATTTCCCGCCGCGTCTTCAAATATTCCGGATAGAGCTTCGTTTCCACGCCCATAGTAAAAATGCATCGCCAGATCTCGAAGATTGTCGACCCTGCCTCCGGCCATGTACCAGGAACGAATGATATCTTCCGCCCCCTCGTGCGGACGCGAGAGAAAAGTGTTCCAGCATTCGTCGAGAAGCATCTCGCCCTCGATATCATCGAGAAGCCCGAAACCCGGATCGATCCCCGCCTCGACAGGGTTCTCGCGCAGAAGAGAAGAAGCAAAGGCGTGAATAGTCGATATATGCGCGCTCTCGAGATGGCTCCTGGCCTCCCTGAATCTTTCACTGGAAACATCATCCCTGCCGAGGGATGCGATCCGGGAATCGATCTCTCTTCTGAGACGTGATTTCATCTCGGCGGCAGCCTTCTCGGTAAATGTAATGGCTACTATCTGGCCCGGCAGGGCTCTACCCTGACCTATAATGGAAAGATATCTATCGACAAGAAGAGTAGTCTTTCCCGTTCCGGCGCCAGCTTCCAGGCAGAGCGAGGAATCCAGATCCGATACTGCTCTCAGCCTGGCCTCGAAATCGACCGGCCTGGTAGCCCGTTCACCCTTCACCTTCTGCCTCCCCTCTTCTCATCGATATATACGCCCGGCACCTGTCGTCCTTCATTACCTTCTCTTCCAGGATATAACCCCTCATCGAAGGACAGGCCGACGAAAGACCACAGAATCTGCACCCCTGCTTATCGGGGGAGATAAAGAACAGTCCGCCCTCCATGCCGGAAGTGATGACATCGACCACATCTCCAAGCTGCCTGGACATCTCCTCCCAGTCCTCTCCTGAAAAGGTAACGACTCTCCTGCCGCCACCCGGCGCGACTTTCCTGTACTGGGCGACACCATCACCGATATCAAGACCCAGCATCCGCGCCGCGGCGAGCAGATAGACCGGCAGCTGAAGATAGACTCCGCCGCCAAGGTCGTTGTCCTTCCTGCCGTCAAGTTTTCCAGTCTTGTAGTCAATGACCCGGAACCTGCTCGAGGGGTCCCGGTCTATCCGATCTATCCTGCCCCTGAAATGTATCGATCTCTTTCCCGTGTCCAATACCACATCAACCCCGTCAGGCCCGAAACCAAACGCGCTCTCGTACTCGATGGGGATCATACCGTCCTGTTCCCGTATCTCCGATTCGATATATCCGATGACCGACTGGATGATCATCCTCTTTTCCACTTCCCAGAACATCTTCAGTCCGACAGGCTCTCTGGAGGCGAAACGTTCGAGTGTGTCGCCGCTGACCCTGGCCACGGCTTCAAGCACCACCCCACGATTTTCCGCGGTCAGGGGAAGAAGTTTCTTTCTATTTAATTCGCCATAGAGGACCTCCATGATCGAATGAACGACGATCCCCCTCCGAAGAGGATCGATGGAGATCATTTCTTCAGGCTCCTCGACCGATTCCACTCCGAGAATATCGTTAAGGAAGTATACAAACGGGCACCCCGCCCATCTCTCCAGCGAAGTCGGTGAAAACACACGAGTCCTGGAATCGAGCATCGAACGAAGCGCGCTCAACCCCTCTTTCGAACCTATGATCCCGTCATACGCGGACAATCTACTTTTCTTCCACCTCGAAGATGACAGCCGCAGGCCTTTCGCAAAAAACATATTCTCAAAAAGTTCGCCTGCCTTTTCGCCGCACCTGAACACGGATAGCAGACTGAACTCCTCTTCACTTATGGGCTCCCTGGACCACGCATGAACCGGACCACAGGGCACTCTGGTCACAGGTACCCGGCCCTCAGCAGCAATGTCCCCACTGCCACCCTGGACGGCATCCTCTCCGCTTTCAGGATCAAGAAAAGAAGAAGGGATCTTTTCCCTGTCTGTCCCCTCTCCATTTCTCGGAAAACTGTGAAAAAGGTACTCGCCCGCTGATCGGCAGGCCAGGTCGAAGATATGTCTGAGTTCTCCAGGCCTGTCCTGTCTTCTCGAAAACCTCACCCCGGAACCCGACAGTCTCTCCAGTGTTTCTCTCCCCTCGTCGGAAAGAAAAGGGTCTCTGCCGGTCCTGCCGGGCAAGGCATCTTCTGTCAGTCCGGGGATGAAGACAGCCCTGAACCTGAGTCCCCGAGCCGCCGACAATGGCAGTATGTTGACTCCCTCCCCACCGAATCTGCCCGCCGCTCCGGCAGGTCGCGACAACAGGTCCTTCAGCACGGAACAGAAGACCCTCGCCGGACATTCCCGGTCTATACGATCAAGCTCGACCAGCCCGGAGATCTTATGAAGTACGGCACGGGACTCTTCGTCCTTTCCCAGAAGCCAGGCAGCCACACCGGAGAGGGCTTCGACCCTGTCGCTCCAGGAAGCTGTCCGATCCACCTTTGAAAGGGCCATGATATTCTCGATGACCTCTCCCGAACGTCTTACCGCATCTACCAGATCTCTGTCTCCGTCTTTTTCATCCATCTTTCTTTCAAGTCTGTCGATCAGTTCGACATTCTCTTCAACCCAACCATTTTCGCCCGTCATGCCAGATTCGGCACTCACGCGGATCCATACGGAAAACGGGTCCGGATGCCCATTTGTGTCCCCATTCGCATTCAGAGGAATGGAAGCGAGAAGATCGACAAGCCGGGACCTCGAGGGAACTCCGACCATCAGGCCCGCCAGTGAAAGAAGGGTCCTCGCGTGAGCGGAGAGTTCGAGAAACGGATGCCCGGACATGTAACAGGGGATCAGGGCCTCATCGAATATCTCTCCCACCAGACTCTCGTCATATCCGGGTGGGATCAGAAGGGCCATCTCCCCGAACCGGATCGAGCGTCCGGCCAGATCGAGTACCCTGGAGGCTATTTCGCGGATCTCCGATTCCGGATCGTGAGCGCTGAAGACCTCCCTCGCGGGGCCAGTAAGCCTATTCGTTTTTTTGCCGTCCAGACAAGCTTTTTTCCCACCCGGACGCTCTTTTTCTCTATCGAGATGCGTATGATCGAAACCGGAATCTTTCAGGCGGCTGACGAATCGTCCCGACAGGCTCTCTTCCTCCCCGTCTACCGGAATGAAGATATCTATTCCACCCCACCCCGAAATCGAGGAAAGAAACCGATACTGCAATTCATTCATATCGTAGAATCCGTAGACGAATATGGAAGGTCCTGTATCCAGGCTGCCAGCAGCGGCCGTCACATCCCTGAAGAACGAGTGGATGTCACCACCGATCCGCGCGATCCTGTCTCTGTAGCCCATATATATATCAAGAAGGTCTCTTGTCCCGGCCCGTGCGTCCCGCTTCCCGGAAAGGTTTTTCGCGATAGCAGCATCGAATCCGGCCTCATCGATATCGGTCAGCGTTCCCAGCACAGCTTCCGGAAAACCGTCGGTCATCGATATCGACTCGAAATACCGTGGTATCTCGCCCCTTCGCCGCATCCCTTCAATGACTATCCGTCCCGAGAAAGGGGGAAGGGTCAGAGGACATTCGATTCCCGCCGATTCAGCCACCAGTGAGACGAGGTCGGGAAATGTCATTATCCCGACATTAAAGACCCCACCCATTCTGTGAGACAGAAGATCGTTCAGATATCTCCCGGCCAGATTTGATCCGGCAAGTATATACACGGGAGCCAGAGGATCCGAGGCCTTGACAGCGTCGATCCTCCGGATCAACTCATCTTCGAGAGGACGAAAATCATATGCGGTGAAAACCCTGATACTCATGCGGTGATATTAGTCATAATATGCCGGCAGGTCCACATTAAAGCACGGGCGCGCAAAGCTAAGCTCCGCGCGCCCGTCCAGTCTATCTTTGCCTGTCACGCGTCTCAGGCGCTTTCAGCAGCCCGCCGCTTCATGATGATGGCGGCTGTAAGGAACATCGCTATTACCAGTAGCACGATAACCGGCGTACTGAAGAGAGGTACCGGAACCGGCTCGACAATATGAATGACCTGAATGCATGTGTCGTAGACCGATCCAGTAGCAGCATCCCAGGCGATTATAGTCAATGTGTCATAATCGCAGACGTCGGAAAGACCGGCATCGATTATACCGTAGACGTCCTGGCAGCTGCCTCCCACGACACCGACAGCAGTACCGTTCTGATTGATCGCGGCGCCGACTACTCCAAGGCTGACAATGCTGTAACCATAGTCGGTGGCCGCGGCACACGGATCTCCGTTACATATCGAGAACGGTATGTAAGCGGCTGTCTGTCCCTGCTCCACATAGTACAGCGTATCCTGCAGGATGTAGAGTGCGGGTGGAGATTCGACCACCTCGAAGTCCTGTGTGGTCGTCTGATAATACGGGTCGCCCCCGTACCAGTTCGGATCTTCACAATCGCCGCAGTCGGGTGCGCAGACACCGTTCAGATCACAGAAAGCCATGAAGGCTGTCAGCGTGTTCGTCGCTCCGATGACAGCATCACAGGGAACTGAGATACAGACTTCGTTCCAGTAGTAAGAACCGGGGTTGACCGTGAAACATGCACCTTCGGGGAAATCAGCAGAGCTGATCGTCCAGCCGAGCAGGTCTCCGTAGTGCATACAGAAGGTGTCCATTTCGGTACAGATGGTGGAAACGAAGCCGAAGTTCGTGTTGGCGATATCGGAGCACCATGTCTCACCCTTGATGACATTGATCGTGCCACCCGGGAATCCTACGAAAAACGCGGGGTCCCCTTCCATCGAACATTCGCCTGCCACGATCTCGGGTCCTATACGACCGCGTATACCTGTGTCGCCCATCGCATAGTTGCCATTATCGAGGGCGCTCCAGGATGTCCCATCATTGCTGACAAAACATTTGTTCGTCTCCATTGGGCCCGTGTCGTCGTATGGAACGGGATAGTTGTATCCAGGCGTCGTCAGGTCGGCGGCAAGGTAGATCACGTCACCGGACGTTACCTGCAGAGGAGTCGGAAGATCTATGGAATAGTAACCAGCATCGCTGACAGTGCCGCTGATCGGACCCGCGAGAACATCCGAAAGAACGCCGCCGGAGAATGTGTCGTACACGTAGATGCTGTACGAACAATTCGCCGCTGTGGCCCAGAAATCGACACTATAGAGATATTCGTTACTGGTCGTCGGGGTGACGGCGACCATACCCCAGTCGTTGCCGTCTCCGTATCCGACGGAGCTCCACCAGCCATATTCGTCAAAGTAGTAGATAGTCTCGTTGGGATCGTAATTCTTGTAATCGGTGATGACGTTCGCGTTCGAACCGATCCTCGCGCTTCCATACTCGATGTAGAAATAACCGTTGTCACCCCAGGCCGTGCCCCAGGAGTTCTTGACGATCCAGGCACCGTTGCCACCGCACATGTCGTCGTCCCATCCGACGATGACTACGGCATGATTCGGATCTTCCGTTCCGGCATAGACGAGACATGTCGTTCCGTCATAGGAACTGAAACCGGGGAAACTGGCGTACATCGATACATAGAGAGGGCCATAGGTCTGTACGGCATTCTTGATCGCCGTAACGTCATTCGGAATGACTCTCCACTCGGTTACCTGTTTGTCGAACGAACAGGCAGGGTTGCTGCATGTCGCCGCGGGGCAGGTACCGGGGTAGGTGTCGCATGATTCGTCTATCGTGCCTGAGAGGGCAAGATAGTTCACCGACATCCACGCGTTACCACCCGCGTTGCAGTCTGTCGAAACGACATTGCAACCCTGGATGTTATGCTCGGAATAATCATACGCTATCGACTCGTTGATGAGTATAAAAGCCTCGAAGGAACCCAGGGTGCCGAATGCCCAGCATGTCCCGTAGGGATTCTGGTTCTTCACCGAGGTAACCTGGCTTGTCGAACGCCAGTCCCATGAAGCCGCCGGTGCCATCAGCCTGCCGGGTGTCACAACGATATGTGAAAGGTCGACCGGTGGCGGTATATATCCGAATTCAGAAGCAGTGCCCGGAACCGACTTGGGATTCTTTGGTCCCTTGGTCGGTACCTGCGCGTCGGCCGCTCCCGAGAAGAGCGCCGAGGCAGTGAAGATAATGAGTACAAGCAGCAGTAATTTCGATTTCATTCTCGATCTCTCCTTGAAACAATGATAAAAGACGATCCCTTATCCCAAATTCTCTTTCCAGTGAAACAAACTGCCAGTTTTCCTTTCACCTCCCGGTTATGATGTCGTTGTTATTATCCAAATCCGCTAATTCCCACCGGCAGCATCCGCGACGCTGACAGCAGGGTACAAGACCATGTGCCGTATTCTGCGGCATTTTATCACATATCCGAATATTTTGCAACCGATTATAGACTTGCCCGAAGTCGACGGAACCGTAATCACAGCCCGTACGCACGCGCAGGCCGGCGTGTCCGTAGTGCAAACTATACGTACTGGCAAAAAGTGTGACAAAAACGGGGAAATCAGATAGCCCGGGATCAATCACTCATCGAAACGTCACCCTGTTTCATGGCTACCAGCGAAGCAAGGCAGATCGAAGCCAGCTTGGACCTGGCCGAATCGCCTCTGGAAGTAAGGACGATGGGAACGCCTCCGCCGACTATCGCGCCCGCCAGAAATGCCCCGGACGATACCGTCAGCGATTTGTATACGACATTACCAGCCTCGATATCGGGCATCAGAAGAATGTCCGCGTTACCCCTGATCTGCCCTCTATAGTTTTTTTCCGCAGCCGACTGGGGGGACATGGCCACATCGAGTGAAAGGGGCCCCTCGACGATACAGTCTTCCCTGTCGGTGTATTCTGCCGCGAGTTCGGCCGCCAGCATGGAGGACTCGACGCTCGGGCTGGCTATTTCCACTGCCGAGATGACAGCCACTTTAGGTTTGTCGATATTCAGATAGGAAGCTATCTGCAAGGCGTTCTCCAGGATCTTCTTTTTTATCTTCTGGCTGGGGGCAGGTATGAGGGCCGCGTCGGTCACCATGAGAAGCTTTGGATAACTCGGTATCTCAAAGACACCGACATGACTGTATATGGAACCTTTTTTCAGCTTCCCGTTTTTCTTGAGGTACCGGAGAGTGCCGCCCATGATCTCGGACGTCTTCACTCCACCCTTCATCAGAAGATCGACCGCGCCGGAATCGAGAAGAGAGAGGGCCTTTTCTACCGGATCGTCAGCATCGACTATCGTATAGTTGTCTCCGTCGACCTTCACATCGTAGTCCCATGCGATCTGGTTGACCTTGTAGTAATCACCGACGAGGACGAACCTGGCCACAGGATAGAGGCCTTCTTCGTTCGCCTGCTTGGCAGCTGCCATGGCGTCCTCGTTCTCAGCGCCCACGATAGCTATTCTGGGAGCCCTGTACCTGGCCACCATAGCTCTCGTGACATAGATAAGTTCGTCGAGACTGCCGACCGGAGCGTTTTCCTTGCGCCTGAGGTGAGGGTGAGAGAATATCTCCGTATCGATAAGATCTTTCTCCATCGCCCTGAATTTCTTCAGCCTGTCGCGTTCTCCGGGGTAATCCTTCAGTGTGGCCGGTTTATATTTCGCCCCGAACAACCCCGCCACCATGGCCTCGTGTTCGATCGAACCCGGGATAGTGACTACGGGGAAGTAAGGCAGGAGTTTTCGCCTGATCATACCTGTGAACTCGGTGCTTCTCGCCAGCCCCCCTGTCAGCATCACCACGTCGATGGTTCCCTCGACCGCCGACAACTTCATTATCTCGCCGGCTATCCCGCTCGTCATGAAATCGAGGATCAGTTCTATCTTCTCGTGCTGCACGTCGACCGCGCCGGAGTCCATGAAATGCATGAGCGCCTTGAAATCATTCGTTCCGGCAAGGTCGATCAGGCCCCCACTGCCGAAGAGGTATTTCTTGAGTTCGGGGATACTCATCTCGCCCCTGTCATGAGCATCGACGAGTACATCGAGAGGTATATTACCCGACCTGTTGGCGCTCGGCAGTCCGGAAAAAGCATTGACCAGGTCTCCCGCCTGCCCCCCCTCGTGCCTGACCACGGACATTCCGCCACCCATATGCGCGCCGACCGTCGTCATCTCCTCCCTCGAAACACCCAGAATAGCGCAGACCAGGCCGTGGACAGCGTTATGATTGAGGTAGTGCGCGCCCGAACCGTCCCTGAGAAGCTTCCTGATACCGGTCAGCCTGGCCGAAGTCTTCATCTCGTCTGAAGCGACCGGATCGGTGGTAGTGACGAAGATCTCAGTGTCGCCCGCGTATCGTTCCACGATCTTCTGTCCGATCGGTATCGCCATATTGGAGGCATGAACGATCCGCGGATTTTCGAGATCCTTCAGCATCTCGGGACAGACCCTGTATGTGCCGGTCGGCACGGACCTGACGAATCCACCGCGGCAGGCTATGCCGGTGAGCTGTCCCTTCTCCACACCCTGTGATTCCATCCATTTGATAATGGCATCGGATCTCGTCTCGATCGTATCCTCAAAATCCGGAGGAAGGTGAACTTCCTCTTCCGCGATCAGTTTCAATCCGGAGAAAAGTCCAAGTTTGGTCGATGTTGAACCGGGATTGATGCAGAGTATATTCTCCTCCGAAACAATTGCCGGAATATTTTCAGGACCATAGAGAAGCGAAATGATCTTCTCCGACCTCTCCGGGGAGGAGAGGATCATCTGGACCAGGTATGAAAAGACATTTCCCCACGCTTCTTCCCAGTCTTCTATCAGATACGGAGGCTTCGAGACCCCCACAACGTGACAGAGCAGATCGAAAAGCTGCTGCTGATCTTCGATATTTCCATAGTGAAGCTTTTTCTGGACACCGAGAAGTTCCTTCTCGATATTCCTGGCGATCCCCGTCTTCCTGACAGCACCGACAAGTGAATTGATCTGAGCTTCAACGATATTCAGCTGCTTTTCCATAAGTTGTTACAATCCTTTTCTTTCAGCGACCGGCGGATCCGGACTTTCTCAGTAGTGGCTTGATTTCCTTTTCGAATCTGGCGACAAGTGATTCCGAGTGTTTCCTCAATGCTTCTTTCGCGGGCCCGGTAGTATACAGCTGCATATCTCTCAGGTCGGATCCATCGATAGAAGCGTCTCCCAGCAGGACCCCTCCCAGAGCTCCACCATAACCGCTATCGAGCTCGACCCCGGCAAGTTCGGCCCAGAGCAATGTCCATCCCCTGACGACATCGGCCATATTGTAGCCTCCCCCACCCAGCGCGAGTATTCGGGGAAATGCGGCGTGAAGAGATCCGATCGCTTCTATATAGCCGTTGTTTGTCATTTTGAGATGAGTGAGCGGGTCGGTGGCGAATGTGTCCGTACCAGCCTGGAGAACGACGATATCGGGGCTGAACAGATTCAATGCCGGCAGGACGATCGAACGGAATAGAAAAAGAAATGTCTCATCGTCCGTATCGGAAAGCATGGGGATATTTATATTAAACCCCTCCGCCCCCTGGCCACCCGACTCCTTTTCGAACCCTCCCCAGGGGAAGAGGGTCTTGCCCGATTCGTGGAGCGAAACTATCATCACTCCGGGGTCGTCGTAAAAAGCTTCCTGGACCCCGTCTCCGTGATGAGCATCAACATCGAGATAAGCGACTCTGGCGCCGAGGCGGAGCAATTCATCTATGGCGATCACAATATCATTTACATAGCAAAAACCGGAGGCCCTGTCTCGATGGGCATGATGAAATCCACCGCACGGATTGAACGCGCACCTGCCCTCCTCCGCCACGATCCTTGCGCCTCTCACACTGGCTGTCACTGACAGGGCCGCAAAATCATAGACATCCCTGAATATCGGATTCTCCATCGTCCCGAGACCGTGATAGAGCATCTCGACACCAATGTCGCCACCACTCCCCGCGTCGCGGAGCAGATCGATATACTCTTTCGTGTGAAATCTTTCCAGCAGGCCATCCTCGATCTCCTCCACCTGTTCCACTCTGACACTATTGCCCGAAAACAGCCCCCGCCTTTCACACATCTCATGGACCATCTTCACTCTCTCGGGCCTGAAAGGATGTTCCGGTGAAAAGGAATAGCCTCCCAATCGATCGGAATTGATGAACACGGCACCGTCCCTTGCCGGGGAGATGCTTTTCATATCTTTATCATCTTTCAATTACTTTCCAGCTTTCAGTATCCCGGCTACCGTCCATTATCAAAGGGAAGAATCCTCCCTGAAATCTATCCTGAGGACATAAATTCCGTCTTCGAGCTTTGTCCTGACCGGAAACCCGCATTTATGGAATACGTACATCATCTTCTTGTTCTGTAAAAGGACTTCGGCAGTAAAGCCTTTCAGTCCCATTTCCAAAGCGATATCAATGAGTTTTTTTATCAGGAAGGTTCCGATCCCTTTCTTCTGCCAGTCGTCACGGACAAGGAAAGCCACCTCCGCGTCGTTGACAGATGGATCGATCTTGAACATCCCGATGGCGACCATCTCCTCATCTCCCGCTTCACCGACAAGCCCTACGATAGCCATCTCCTCGCGGTAGTCGATGTTTACCATCGGCTGTATCTTCTCATGCGGCATCGCCTTGATCTTGTTGAAGAACCGATAGTAGACCGATTCGTCACTCAGCGAATAGAAGAACTCCCTCTGCATCGATTCGTCGGTCGGTTTGACCGGCCGGAAAAATATCTGTGTGCCATCGAACTCCACCGCTTCTTCGTATTGTTCCGGATAATATTTACCCTGGATGACAAGAGGCATCTGATCGAGATGCACAAGGTGGCGCTTCTTGGCGTAATCGACAAGGTCGTCGCGAAAATCGGGGTGGGCGATACTGATAAGGGCAAGCGCACGTTCCCTCAGGTTCCTGCCATGAAGGTTGACAATGCCGAATTCTGTGGCAACATAGTGGACGTCCCCTCTCGACGTCACGACACCGGCTCCCTGGTCGAGATAAGGCACGATCCTCGATCGATCGCCTCCAAGAGCCGTCGACGGAAGCACGATGACCGGTTTGCCCCCCTTCGACCTTGCCGCGCCCCTCACAAAATCGACCTGTCCTCCGATACCGGAGTAGAAGTACTCGCCTATCGAGTCGGCGCAGACCTGCCCTGTGAGATCGACCTGTATGGCCGCGTTCACCGATATCATTTTTTCGTTCTGCGCGATAACGAACGGATCGTTAGTATAATCGCAGGGATGAAATTCGATAAGCGGGTTGTCGTTGACGAAATCGTACAGGCGTTGTGTACCCATGCAGAAGGTCGCTATGATCTTGCCGTTGTGGATCGTCTTCTTCCTGTTCGTGATCACTCCCGACTCGACCAGGTCGATGATCCCGTCCGAAAACATCTCGGTGTGTATCCCGAGATCGTTCTTTTCCTTGAGAAAGGACAGGATCGCGTTCGGAATCATCCCGATACCAGTCTGCAGGGTGGCCCCGTCATGGATCAGCCGGGCCACATTCTGTCCTATTTTGTTCGCGACTTTGTCAGATTCCGGAGGGTCGAGCATCAAAAGAGGCAGGTCGCTCTCGATCACATAGTCTATATCCTTGATGTGAATAAAGCTGTCGCCGAGAGTCCTCGGCATCTGCTTGTTGATCTCGGCGATGACCAGAGAAGCCACTTCCGCTCCTGCCATTACGACATCGACCGATACTCCAAGAGAACAGTAGCCATACCTGTCCGGAGGCGCTACCTGTATGAACGCCACATCGATCTTGAGCGATCCGGAACGGATATGGTCGGGAAGCTCGGAGAGAAAGATGGGCGTGTATTCCGCCCTCCCCTCGTTGACGGCGTCCCTTACATTCGCCCCGATGAAAAAAGCGTTCTGCTTGAAAGGCCTGCTCATCACCGCTTCCGCGTATGGAGAAGTGCCCAGTTCGATCACGTTGATCGTCTCGTGATCCGCGATCTGCCTGCCCTTCTCAATAAGCATCTTGATCAGGGCCTGGGGCTCGGCCGCACCCGATCCGATAAATATTCTGCTGCCAGGCTTGATGAGCCTGACTATATCATCGATATCCCTCTTTTTGCTCTTATACAGAGCGCTTTCTTCCATGATCAACCCCCGGATCCCAAATGAAAGTCACCGACTATCATCCTCCCGGATGATAATGTTACTTTCGCGGAGAATCTTCAAGGATATCCGGAAAAAATCATCCCTGCACCCTCACACACACAACTTTTTCTGGAAGGGGCGCAATGATTCGATTAGATTCATTGACAGAAGACCATAAACGGAAGGTACGAGATGGGCAGAATATTCGGGCCGGTAGCATCGAGGAGACTGGGCAGGTCTCTCGGTGTGGACGTCATACCTTACAAGACATGCTCCTTCGATTGTGTTTATTGTGAGTGCGGAGGAACTACAGATCTCTCGGTCGAAAGAAAAAACTTCTATCCTGTCGGCGACATCCTCGAAGAGCTCAAGACCCGACTTGGTCAGATAAAGGAAAGCCCGGACATACTCACCCTTTCGGGAGCCGGCGAGCCGACTCTCTACAGCGGGATGGGAGAACTGATCAGCGGCATGAAGGACCTCTCGGGAATCCCTGTCGCGGTCATCACGAACAGCTCCCTGATCTCGATGGAAGACGTCCGCGACGAACTGTCACTGGCAGATATCGTGGTCCCCTCTCTGGACGCGGCCATACAGACCTGTTTCGAAAAGATAAACAGGCCTCACCCCTCGATCAGGCTGAAAAACGTCATCGGTGGACTGACCAGATTTATCGAAGGATACCGGGGAGAAGTGCGCCTCGAGATCCTCCTCGTGGATGGATATAACACTGACACGGAAAACCTGGAGGGGCTGAAGACCATAGTATCCGGCCTTGATATCGCATCGATACAGCTCAACACGGCAGTCAGGCCCGGCACGACCGGTGACACACGTGCCCTTTCACGCGAACGCCTGGAGGAGATCCGCGCGATGTTCGGCGACAGATGTGAGATCGTGGCAGACGTGTCGAGCAAGACGAAATATGAGGACGGAGCAGCCTCGGAGAATATCCTGTCGATGATAGAGCGTCGCCCCTGCACAGCCGCTGACATCAGCGCCGCGCTGGGGCTGAGTGTCCCGCAGACCATAAAGCTTATGGATTCGATGATCGCCTCGGAAAAAGTCATCACAGAATCGAAAGAAGGCATGACCTGGTATATCGCCAGTAACCGCGCCAGCCGCTGAACACGGCTTCCTCACCGTCAAAACATTTTCTTCCCGACAAAAATTGTTATAGATTAAAGAAACAGGCGCACTACGGTTCTTTCAAAGGACAAAGCATGTTCAAACGCAGACATCTGACATCCATCCTGCCCCTGATGGCAGTCATGACCTTTTCCTTCATCATCACATCGTGCGGAAGCGACTCGTCGGTCGCGCCGGAGCAACCCGGGGAACAGACGGGGTCATGGCACCTGGTTTCCAGCTCGAGGAATCTGAGAACAATATGGCATGCTTCCGAAAACGATGTTTTCGTGGGAGGATCTGATGGCACCATCATCCATTTCGATGGGTCCTCATGGAACACCATGGATTCCGGCACGGAGCTTCAGGTCAATTCGATCTGGGGTCTTTCCGGCTCTGACATCTTCGCGGCGTGCGAATCAGGCGTGATCCTGCATTATGACGGGACCGCCTGGACCATGATGGATTCGGGGGTGCAGACGGACCTGAACGGCGTATGGGGGTCCTCCGGCAGCGATGTCTATGCCGTTGGCTACTACGGTACAATGATCCATTATGATGGAACAGACTGGAGTCCGGTGGTCACATCTGTCACCGACGATCTCTACGCGATCTGGGGTTCGTCGTCATCGAACATCTACGCCGCCGGAGACTACGGCGCGACCCTCCATTACGACGGCTCGTCCTGGACGGAGATCGAATGGATAAATGTCACGGGGTTCCGCACGATATGGGGAAGTTCAGCAGATGACATCTTCATGGGCGGACTCAGCGGAAACATCCTCCATTACGACGGGACGTTCTGGTCGCCCATGATCGTTTCGATCGATGAGGGAATGTTCTTCACAGAGGATATTACCGGGATCAGCGGACTTTCGAGTGATATGGTATTCGCGTCCTGCGACCACGGCAGGACTCTTTTCTACGACGGCGATTCCTGGTCCCTGATGAACCAGGCGACCGAGTACAGGCTCCACGGGATCACGGCCATCAACACCAGCCTCTGCTACGCGGCCGGGTATCTTGGAGTGATAATCGAATATAACGGCAGCAGCTGGACCGGGATCCCGGACGCGAGGTCACAACACCTGACGGGAGTCTGGAGCAGTTCAGAAACCGATGCCTGGGCAGTCGGCAGAAACGGAGCCATAATTCATTTCAACGGGTTCGGGTGGGACACATGGCCGGGGCCGACCAGCCTTCACCTCAACTCGGTCCATGGGACGGCGGAAAACAACGTGTTTTTATCCGGAGAATACGGCACTCTTTTCAAGTACACCGGTTCGGAGTGGCAGAGGGAGACGATACCGTACGATATCGACCTGAACGCCTTTTCCGGAGCGGGCGGCGACGTGATCTTCGCCGTCGGATGGGAAGGCCGGATCATGCGTTATGACGGAGTCGACTGGGAGGAGATGGTAAGCAACACGACACTGTCTCTTCACGGTGTGTGGGCAGCTGCTCCGGATGACGTATGGGCGGTCGGGGGCCTGGGGACCATCATCCATTATAACGGGACCGAATGGGATGAGGTCGCGGCACCATCGGCATTCCTCCTCGTGGGCATCTGGGGAACCGCATGGAACGATATTTACGCTGTCGGATACCAGGGGGCCATATTGCATTACGATGGAGTCGAATGGGTGAAGATGGACAGTGGCACGACCCGACAGCTTTACGGAGTCTGGGGAAGCGGCCCTGGCGACGTCTTCGCGGTCGGACAGGAAGGGATCATCCTGCATTTCGACGGTACGGACTGGAATCCCCAGAGCAGCCCCGTCGGGGGGACACTCAGATCGGTCTGGGGAAACGGGCCCTTTGATATAAATGCCGTTGGATCGAACGGAGCCATTATCCATTACAGCATGGATTGATCTCTGACACCTGTACCGAAGGCTCGGGTTTAGTCATGCAACTTAAGTCTTTTCGCGGCTATCGCCATGAATACGAGGCCGAAGAGCAACAGGACCACTATATGGGTAACGACCGATGAAAACCCGTACCCGAATGAGATAAGCTTGTGGATCCCATCCATCGCCCAACCTGTCGGAAGGAGGAAGGCCACGATCCGGAACGGTTCCGACACGATTTCCAGCGGCCACCAGCATCCCCCGAGAGCCGACATCGCGAGCGTCGTTATGACAGCGAATCCCGATACCTGATCGGGATTACTGAACAGCGACCCGAAGAGAATAGAGAATCCACCGGCACAGAACGCGAAGGAAAGCATAAGAACGACCAGCGCGGGGATGGCGTTACCAAGGTTTATTCCAAAGATGTACCTTCCGGCGACCAGAAGGACGAGGATCTGAAGGGATCCGAGCATCATCCTGCCAAGCAGTTTTCCCGCGACTATTTCACGGCGGCCTGCCGGAGAGACACCTATCCGCATCAACACCCTGCTCTTTCTCTCGATCACTAACGTGACCCCTCCGAAAGCCATCATCATGAGTACGAACATCACCAGGTTGCCCGGGACCGATCCCTGGAAACCTCCCGGCGGTTCCACCCCTCGTCCGGCCAGCTCACTATCGATCAATACGCCGGGATCCCTCGCCATCAGAGAATCGATCCGGGATTCCAGCATCACGCCTCCCGCAGGCATGTTATCGATCACCATCTGCAGGTTTCCGTTGAGAGAGTCGCCCGATACCGAAAGGTATGGGCTGCCCGCCCCGATCATCCCGTTCTCGATCTCCAGAAGTGCCGATACGACCTTGATCAGCCCCCTGGCTATGGCGATGGCAGCCGTCTCCCCTGCCTGGGCGTTCGAACCCTCGTTCTTGCGGAGATAGACGGCGGTCCTTTCTCTGGAAAAGACCTTTTCGGAAAAATCGTCCGGAATGACCAGAGTTCTCACCGCGTCAGCTCCCGCGGCAAGGCTGTCCACCAGAGCGATATTCTCACGTCTCAGTGTATTGATCAGGTCGTCACCGAGTGGTCCCCTGTCATTATTTTCGACCGTTATCGTAGCACTTGCTCCCGATGGCCCCGAACTGTTTCCGAACTGCCCGAAAACAAAGATAAAGACAAAGGGCATGATGAAGGCCCATACGACGGTACTGCGGTCCTTGAAGGTCAGGGCAAGGTCGGTACGGGCGATGAGCCAGGTCAGTCTCAGAGGATCGATCCGTTTCATTTTGATCCTCCTTTCCTGAGGTTTCTTCCAAGCAGCCAGGTGCCTGGCAGAAGAGTCACCAGCCCTATCCCTGTCAGTATGACGATATTCTGAACGATATCGATCAGGCCGGCCTGGTTGAGGAATATTTTCATGAACCCGTCGCTGGCCCAGTAGACCGGAGAGAACCGCGCGATCACCCTGAACGCCTCACCCATCTGACTGATCGGTATCATACCTCCACCGAGGAGGGATATCACGATGATAAGGACCGACACGATCGCTTCGGCCGCCCGTTCACTCTTGATCAGACCGAAACAGAATGTCATCAACCCGGTGATCATGAAAATCGTAGCCGAGAGGTGTACAGCGAGAACGACGGGACCACCCAGGTCCATGCCGAAAACGAATCGTCCTATGATCAGCAGCGCGATACTGGCCACCATCGTGACCATGTAGGCGGCCAGCAGTTTTCCGGCTACTACGTGCCAGATGCTCAGCGGAGCGGCGAGAGTCCTGGTCAGTGTGCCCGATGCCCTTTCCCTCACGATATCCCTGAGCATGATGTTACTGGTAAAGAGCAAGCCTATCAGCATGCTTCCCGCCATGACATATGAGAAGACATTGAATCCCGAGGACTTTCCGTTCCCCTCGTCCCCGGCTTCGGAGACTGTAGATTCTTCGACAGTGAGCAGTGTATCCACCATGTACCCGCCGGCAAGAGCGAATATCGCCTTCGCCTCGTCCATAAGCGTCTGCAACTCATTCAGCGAGGGCCATCCCTCGTCAGTCAGGATCTCTTTCGACTTTCTGATCGGCTCTCTGAAAGTATTCGTCCCGCAGTCGAGGATCACTCCGAATGTCGATATGATCTCTTCCACGATTATCGGCAGAAACGATTCCGACGGGTTTTTCACGACCCGTATAGTGACCGGCACACCATCGACTATCTTCGTAGTGAAACTGTCCGGGATCACGACCATGGCCGACGCCTCACCTTCGGCCATCAGGCGTTCTCCCTCTTCTTCGACGACAGGGATCACCTCTACCATCTCCGCGAGCTGACCCAGCTCCAGTCCCCGCCTGAGAAACTGCGCCGCGAGGCCCTCGTCATAATCAACGAAAAGCATCTTTATCCTTGGCAGCTTCACATCTCCATCGCGACCGAAGACCGACCCGATTATTAATGTCATTACCAGGGGGATACACATCGTGAGAACGATAGCGAGAGGGCTTTTCATCCTTCTCTTGAGATCGAGGATAAATATCCTGAGTATCGTATTCATGTTCAATCCCTCAGTTCCCGGCCGGTCAGCTTGAGGAATACGCCCTGGAGCCCCGGCTCCCTGATCGAGACACTTTCCACACTGATCCCCGCGCCGAAAAAGGAATTGAGAAGAGACCCCAGAGAGTCCTTCCTGGAGATATAGAACCTCAGGCTGCCCTCCTCCATATGGTCGAGCCTCACACCTTCGGGCAGGTTGTCGCCTTTCCACGATTTGAAATCGCCGGTAACGGTGATCATATCTTCTTCTCCCACAAGGTCGACAAGTTCGGCAAGGCTCCCTTCAGCATGGATGGCGCCCTTATCTATGATCGCGATCCTGTCACAGAGCTCTTCCGCCTCCTCGAGATAGTGGGTGGTATAGATGATCGTCGTTCCGGATTCCGCTTCTTTTTTCACGATGTCGAGTATCTTGATCCTCGCCTGGGGATCTATTCCCAGCGTCGGTTCGTCGAGCAGAATGATCTTCGGACTGTGAATGAGACCGGCACAGAGATTGATCCTCCTTTTCATCCCTCCAGAGTATTTTCCTACCTGGTCGTCTGCCCTGTCGGTCAGATCGACCATATCGAGTACCCTGTCGGTCTCTCTTTTAAGAGCCGCGCCTGTCAGGCCGTAAAGTCCACCCCAGAAATGCAGATTCTCGCGGCCTGAAAGTTCCTCGTAGAGAGCGATCTCCTGCGGAATCACGCCCATCAGCGCCCTCACCCTGCGGTCGCCTCTGGAGGCATCCATGCCCGCGACCGTTATCGTCCCTGAATCCGGCGCGAGAAGACCCGAAAGCATCGATATCGTAGTCGTCTTTCCCGCGCCATTCGGGCCGAGAAGACCAAAGATCTCACCTTCGGCCACCTTAAAACTGAGGCCGTCAACGGCCCTGACTTCTCCAAACTGTTTTCTTATCTCACTGACTTCTATCATGATCTTCCTCCATGGGAAGCAGATGGTGCGTGGCGCGTCGCGCCGGCTGAACGATCGTCATTCAGACTTGCAGAAT
Organism: Candidatus Krumholzibacteriia bacterium; assembly: GCA_023131975.1. Lineage (GTDB taxonomy): Bacteria > Krumholzibacteriota > Krumholzibacteriia > Krumholzibacteriales > Krumholzibacteriaceae > JAGLYV01. The sequence continues at coordinate 45,376 of JAGLYV010000066.1, read as the reverse complement.
TATCCTGTAGAATCAAGTTTATATACGACAGTTTTTTATTAAAGTTGCCACAAAGGGTTCTTTTTCCTAGAATGGACCCCTGTAAAACATCTGACAATGACCTGAGTGTCTGACCCCAACCCGCAGGAGGCTGATATGAGATATCTATTCTCGAGAATCCCCGTCATGCTGCTCCTTCTTTCGCTGTATGCCGTGGCCGTGGTCATGCCGGCCGGCGCCCACGATGGAGAGATCAACGGCGACCCTCACGCGTTGACTTTCGATGACCTGATCTCACTTGGAAGGATCGGCAGTTTCGAGATATCCCCCGACGCAAAGCTGGTCGCCTTTACGGTGACCTGGTTCGACAGGGAAAGTAATTCGTCGAACACCGACATCTACATGGTCAGAACCGATGGTGGACAACCGTGGAACTTTGTCAGGAGCGGGGGAAGCGACTATGCTCCGTGCTGGTCGCCCGACGGGAAAGAGCTGGCCTTCGTTTCCGACCGCGAAGGCAGTTCACAGATATGGTTGATCCCGACAGGCGGAGGAGAAGCACGCAGGGTCACAGACATTCCGACCGGAGTATCCGATCCCCTGTGGTCGCCCGACGGCAGGACCCTGGCATTCACCTCTCGCGTATATCCCGACTGCGAGGACATGGATTGTAACGCCGAAAAACTGGATGAATGGAAAAACAGCAAGGTCAGGGCCCGATTGATCGATCATCTGATGTTCCGGCACTGGAACAGCTGGAGAGAGGGGCGATGGAACCACCTCTTCCTGACCAATATCGACAGTTCTTCACTCGTGGAGATAAACAGGGGAATGACGGATGTCCCCCCTATATCGCTCGGGGGAGAACGTGATTACGATTTCTCACCTGACGGAAACGAGATATGCTATTCCATGAATCCCGATCCGATGGTGGCCATTTCTACAAACAACGACATCTACATCAGGTCGGTCACGGACGGTACGACGACATCGATCACTTCGGAAAACCCGTCCAACGATAACAATCCCCGTTATTCACCCGACGGAAGGTATATCGCCTACAGGGCCCAGATGAAACCCGGCTTCGAGGCTGACCGCTATCGCCTGATGCTGTACGACCGCCGCGAGAAAAAGACACTCAATCTTACGGAAGATTTTGATTACGGTATCGGCAACTTCGACTGGAGCCCGGACAGCCGTTCGATCTTCTTCTCTACCCAGGATCGGGGACGTTACTCGATCTGCAGGGTAAGCATACGTGGGACCACGCCCGAAAAAGTGATTACCGGCGGATATGATAACAACCTGAGGATCTCTGCTGACGGCAGGAAGATAGTATTCGCCAGACAGAGTGTCGATCGACCGACCGACCTCTACACATCCACGATCAAGGGAAAAAAGATAACGAGGCTCACCGACATAAACGCCCATCTGCTCGCCCACCTGTCGATGAACCCGCTGGAAGAATTCTGGTTCGATGGAGCAGCGACGAAAATACACGGAATGATCGTCAAACCTCCCTTCTTCGAAGAAGGCAAAAAATATCCGGTCATCGTACTGATACACGGCGGCCCGCAGGGAGCGTTCGGGGACAACTTCCACTACCGCTGGAACGTCCAGATGTTCGCGTCACCGGGATATGTCGTAGCCACATTCAACTTTACCGGCAGCACCGGATACGGGCAGGCATTCACCGACGCGATAAGCGGCGACTGGGGAGGCGCCCCGTACATCGACATCATGAACGGACTGGACTATATCATAGAAAACTTTGACTATATCGATCCGGCCAGGATCGGCGCGGCCGGAGCATCGTACGGGGGATATATGGTCGACTGGATCGAGGGCCATAACGACAGGTTCAAATGCCTCGTCTCCCACGCGGGAGTCTACAATCTCGAATCGATGTACGGAGCCACCGAGGAGTTATGGTTCCCGGAATGGGAATTTGGCGGCATGCCATGGACAAGCAGGGAAACTTACGAAAAGTTTTCGCCACACAGGTTCGTCGCGGAATTCAAAACACCCTGTCTCGTAGTCCATGGAGAACATGACTACAGGGTCCCGTATACCCAGGGTCTCGAGTTCTTTACCGCGCTGCAGCGGCAGGGAGTCCCCTCGAAACTCCTCTTCTTCCCCGATGAGGATCATTTCGTAAGGAAGCCCCAGAACGCCGAGCTCTGGTGGAACACACTATATGACTGGTTCGAAGAGTATCTCAGGGAGTAGCCGTCCATCAGAATGGACGCATAAAAAAACCGGAAAAGAGATCCAATGAAAGGGTCACGCGGGCCACCTCCTCAGAACCTTTTCCGGTAAATATTGTCGGTTTTATTCAGAGCTGGTCGATGTTTTCACGTGCCCGACCCCTCAACCGTTGTCATTATATCACATTCTGTAGCAAAATAATAATTAAATCATTCAAGGCATTAATATTGTGCCTTCTCCCACCCTCACTATCGAACCAGTGACCTTTACTTTCTGCACCATACCGCGGTCGCAATGGACATCTACCTGAAGAAGACTGGGTCGGCCCATCTCTTTTCCCTGGCTGATTATGAGTTTGAGCTCGGCCGGGAACTTAAGTATTCTGGCGAGATAGCCTCCCAGGGCCCCGGCAGCCGATCCCGTAGCGGGGTCCTCCACCACAGAGAGCGTCGGCGCAAAGAACCGGGCATGTATATTGACCTTTGGATTTTCTGTCCTGGCAAAAAGATATATGCCTATGACTTTGTGTCGGGCCATCACATTGACGGCCTCTTCTATGTTCAGGTTGGCCTGGCCGACGATCTCGGTATCCCTGGCCTCCATTATCAGAAAATCGAGTCCGCTCGAGATCACTCCTCCGCCAAGGAGATCAAAGTTCTTGATTCCTACAGCCTTGGCCGCCTGCCCTCTATTCATAAGAGCGCTCCCGAACTTCGGCACCGGCTGGGTCATGGAAAGCCTGGTCTCCGTCTTGTTCGACTTGATCACCTCTACCGAGATCCTGCCTGAATCCAACTCCAGTTCAAGACCCGGCGGCTTCTTTCCCTTTTTATTCGAGAGGATCACAAAAGCGGTACCCAGAACCGGATGGCCGGCAAACGGAATCTCCTCGGCAGGAGTAAAGATCCTGACTTTTGCGTCTGCTTCCTTGTCTTTGGGTGGAAAGATGAATGTCGTCTCGGAGAAATTGATCTCCCGCGCGATCAGCTGCATCTGGGCCTTTTTAAGCTTGCCCGGCTTTTCAAATACGGCAAGCTGGTTCCCCCCGAATGGCTTCGTAGTGAAAACATCGACATGCTCGTAGACTAGCTTTCGGCTCATATCCCGTCCCTTGACAAACAGGTGAATCTCAAGACCGCTTTCGGGCATCGTATCAGAATGTCATCTATTGTGGAAAGAAAAATATTTGCTTTCCACATTACAGACAAAGGAAACCTTAAAACATTGTTTTCTGGTATGTTACGGGCAGTCTCATCCCCGGAAAGCCATTTTTACTTTAATTATCCAGCCCCGGCCGGTATATTGTGGGGAGATGGAGTGAAATCGCAGCTTTTCCAGAAGGAGGGATCTACAGCATGAAGACCAGAAGCATACTATGCCTGATCATGATCACCGCTATTATCACCCTTTCCGCCCTGCCGATCTCGGCGGCCGGAAAAAAAGGAGAGCAGGAACACTCGATGGTCTATGTGAAAACTACAATGGGTAATTTTACAATAGAGCTTTTCGACGACAAGGCCCCGATCACGGTGGAAAACTTCCTGAACTATGTCGACAAAAAATTCTATAACGGCACGATATTCCACAGAGTCATCAGTTCGTTTATGGTCCAGGGCGGCGGATTTACGAAGGAAATGATCCAGAAACCGTCCGGCGCACCGATTAAGAACGAAGCCACCAACGGAGTGAAGAACCTCGAATATACGGTAGCCATGGCCAGAACGGGCGCCATCGACAGTGCCACAAACCAGTTCTTTATAAATGTCGCCAACAGTTCCTTTCTCGACCACCAGGACATGACCCACCTCAACGACAAGGAAGCGACCCGAAAAATGTTCGGCTACTGCGTATTCGGCAAGGTGACCGAGGGGATGGACGTGATCGACAAGATCAAGCTCGTCAAGACTACGACAAAAGGTGCCTACGAAGATGTTCCGGTAAAACCGATTATCATCAAATCGATTACGCGCATACTTCCGGAAGAGGAATAAACCGGACATTCAGCCCGGAATCGATGGACCCCGAGTTCAAAAAATCGATAAAATGAATAATGGCCGGCCCGGTGTCTTCGGGTCGGCTTTTTTCAATCGAGCGGGAGCCAGATGGAAAAGGAACTTCCCTTTCCGACCTCGCTTCGGCAGAATATCATCCCTCCGTGACACGCCACGATATTCTGGGCTACAGAGAGTCCGATACCGGGCCGCCCCGAATCACCTTCGAGGGGACAATGGATCTTCCTGAATGGCTGGGAGATGGTCCTTATTTCCGATTCCGGGATACCGATGCCGTTATCCTCTATCGAAATGACAGCGTACGACTGCTCAATACTTCTCTGAAAGGAAATCTCCTCTGAAATCGATTCAAATCGCCTGTGTTCATCCCGGTCCCTCAGCGCGGACTTCTCTTCGGCCATTTCACCTTCACAGAGATTCCAGTCCTGAAGCTGGATCCCATCTTCGAGCGAAGGCATCGATGCGGCTACCCTGGTATCCACGACCAGCTGTCCACCCCGGCCGACCGCCTGAAGCGCGTTGTCCACAATATTCCGGACCACGACCATGATCCTGGAGGGATCCAGAAAGACCTCTCTGCCGGCGAGGCCGTCTTTCATCCTCACCGTAACACTCTTTTCCTCGAGTTCAGGGATATACTCTCTCAAACAATCCTCGAGAACTACCGAAAGATCTGTCCTCTCAAGATCCAGAGGGGTATCTTCCATCCCGGCATCTACAAGCGCCAGAAAACTGCTCAGACTGGATTCCATCCTGACTGTCGCGTCTCGCGCCATATCCACCATTATCGCGTTGCCCGGGCCATCACTTTCAATCGACCAGAGTGAACTCTTCAGGACAGAAAGAGCGGTTTTAAGATGTACGGAATTTTCCCCCATATACTCGCTCTTGACCCTCGCGAACTGTTCGCTGCTCTCCCGGTATCTTTTCAGCTGATGAAATCTCAGCGCGTTCTTTATGGTGATCGCTCCTACCCGCACAAGCATCCGGAGACACTCCCTGTCAAACTCATCGAAGGATCTGCTTCCTGTTCTGGAACTGAAAAAGAGGATACCCAGGTCTTCGCCATCGTTTTCGAGGAAGCTCGCGTAGGAAAATCCGATTTTCTCGAGAGACGTCAGGACCGCTACCTCGTCCACACCCGGTTCCCCACCCGACGTATAATACCTGTCGATAAACATCAATCCGTCTTCAGCTTTCAGCCAGCGGGCAAAACCAGACGCAGCGCTGATCGAAGCCGGCAGGGCGTCACTGCCGGTACCGAGGGAGTGTACCAACCCGAATTCGGTCCTGTCGGGAGCACACAGATATATCGATACCGTCTTCAGGTCCAGTTGTTCCGAAAGAGTCATAAGCAGGAGTCTGGATATCCGGTCGATATCGAAAGTCGACCCGAGCCGCTCGTACAACCGGAACGGAGCTTCGAAGATATGGGCCTTCCGCTCCAGGCTTTTTCCCGGATTCAGCGCCCTTTCCTCGCGTTGCCCCTGCCTGACATCGCTGGAAGCCTCATCGGCCAGATCGATCTCTTTTCTTTCCTGTCTCATGGGGAACTCTCTCTATTTTTTGTCAGTAGGCCTTTTCCGTCTCGGTCGTCCCGGAGAAAACAAAATACGTATCGAGGTTCAGCAACCTGAAAACGGAGAGTATCTTCGCCGATACTCTGTCGAAAGAGACCTTTCCGCCACCTTCGCGAAAAGTCGAGACTATGCCCAGGAGGACGCCGACTCCGGCGCTCGACACGAACGGGACCTTTTCGAAATCCAGTTCGACCGAGAGTTCTCCCTTTCCAAGGTATTCGAACATCGTGTTCTCCAGCATCAGGGACGCTACACTGTCCAGACTGCCGTCAAGAAGCAACTTCCGGGTTCCGTCTCCGGAAGGATCGCCTGCGCTGATCTTGAACCTTTCCATTTTTTTCCCTCCATCTTCCACAGCATTGTCCTTTCCACTCTCTGCCTTGTACAGCAGCGTGCGGTTCAATCCGCTTTTATGTTCCCAGGTGAGCGTATCTGTGATCTTTTTCGTCGTGGACAACCCCAGCCCCCTGAATATCCCGGCCCCGAACAGTCGGCCAAGATACGACTCATCCGTATCTGTGGGATCGAATTCTACACCTCTGTCCGCGATGAAAACCGAGAGATCGCCCTCTTTTTCTTCAATCACAAGATTTATCCATTTTTCCGGGCTCGATTTATCCACACGTTCGACTATTCTATTGAGAAGCTCATAGACACTGAACCTGACTTCGAAAGACACAAAACTTGAGAACCCCATGATGCTGGATATCAGGTAGGCAAAGACCGATGCCTTCCCGACGCTCCCGGGATCAGGTGACACAAACAGCGAATATAATGATGGTGATTCCAAGTCGCCCAGGCACAGGATGTCCGATTCGCGGCTGATAAGATAATATCCCGACTCGCCAGAGAGGTCATCCGCTGAGATCTCACCAGCATCGATGAACAGATCGTTGACCCTTATGAATTCGTCCGCGGCGGATCTCTCCGATCGGTCATTTCTTCCTGAATCGAGACACTCGATTACATTTATCCCACAATCACTGGCAACCATGGCGAGGCTGGCAAGCCTCCCCGCGAGACCCCGGCCGTCGTCTTCAGCCAGCCCGATCACCAGTCGGCGTTCTTCAGTATCGAAAGAGTAAAGGTTCATCGATCGACTACTCCGTATGCTTTTTATCCACAGGCGGATGTTTTTCCGACAATTTCCGTCGATACCATCCGTTCCCCAGCCTTTTTCTATCTGCTTGTCTTTTAACGGGTTTCGTCGACGCTCATGGCGAGTAAGCCGAAGCGCGTCGCATAACTCCTGTGTTTAACACAAGTTGCGGCACACTCTCATTTTGCCGAAAACCGTCTGTCAGACTGATATGTGCAAGAACTATTCTCAAAAGGGGGCGCCGTCAGGTAATCCGGCGAAAACAGACGGTCCTCACCGGGCAGCTGGCGCAGGTGGGGGTCTTTTGGCAGAAACGTTTGGCAAGCTCTACTATGAGGGCATGATATTCCTGATAGACTCTGGCGTCAGCCGGAACGGCAGTCTCGAATCTCTCTTTTATTTCCTCATACGAGTCGCCCGGCTCGATCAGACCGATCCTTGAAAATATCCGTCTCGTATATGCATCGACAACGAAGTGAAGTTCGTCGTAAGCATAGAGCATTATCGAATCCGCGGTCTCCGGCCCGATTCCATTGATCTCCAGAAGCGATTCTCTCGTCGGTCTCCCGGTGGCAAGGATGTGGCGCGCGAGTCTCCGGAGCCTCGCGGCCTTCTGGTTGAAATACCCTGACGATCTGATCATCGCGGCAAGCTTTTCCTCCTCCATACCGATTATCCGTTCCGGGGCAAGAGCAGAATTCGCGGTCAGGTTCATAATCGCCTTTTCCGCGTTCTTCCAGGCCGTGTTCTGGGTGAGGACGGCTCCCACAACGACTTCGAACCGCTGCTGTTCATTCACCGGCCCGCCCGAATAGCAGGGGACATCACCGGCATCCGGCGTGACCGGCCACCAGCCTCCCGGCCCGAATCTCGAGAGAAGCAGTTCGAATATCCTGAAAAACGGGGAACTTGAAACCTTGCCCGGATCGTCATCATCCATCATCTATCCCTTTCTTACAGAGTGACATTCTAGGACGTCCGCACCGAAAGACTCAAGGGTAAAAAGATTGACTGTCATAGCCAGTGGGCTTAAGTTAGTGGAAGTCGGTCTTCTACCTTCATCGCCTCCGGGGGCGTATTTCGAGGAGATGTAAATGAATCAGGATAACAGCACCGTTATGGATGGACAGAAACGTTCACTTGCCCTCCGCCTCCTGGACAGGATCGAGAAGATGGGCAACAGGCTTCCACATCCTGCTACTCTCTTCGCGGTCTTCGCGCTCCTCGTAGCGATCCTTTCAGATATTATCTACAGGGCCGGGATCACCGCCATACACCCGGGAACAGGAAAGGTGATCGAAGCTGTCAGCATGCTGAACCCGGCCGGGTTGAGATTCATGTACTCCAATATGACCAATAATTTCGTACACTTTCCACCTCTCGGAATAGTCCTCGTAGCTATGATCGGAATCGGTGTGGCTGAAGGATCGGGTTTGATCTCGGCGCTTCTGAGACACATGGTCACATCGGCTCCCAAGCGCCTTGTAACAGCCGCCGTCATCGCGGCCGGGATCCTCTCCCATCTAGCCTCAAGCGCGGGTTATGTCATACTGATCCCCCTCGGCGCCATGATATTCGCGGCGTTCAAACGACATCCGATCGCCGGTATCGCCGCCGCTTTTTGCGGAGTCTCCGGAGGGTTCGGCGCTAATTTTCTCATAGGATCGATCGACCCGATCCTCGCGGGCCTTACCGAATCCGCGGCCGGACTTGTAGAGCCCGGAATGCAGATCAACCCGGCCGTGAACTTCTACTTCATGGTCGCGTCGGCGTTCATGCTCGTGATACTCGGTACCTGGGTAACCGAGAAATTCGTCGAACCGCGGCTCGGTGAATACAAGGGCGCCCACGAAGCGTTCGAGAAAGTATCGACTAATGAGAAAAAGGGGCTGGCCTGGGCCGGGGCGATGGCTCTGTTGGTGCTGGTCATAGTGGCGATCCTCGTTATCCCCGAAAACGGCATTCTTCGCGACCCGGAAACGGGCGCTGTCCTCCGGTCCCCATTCATGTCGGGACTTATTACGGCTATCATGATCTTCTTTCTTGTCCCGGGAGTAGTCTTCGGAATAGCGACCGGCTCGATCAGAAGCGACAAGGACATCGTAAAGCACATGACCTCTTCGATGAAGGGGCTCTCCGGATATATAGTCCTTGTTTTCTTCGCCGGACAGTTCGTCTACTATTTCAAGGAGAGCAACATCGGAGTCCTGCTCGCCATCAAGGGTGCTGAGGTCCTGCAGAACGTGGGGCTGACCGGAGTGTGGCTGCTGATCTTCTTCGTCGTCCTTTCCGCTATCATCAACCTCTTCATGGGCAGCGCCTCGGCAAAATGGGCGATCATGGCTCCTGTATTCGTCCCTATGTTCATGCTTCTCGGATACCACCCCGGCATCACGCAGGCGGCTTTCAGGATCGGCGACTCGGTAACCAATATCATCACACCGATGATGAGCTATTTTGCTCTCATCGTGGCATTCGCCCAGAAATATGATGAGAAGTACGGGATAGGCACTATCACGGCTACAATGCTTCCCTATTCGATAGTCTTCGGCTTTTTCTGGATCGTGCTACTCGCCATATGGATGCTCGCGGGGCTTCCTACCGGTCCCGGCGCCCCGATACACCTGCCCTGAGCTTCGATGCGCATTACGGGCATGTCGATAAATACTATACAAAAGCGACAGTTCGATTTAGACTGTCCGCCATCAGAGACTGTCCGATCTCGAAAGGAAGCAGTTGAGAATAGCGTTCACAGGAGACGGGTCGCTTGGCCACATCCGGCGCTGGGTCGGGTACTTTCACGACAGGAAGCACGAAGTACTCCTGCTGTCGTTTGAAGACATCGAAGGCTGTACATTTCCTGCTGTCCGGATACCCAGGCACCTGCCCACAAAACTGGCCGGATATCTGGCCTCGCTTCCTATCGTCAGAAAACGGATCGATGAGTTCCGTCCAGACATTGTCAACTCGCTCTATGTCACCGGGTATGGATTGATAGGAAGTCTGATGAACCGGCGACCTTTTGTCGTGTCCGCGCTTGGATCGGATATGCTTGTGGATTATCCGTCCAGCAGGATCCACCGGGCACAGATCAGAAGAGCGATAGGGGCGGCCGATCTGATAACGACCGACGCGGACAACCTTACCGAAGCTGTCATAGCCGCGGGAGGCGCCAGGGAAGATACGATCAAGATAATCTTCGGAATCGATAAATCCGTTTTCTTCCCTTCCGAATCTCGAATACCCTCCCGGACCGGTGGGCTGAATATCATCAGCACAAGAAATCTTTACGATATTTATAACATCGACCTTCTTGTCGATGCCGCAAAAACGGTCCTGTCAGCCACTGCCGCCAGGTTCACGATCTGCGGGGACGGACCTGAAAAAGAAAAGTTGTCCCGGAAAGTGTCCGATCTCGGGATCTTAGACTATTTCGATTTTGCGGGTCGTCTGGCTCCGGAAGATATCGCCGAAAGACTTCGAGATTCAGACATCTACGTATCTACCAGCCGTTCCGATTCGACATCTGTATCCCTTCTCGAAGCGATGGCCTGCGGCAATATCCCCGTTGTAACCGATATACCGGCAAACCGGGAATGGATCAAACCGGGGACCAACGGATTTCTCGTGCCTGTCGACTCGCCTGAAGAACTGGCCAGGACACTTCTTGAGGCCGCGGACGACCGGGAAAAAACGCTGGAGATCAGGAACACGAATTTCGATATTATCAGGGAAAAAGGGTCCTGGGATGAAAACATGAGAAGGCTCGAAGGCGCTTTCGAAGATCTCCTGAGAACCAGGTAAACAGGGATATATGTCCACCATTACGACTTGCCCGGTAATCGGCTGATATCGACCGCAGCACACCACCCCGCAGTCACGATGTCCATAAATCCGTACACCCCTCCGGGAACGACAGGAAACAAACGTCAATCGTTCTCCATCATCGGAAATCATAAAACCGCTATTATTGCGATCATCAGGAATCTCCCCCACAACGTTGATATCGACCCCTGCTAATTGGGTATTATTACCCAGAGCTGAGGATCTGTTTTCCCGATTCAAAATACCCGACACTCCGGACCGCCCTGCCCCCGAGGCAGACAAGCCCACATAACAGGCATAGTCACTGCGAGTTACAAGCTCAACCATTCTGACCCCCGATCGATGCCGCACACAAATCAACCAGATCTCGACTGTGGAATATATCTTGTATTACAACCTGTAGAAATTGGAATACTCTATCGAAAGGCAACAATTGGGACCGACAAGCATAATAATCAGCCTGCTTAAGGTTCTCGCTGTCCTTGCCGTTTTTTATAACATATTCATGAACCGGGAAAGAACCATAGTCACGATCGTATCCGCTTCGATGATCATCGTCTGGGCCTGCATAGCCCGGGTACTCTACTCTGGATATGGAGGGCTGGCGATAGTCCTCCTGGGAATCATCGTCGGAGCTCTCTGTTCGGTCTCGCGTTACAGGTCAGGCAGGATCAAACTTGAGGATTTCATCACCTCTATGGCGGTCGGTGGCCTTACCGGCCCGGTGGGCGCTTTTATATTGTTCACGATCGTCTTTCTTCTGAGTGTCTTTGAGCGGGTCATGCACGCCGGAACGACAAGTATGCTGGAACGTCACGCTACATCCCTTGTCGAGCCTTCGATGCTCTACCCCGTGGAAGAATACAAATCACCGCTTGCTAAAATCGGTTCGGGGATAGCCACAAGACCTGGCAGAACCACCACAAACCCGATTGAAGCGCTCGGGATCCCCCCCGGCTTCAGCATCGAAAATCTGACTTTCCCCTGGAGCGCCAAGATCGCTCTTGCCACATTGTCCGTCATGTTCATTGGAACTCTGGTGTAAAGGGAGCCCCGTCATGTCTGTTCGTAACCGGACCCGCTGCACATCGCTGGGAGAAATACTCCTCACTCTGAACACCCATTTTCGCAGGACATTGGGCTACCTGAACGGCGGCGGAATCCCCAATGACTGCGTCTTGTGGATAAGTCCATGTCGCGGTATCTATACGGTCGGGTTGAAAAAGGCAGTCGATATTGCCTTTCTCGACAGGGACGGCAAAGTCGTAAATCTCTTCAGGCGATTTCCTCCAGACTGTTTCGCCGATTCCGCGGCGACTGCGGTAAGCGCGCTGGAACTGCCCATTGACACTCTGGAAAAATCAGGGACCAGTGTCGGTGACTTGATAGAATTCGATATGGATTGAAATCCTGGCTACCAGTAACCGATCGAAGTAAACCCTACCCAATGCCGCAACGTAGCAATATTGGTGGCTCCCAGGTCTCCGGCATCCAACCCATTGATCCCGGGTTCCAGGCTCGTGCCGTAATCGAGCATTATCCCGGATGGCGGTTGCCGCCCCTCCAACTCACACAGACGCGAAAGCACCTCCAGGCCAAACGGTATCGAATAGACTCCACACCAGGGGATCTTGTATGGCCATTCAAACTCGTAGCTATCCACGCGGTCCCTGAACCCCTTTATCTTTTCCCTGTTTATCGGACCTGTCAATACTGTGTTGATGATATCCCTGTCTTCGGCAACCGCATTCTCATACCCTTCCCTGTCCGTACCGTGGGGTGAATAGTTCCTGCCACCCCATCCCTCGTCTCCGTAATGCACACAATCGGCAGAGATGATGATAGTGTAATCGAATCCCGGTCTCAAACCGCGCCTGGCCAGTTCCCCATGCAGGACTTCCGCGAAAGTTTCCGCCGTAGCCTGGAATTTCTCTCCTGCAAGCCTTGTTACCAGCACGGGAAGGATCTCGATCTTCCTGGGGACTACGATGTCTTTTCCGGCAGCGTTGTCCCATGGATATTGAAGAAAGGGGATCAACCCCTCAAGCGAATGTTCTCCCGCGTGCAGCGAATCGTTTATCATCACCATCCCGGGTGGAAGAGCGGCTATGATATCTTCCCTTATCTCCGACACAGGAACATTGCCGTATGGCCCTTTCCATGCCGAAAATGTCTCAAACACAAGTCCGCCCTGAATACCGACACGTCTGGCCCGATGAGAGACTCCTATCAGGATGGCCAGGGGCGCATTGACATTTTTCATCAATTTTACATAGGCGGGCCCGGCATAGACATAGTCATCATGAGGACAGATCCCACCTATCATGGGAGAATCGGAAAAGTCTGATCCCGGTTCGATCTGGCCATCGAGTCTCTCCATCGAAACCGACACGACGGCCTCCACCTGCGACGGGTCAAGAGCGTACCCGATGGAATCGACAGGGACCCTGACATGCCCACCATCCTCTCCACTTGCCATACCTGCCGTCAACGTCATGATCACAGTCATAATGGTTGGAACAACGATCGAACGCAGCCATGCTTTCACCTCTTTACCTCCCTTTTCTCTATGCATCGAGCATAGCATAACGAAACGAGAAATCCGAGCAGGGTCTTCCGGATCGAACAAACCTGCTGACATTTTCAGGGTGGCCTCATATATTCATCCAGCATCAGAGATATCGAGCCGGGGAGAATGACGTTGACTATCGAAAAGAGAAAAAGGAAAATGCTGGCCGCCGTCGCGCTTCATCATGCGTGTAACGATGGCTCGGTCGTCACGCTCCCGGCTATCATTCCCGTCCTCTTTACAGAGCAGTCGCTGATAAAGGAATACTCCGACATCGGTACCATGATGATGTTCGGGCTCGTCATCGCGATCGTCGCCCAGGCTCTTATCGGACATTTCGCCAAAACGAGACACACGAGATATTATCTCGCGCTCGACGCGCTCCTGGTCGGGATATCCCTCCTTCTCCTCACACTTTCCCGGAATTACATGATGCTGGTCCTGTTTTACGCGGGAATACGGCTCGGCACCAGCATCTATCACCCTGTAGGCATTTCCTGGGTATCACACTCTTTCAAGGGAAACTCACTCGACAAGGCGATGGGCATCCAGAGCGCCTTCGGAAACATCGGTGTCCTGCTCGCCTTCACGTCGACTGGATTCCTGGTCGATGCTTACGGCTGGAAAATGCCTCTGTACACATGGGGAACGATCAATCTCCTGGCCGTGATCATCGGCCTCGCGATGTCGGCAGGCACGATCAGCAGTGAAGAGATCGTCCAGCATAAAGAAGCCGAAAAGAAACCGGCATCATGGCCACAGGCCTTCCGCGATATCGGTGTATTCGTTCCGATGATACTGCTTGGAGGACTCGCGTGGGGTATAATGCTGAACTACTCTCCCAGCCTCCTCAACCACAGGCTCGGAATGTCGATGTCGAAGACCGGCATGATCCTCGGGGGCTGGATGTGCGCGGGTACGATCTCGGCGCTGATGTACGGAAAGATAGCTTCTGCCCTGACTAGAAAATGGACCCTGATCACAGCATATATAACAATGACGGCGGGAGCGCTTGTCCTTGGCCTCGCCCATAGTCTCCCTCTTATTGTAACCGCTTTCGTCCTCTTTGGACTCGCCCTGTTCGCCACCTATCCCTCGATGCTGTCTATAATCTCAGTTGCCATGGACCCAAAAAACCGCACCGCCGGGTTCGCCCTGACGGCGAATATCTATATTATCGGCAACTCGATATTCGCTTACCTTTCAGGCCATATATCCGATTCGTTCGGGATACAGGCTCCTTTTATCCTTCTGGGAGGCCTGACGCTTCTGGTAATATCCTACACCATGATAATCATCCGTAAGGGCAGGCTACAAGAAAGGTGAAGTCCTCAGCCTCACCACTCCGACTGAAAGGCAACGCCGAATGGAATATCTGAAAGAAGGAAAAGATCTGGCGGAGATCATGGGCCGTCTCTGCGCGAAAGACCTGACCACATCGACGGGAGGAAACGCCAGCCTCCGCGTTGATAAGGACAGTTTTCTGATCACGCCTTCCGGAAAAGACAAAAATAATCTGACCGGGTCGGATATCATCCTTATCTCCAGCGGAAAACCCGCGGATCCTGCTGGCGCCGAGCCGAGCATGGAGACAGGGATGCACTCCGGAATCTACGAAGAGTGTCCAGGGGTCACTGCCATCATTCACGCGCACCCTCTTTTTGCCTCAGCCTATTCCGTGACCGGCCGTGAGATCAGACTGGATCTCACCGGTGAATCGCGGGCTCTGCTTGGCAGACCCGCCATCGTTCCCTACGCTCTCATGGGAAGTGAGACTCTGGCGACTTCAGTCGCAAAAGCGGCAAAAGACTCGAAGACACTGATACTGGCAAATCACGGAGCGGTCACGACAGGAAGCTCTCTTCAAAAAGCGTTCAGCAGGATGGAACTGCTCGAGATGACGGCCAGGCTCTCTTTCATCACCGAGATCCTCGGTGACACTCATCCTCTATCCAGGAAACAGCTCGAACAGATCGATCATTTATTTCGGTAGGGCAACGTGTTTTCAGTCTCGTCGCGAGATTCCGCAGTACGGCGCTTCGCTGTGCGAGGTTGAGCAGGAGACTAGAAACATGTCGCCCTTATTATATTACTGAACAATGTTTTTCTTTTGAAGATTCGGTCTATCTTATAGGTCCTGGCGATGCTGCAGGAGCATGCAGAACGACTGTTCGAAGGAGTTGACGATGGGGATCTTTCTGTGATCGGCGCCCAGCGCGGCGCATATATTCCTGAAAAGTTTCGGAAAGATCCTGGTGTGGGTCAGGTGCTCTCCCCTCCATGCTTTCACGATATCATACCCGGCTTCGCGAGCTGTCCTCTTCCAGTATCCGGGCCTCTTCACGTTTATATGGGTCGTGTTGGTGTCGGGGATGCCAAACCAGGGGATAGCACGCATAAGATAGGGTAACTGTCTGTTCGGAGTGGTGACGATGATGAACCCGCCCGGACGCAGATAATCCTTTGCCCTGTCGAAGAAGACGGCGGGCTGTGCCAGGTGTTCGACTACATCGAATGAAGTGATCAGATCGAATGATCTTTCCGGGACAGGCCATCGTTCATCGTTGATATCACCCGAAACGATCTCCGCGGAAGTATATTTCTTTGCTATCTCGATCGAGGCGGGAAACGGGTCCATCCCGAAGATATTCTTTAGACCGAACTCGTTTTCGAGAAGATTCAGAAAAACCCCGTACCCGACACCGACATCGAGGACCCTGATCGTGTCGAAGCTGTCGCCGAAGCGTTCCCTGACGAGCTCGACCCTGGGAAGATACTTCTCCCTCTGGAAACGTCTTCCCTCCGGCGACCACAGGCTGTCCGTAGTATGGATATACGTCAGATTGTCGCGGTCCCTGTCCATAGAATGATTTTTTTTCTGCTTCTCATCGACCATGTCAACCTTGCCCGTCCGACTCTAGGCTTTCTTCGAATACTGGTACATGAACACGGACAACAACGCGAGCATCCCGATCGCGACCAGTTCGCTGGCGGTATCGGGATAGCTGATCATGACTATCGAGTCCCACCCGAGAGCCGCGATAACCGCGGCGACTACACCGGCGATAGACCCGCCGGCTATGAATCCACTCGCTACCAGGATCCCTTTTTCTTTACGCTCCTTTACCATTTTCTCGTTCCTGCTGCTTCTGCCGACCATCCACGCGATAAAACCACCTAGCAATACCGCGGTATTGAGCTGGATCGGAAGATACATGCCCAGAGCAAACGCGAGGGCCGGTACGCCGGCCATCGCCAGGATGACCGATATGATCACTCCGAACGAGAAGAGTATCCACTGCACTCCCGCTTCGGGACCCATCAACCCGAAGATGATCTCCTTCATCGCCGATGCCTGTGGAGCGGGCATCTCGAGTGATCCCAGCGTGTACGTATTAGCCAGGAGCATCATAGCCAGCCCACAGAAGGCCGCCGAGACTATGATGCCGAGAAATTTGTACAGCTGCTGATTCCGGGGAGTCGCGCCGAGCCAGTAACCGATCTTCAGGTCGGTGGCAAAGGCTCCAGCCACGGCCAGAGCGGTACAGACGACACCCCCTATGATCAGAGCCACGAACATACCCGGTTTGCCCGAAAGGCCCATTTTGGTAAGGATGACACTGGTTATGATCAATGTCGCAAGTGTCATACCCGACACAGGATTGGTCCCGATAAGACCGATCGCGCGGGCCGCCACCATCGTAAAGAGAAAGGATATCCCCAGCGCGAGAAGAACGCCGACGGCGCTCACAAGCGAGTCAGCCATGCCACCTCTGAAGAAGAACCAGAGGCATATCCCTATCGCCGCAATACCTATGAATACGTCGCGCAGGTTCATGTCCTTCTCGGTCCTTATGTTATCATGTCCCTCCGCTCTCGAAGCAGCGATACCCTGGATCCCGAGCTTGAACGATTTGCCGATCGACGGGATACTCTTTATTATACCCATGACCCCTGCTCCGGCTATACCACCGATACCCATCAACCGGACATAGTTCACAAAGATATCGTCTGTCGACATCTGCATGATCGGAACGTCTCCTGGAGGAATGATCCCGGTCAGATGGGATCCTATATATGAGACCAGAGGAATGAATACGAGATAAGAAAGGAAGCTGCCTGCCGCGATTATCGACGCGTACTTGACCCCGACTATATATCCCAGCCCGACGATCGCGGAAAGTCCATCGATCCTTATCGCCATGGAGAAACGTTCCTCCATCCATCTTCCGATACCTATCGAGTGAAAGGAAATGATCTCTTTCCAGAAACCGAAGGTCAAAATGAACAGATCGTAGAAGAAGGCTATCACCGCGCTGAAAACAAGCGTCCGGGCCTGTTGGCCGGCGCTCTCTCCCGCGACAAGTATCTCTGTCGTGGCCATAGCTTCCGGGAAAGGAAGTTTTCCATGTTCTTTTACGATCAGATAATCACGGAGCGGGATCAGAAAAAGCACTCCCAGACAGCCACCGAAGAAAGCGGTGAAGAATATATGCCAGAAGGATACTTCAATATCCAGCATGTAGAGAGCCGGTATCGTGAATACCGCTCCGGCCACGACGGCGCTTGAGGCCGCCCCGATCGACTGGATGATCACATTCTCGAGAATAGTGCTTTTTCGCGCGAAGAGATTCGCCAGGCCTATCGCGAGGATCGCTATCGGAATGGCCGCTTCCATCCCCTGTCCCGTTTTCAACGCGAGATACGCCGAAGCGAGAGAAAAGATCATCGCCATGACCAGGCCGACACCTACCGACCTGAGAGTCACTTCCAGCGTCGGACTCCCGGCGGGTATTATTGGATGATAGCTCTCGCCCTCCTGGAGCTGTCTGTATGCTTCAGGTGAAAGTTTTGTCGTGGTCTTCGTCATCAGACGTCCTTTCCCGAAGGATCCAACAAACAGGAGCGATGCCTCGCGCCCCACGCATGATTCCACGCAGTCTACCACCAGGAACCCGAGCTTCCAACCTAAAAGGGATGAAACGGGGATACCGGATTTTTTCATGCCTTGACCATTCCTGGATATTTCAGCTAATAATCGTAGTAGACGTATCATGCGTTCCCACATCGAAAGGAACTATAGAAAATGAGAAAACAAATCTTTGTCAGATCATTGAGTACACTGGGGATACTGCTCTTTTTCTCGACACTGTTTATTCTGGCCCCGGAGGCCGATGCTCAGGAACCTGTATCCCCCGAAGATATGCTCGGTGTCAGAAATTGCCGGGGCGCGGTCATCTGCCCCTGCGACGATTGGATCGCCTACCTCGTCTCCGTCCCGAGGACCGTGGACGAAAAACCGGGTGGCGCGTGGTCAGAACTCTATCTCGTCTCGGCAAAGACCGGAGAGATCCGGCCCTTTATTACGGGTAAAGTCAATATTTCCTCTCCACGCTTCAGCCCGGACGGGTCGCTCCTCGCCTTCCTCACGACACGGGGCAAAAAGGCAAAGAAGCAGGTCTGGATGATCCCTGTCGGTGGTGGTGAAGCCGCGCAGGTGACAAGTTCCGAGACTTCCGTCGGCTCCTTCAGATGGCATCCTTCCGGAGACCGGATCGCCTACACGGCGATCGAGGCAAAGGACGCGAAAATAAAAAAACTCACCGACAAGGGATATGGATTCATCTATTTCGAGGAAGACCTTCGAAACAATGATGTCCACATGATCGGCGTCGACAGAGACGGCGGAACGGGTGAGGCGACCAGGCTGACAGAGAACGTCAATGTGGTCAGGTTCGAATTCGCCCCATCGGGTGACCGGATGGCCGTATCCATAACTCCCTCAAACCTCATCGACCATGTCTACATGTTTCAGAAAATACATATTATGGACCTGGCCTCCGGAAAACTCACTCCCATCAGTAAAAACGAGGGGAAGCTGGGAAATTTCGCGATCAGCCCCAACGGGAAAAAACTTGCTTACACGGCCTCACTTGACAGAAAAGATCACGCTGTCAGTCAGGCCTTTGTCATCGATATCGATGGCGGACAGGCACTGAATCTCACAGAGCCGGGATTCAGGGGCCATGTAAGCCGAATCGGGTGGAAAAACGACAAGACCATCGTATACTCGGCTTCCGAAGGTGTCTGGAACACCCTGAACACCGTTGACGCGAAGGGGGGAAAAAGAAAGGTCATCCTGGACGGCTCAAAGACCGGCATCGTGTTTAACTTCCCATCCGGCACACCCGATTTCAAACACTTCGCGTTCATTGGCAACTCCATCGATATTCCAGGAGATGTCTTCTACTGGAAATACGGAAAAAGCGGGATGAAAAGACTCACAGAAGAGAACCCGTGGATCACCGAAAGAAACCTGGGCCGTCAGGATGTGATCAGATTCAAGGCCCGCGATGGCCTGGAGATCGAAGGTATCCTGATCTATCCGATCGATTACCGGGAAGGACAGAAATACCCCCTCATAGTAGGTGTGCATGGCGGGCCCGAGGCGCATTACAGTAACAGGTGGACCGGAAGCTATTTCAATCCGGCCCAGGTCCTGGCAGGCAGAGGCTACCTCGTATTCTTCCCCAACTACAGGGCAAGTACCGGATATGGGACAGAGTTCGCCCTCGAGGGATACATGGATGCTGCCGGAAAAGAATTCGACGACCTGGCCGACGGTATCGAGCATCTTGTCTCAAAAGGAATCGCGGACCCTGACAGGGTAGGAATGGGCGGGGGCTCATACGGTGGATACGCGTCAGCCTGGTTCGCTTCGTACTACACGAAATATGTCAGGGCCGTATGCATGTTCGTCGGCATAAGCGATCTCATAAGCAAAAGGGGCACGACAGATATCCCGTACGAAGAACTCTACGTACATTCAGGAAAGAAACTCGATGCCGACAAGGACCAGTGGTTATTCGCCATGGAAAGAAGCCCGATCTATCACGCGAAAAAAAGCCGGACAGCCGTCCTGATCATCGGCGGCGCGGCGGACACACGGGTACATCCATCACAGAGCATGGAATTCTACCGCAGGTTGAAGATGAACGATCACCCGGCAGTCAGGCTGGTGCAGTACCCGGGAGAAGGGCATGGCAACAGAAAACAGCCTGGCAGGATCGATGTCCTTTACAGACACCTTCAGTGGTACGACTGGTATGTCAGGGACATGCATCCGATCGATGGACCGATGCCCCCTCTGATGATCGATGAGTCATATGGGCTGGAGCTTGAATAGGCACGGAATCATGAAAGGAAAGTAAGGCGAATCATGGAAAAGAAGGGAAAAAGCATTTCGAGAAGATCTTTCCTCGGCCGTTCAGCCGCCGGGATCCTTGGAACAGGGCTCGGGCTCGCGGCCTCAGGCGCCGCGGCGGGACATGACGAAGCTACCGATGACGCACAAAAACCGAAAATCAAGGGGTATCGCACTCTTGGACGCACAGGGTATAAGGTGTCTGACATAGCCTTCGGAAACGCGGGGATGCAGGATTGCTCACTGCTGGAATATGCCATGGACAGGGGCATCAATTACGTCGACACCGCACGGCAATACTATGATATGGAAAAAGTGATCGGTCAGATCTTTCCGCAAAAGCGGGACAAACTGTTTGTAACGACCAAACTTGAGCCGGAACTGTTCACACCCTCGACGACCGAGGAACAGATCCAGACCGCTATCGAGGAGAGCCTCAAGAGATTGAACACCGATCATATCGACTGCTGCCTTATCCATTCGGTCGGCGATCCGAATCTCGGTGGACCGGAGAGGATACAGAACCCCGCTATCGTCAAGGCTTTCACCAAAGCCAAAAAAGCCGGGAAGATCAGGTTCTGGGGCGCCAGCTCACATGGGCCGAAGATGCTGGAGGACTTTCAGTGGCTACTCGACAACACCGACATCGACATGATCATGCCGGGAATGAACATTCTCACCAGGGGACTGGACCCGGTCCTCGTTAAGGCCAGAAGCCTGAACGTTGCGGTAGTGGCCATGAAAACTCTTTCAGCGGCGAAAAAGATCGATTATTCGAAATATATGAAAGAGGGAAGGACCGCCAGACAGGGTCTGATCAAGTGGATGCTCGCCCAGCCGAACATAGACACGATCTCCCTGTCGATGAGGACATTCGACGATATAGATGAGTATCTTGCCGTATCCGGTGATCCCAAACTCAGTTCGAGAGAAGAAAATCTTCTGACAGGATACGCGTCCCTGCTGGATAAGGATTATTGCAGGCCCGGTTGCGACGGATGTCTGGATGCCTGCCCCCACGGCGTGCCGATACACGATATACTTCGTTACAGGCTCTACTTCAACAATTACGGCAGGGAAAAGTACGCGATGGGCCTGTACTCGTCACTGCCCGAAGAAAAAAAGGCCTCCAGATGCGTGGATTGCGTGGGAGATTGCGTGGGGTCCTGCCCGTTCGGGCTGGAAATAAAGACTAAACTGTCTCTGGCGCATAACGAGCTCACAGTGTAGCCATACGGAGGAAGAAAATGAATCTGTTTCGTATTGAAAGACGAACTACGGTGTTGCTCGCCGTACTGGTCATATCCATGTTAATTGCCGCCTGTTCTCCAACGGAAAAGGATCCGGCAAAAAGGGTCCTCAATGACGCTGTGAAAGCGATAGGGGGAGAATCAAAACTGACGGGCTGGACCACCAGGATCGAAAAAGGAACACTGATATCGATATGGGCCGGATGGGGCAGATTGACGGCGGAGTGTACACACTATACGAATAAACCCGACAAACTCCTGCTCGACCAGGATTACAGCGCCAACGACCACCCCTTCTATTTCGTTTACACGTTGAACGGAGAGCAGGCATGGGCGGAAATAAATCTTGGGATCAGACAGAATCAGAGAACCACCGACATGCTGAAGAAAAGGATGCGGGAAGTAGACGGGATCACGTATTTCCTTACCAGTTGTGACTCGTTCTACCTCGTTCCCGGCGTACCCGACGATTCTCTTTATTCGGGGTCAGACCTCACAAGGGTAGCCTGTATCGCTGGAGAAGACACGACACTTCTGGACTTCCTGAACATCTCGCATCTGTTGGCCAGGAAGATCGAGTCAGGCCAGGGCGGTGAAACACATCTGCTGATGGATGATTACAGAAAGGTCTCCGGCATGAAAGTACCGTTCCACATCAGGCTTTATGAGAATGGTACGCTGTCCAGTGAATACAAGTGGGATGAGATCAGTTTCGATGTCGAGATCGATCCCGCGATATTCGAAAAAAACAGGCCGTCCGGATAGGAGATAGCCAGAGGTCGTATTACGACCAGGAAAACATGTAAGACCCACTGTAAGGCTGAAAGGGTACGGCAGAACCGTCTTTTGAACTCTTCCGCCACTTCCGCGGCAGCCTTCCAGAGGTTCCCTGTCATTTCGTCCATATGACGTTCTTTTCCCCCGAATCTTCATCTGCAAACCGATTTGTCATATTTCTTGCATTATCCTGATTGCCACGAAGCCAGGGGGGCAAAAGATCGAAAAAAGGAGCGGACGACTTGAAGCGCACGATCAAGCACCACAAGCCCAGAAATAATTCATCCGGAGACATGGGCGAACACCATACCAGAAAACAGGAAAGCAAGAGAGCCAGGAGGGTGGACAAGTATGGAGCGGTCACCGTTCTCCTGGAAGAAGAAATTGATGAACTCGAGGAAGATTACGCCCGGGACAATGAACCCGCTACTTGAGAAGTGATGTCATTACCTTGACGGCATCGGAGAAATCACGCCGGGTCACCATACCGATGATCCTGCCGTCCACTCTGGCCACAGGCACCAGACTGTATCCCTTCTGTATTATCAGAAAAAAAAGACGGTCGGCATGTTCATTTTCGAATACGACACATGACATGGCGTCACGTCCCATTACATCCGAGACTGTCAATCTTTGCCATTCTTCCCTGGGACGTTTTCTCACGGCGTCCAGGGAGACCATTCCCTGCAGGATCCCGTCAGCCACTACGGGAAAAGCACCGAAATGGTATTTCAGGAAATATTCGTCCACCAGGGTCATCAGGTCCATCGAGGCATCCACGGTAATCACTTCTTCCCGCATGATATCCGATATCCTGATCTCGCCCAGAACCTCCCTGTACACTACATTCCTGTAACTGTCCGTCGCGGCTTTTTTCAGAAACATGCCTATAAAGATCATCCACAGGCCACCGATCGAGCCGCCGAACGCGAGGAAAGTGAAGGCTCCGAATATGATCAACAACCAGGCGAACCCCTTGCCTATATTGCTCGCTACCAATGTCGCCTTCCGGATATTCCTGTTCCTCGCCCATATCGCGGCCCGAAGTATCCGACCGCCGTCAAGCGGGAACCCCGGAATCATGTTGAAAAAAAAGACGCCGAGATTGATGTTAGCGAGCATTCGAAGAAGGGCCTGGCCGAAAAGCCACCCACTCAACAGATAAGCTGATCCATAAAGCGTCAGGGCCAGGACCAGAGTGAAAAGCGGCCCGGCCGCGGCCATCCGGAATTCGAGCCCGGCGGAATCTACTTCCCGGCTCATCTGGGCGACACCGCCGAACATGAAAAGAGTGATCCTTTTTATGGGGAGACCGTTACGGACCGCCACAATCGAGTGACTCAACTCGTGAAACAGGATCGACAGAAAAAGGAGTATCGCCACACTGAAGGCCAGCAGCCATGTTGTGGCCACGCCAAAGGAATCTCCATAAGTATCGGGGATATAACCGGTAGCAAAAGACCAGGTAACAAGTGCCAGAATAAAGACCCAGCTGATGTTCAGTTCAACGGGGATGCCATAGAGATCGAACAGGTGGAATCCCCTGTTGAACATCTGGAATCCGCCCCGCATCGATCAGCCCCCATATCAGCTCTAACCCCTGAATTCGTCCATTCGCACGACTTTTGTATAATGATTGTCGCCGTCAACTTCGATAAAGACCGGGTCTGCCTCGCCGGTAGACCAGGAAAAGGCCATGATATCCACTTCATCGTCCTTGTTGATCAGGTGGGCGGCAGCCCCGTTCATGCAGATCACTCCACTGCCCCGATCTCCCTTTATCACATATGTCTCAAGCCTTTTTCCATTGGTCCTGTCGATGACATGGACGTTCTCATGCTCACTGAGATTTGCGCGGTCGATAAGGTCCTCGTCTATCGTTATGCTTCCGACATACCGAAGATCAGCCTGGGTGATTCTTGCCTTGAGGATCATCGATTTAAGCAGCAGACGTTTCATTCCCTCTCCTCCTGATGCGTGTGGCAACATTACCCTGTGCCATAGGTGGACATTATATCATAAACCGGGCTGTATTACCATACCCTAACATCATATCTTGTCTCCCGCCTTCTCGGTAAGATAGCGGACGAACTTGTTATTCTCATCTATCAGAATATTGCTGAACTGTCCGTGAGTCTCCTCGGACCAGGTAAAGGCCATGATAATGATCTCATCGCCATCGTGGATATGCTGCGCGACCGCGCCACAGGAGATGAGTTCTCCGCTGCCCTTCTCTCCCTTGATGACGAACGTCTCGATCCTCGCGCCGTTCGTATTGTCCACGATCAGGACATGCTCGCCGGGGATGATGTTACTCAGCTCCAGGATATCCTCGTCCACGATTATACAATCGACCCTGGAAGGATCGGCTGCCGTCACATTGGCCTTGTGCACCTTCGATTTGACGACCATCCGTTCCTCCACCTTCGAAACGATGAACCTGAACTTTCCGGCCGGCGACAGAGGAATCTCATCCACCTTGTCGATCTTGATATTGACAGCCTCGCCCATGTTCTCGCGGATCTCGCTGATGAGCCGGGCTTCATTTCCATCGTTCCAGTCGGGGCCGCGGACTATCCGGAAAGTGATGTTGCTTCTCTGTTTCTGTTCGACCTGGAACTGCTTTATACCTGGAACGACCCTGGAGAGATAGGTCCAGAAATACCCGCCGATCGAACGCCCGTCAGGTGTGAGGATATTGTCAAAAGTCCGCCCCTCGATCCTCTCTATGAGAGGAAGCCCACGGCCACATTCACAGACTCTGTCCGTGGGAATCGCCATATCTCCCGTTCTGTAACGAACGAATGGCATGTAGAGATTCAGAAAATCGGTGATCACGATCTCTCCGACTTCGCCCGGCGCGGCAGGCCTGCCGTTCTCACGCAAGATCTCAAAATAGAGTAGATCGGTGAAGAGATGCAGCCCCTTGTGCTGGTCACATTCATGGGCGACATTTGCAAACTCGTTGCTTCCATAGCGGTCGAACACCCTGCACCCGAAGACTTCCTCGAGCAACTCCCTCTGCTGGGGATAGATCTTCTCACCACTGGAGATTACCGACTTTGGCTTGATACCGCTTATATTCTTGCTCTTGATGAATTCCGCGAACAGCGTCACCGCGGAGGGATAGCCTATGACGAGGTCGGGCTTGTACCTTTTCAACTTGTTGGCATAATCGAGCATCGCGTTTTCGGACATATTGAAGGATGAAAGATATGTGATGTTGTTGAAATAGTTCTTTATCGCGCTGGCCATTCTTTCCTTCAGGGGAATGTCAAAGGGAAAACCCCAGACGAAAGCCTGTTTGTCGCCGATATCGATCCCTGCCATCCGGTAACTACGCGCCGTGTTGGCCCTCCGGACGGGCCCCGCGGACAGATCGACAGAAAAATAAAGGGGCTCGCCGGTAGATCCTCCGGTACTTGACCTGTATCCCCGTCTCATCGGATCCTCGGTGATCAACCTCTTCGCTTCCTGCCTGATCAAGTGCTTGTCCAGCAGGGGAAGCTCCAGGAAATCCGTCGGCTTCTGGATGTCTTCCGCCTTCAGGCCCAGTTCATTGAAAAGCTCACGGTAATATGGAACGTGCGTCGATATCTCCTTGAGAAAACCTTTCATGCGCCCCCACTGGATATCCTCGATCTCCTCAGGCGAAAGCCACTGGTTCTTTTCAAGCTCGCTGAGGGTCGTGAGCAGCTTGTCGCCTCTGAGCCCCCTGTATACGGGATGTATGACATTTCTTACCAGTGATGGTGAAAGCGGCAATACCATGTGGACGATTCCATTTCTTATTTGTTTCCAGTCAAAAAATATCTGATCAGGTATTTAATCTTATAACAGCGCATTTTCCAAATCGACCTTTTTTTTCCCGTGAATCCGTCCAGCGAGGCGATGAAAAAACCGGGGTCGGTATTTTTGATAGATACATTACCCCTCCACATCCATGGCGAAGCGCATCCTATTCGGTTTATCCTGTCGGGCCTTTCTCCGTGGACATTCTTCCTTCCCGGCGTATGATAGTCTGTGGTGGTAGCCAGGCAACCCTCTTCCGAGGCGATCCTCAAGGTCGTATCGTTGAACCCTCCTCCAGGCCAGCAGAGAAAATCTATATCACGGCCGAGTCCACGGGAAAGGATACTGCGGGATCCGGCAAGTTCATGTCTTACCCTGTCCTCATATTCCTCATCGGTCTCGTACCTGCCTGCCGGAGATCCGTAATTCGTCACCAGTTCATCCAGCTCGCCCCTCCATACGGGCATGTCGAAAAAGCCGGCACCTCCATGCGCGGCTACATGCGCGGCAAGGCGTCTCGCCAGATTTTCATCGTCGAAATACTTTCTCACCACCAACGCTCTTTCGTGCTTGTATACAGGAGAACCGAAGGGCAGGTCTCCGCTGAGATCTCTCGACATATACTCGTATTTTTTCTCAGGTACCGCGTTCCATGAAAGCCAGGGAAGCGGATCATATCCATCTTTTCCGGCAGGTCTGTGATAATCGAGTATCTTCTCTCCCGAGAAATACCATGTATGTGTCAAGGCATGGCTCTGGATCTCGGCATGGCCCGATTCCTCCATCACCCTCATCTCGGCAAACGAGAGAAAACCCAGACTCTCCAGGCCCTTTTCATGACTACCATCTATACCGGCATCGTCCATCCTGGGACGGGGATCAGGGCATGGATCAATAAAATCGGTAGTCATCCAGATCACGGCATGATGACCATATTTCTTCAGGATAGGATATGCATATACCCAGTTGTCCAGGTAGCCGTCGTCGAATGTCAATACGACCGGTTTTTTGGGCAGTGGGTCGCCATCTTTCATATGTGAATAGAGCTGTTTGAGCGTGATCGTGTTCCAGCCGTTTTCTTTCAGAGCTTTCATCTGCCCATCGAACACATCGACAGGCGTGACAAGATGATTCCAGATCCATTCGGGCCTGTCCGGCGCGACTCCGTGATACATGACGACCGGGACTGCTTCAGGCTTGGTCATATCTGCCGCTTCTCCCTGTACAGTTTTTCGTATATATCCTGGACTTCCATCGAAGTCGACAGGATGCTGAACCTGTCCTTTACGATTTCGCGTGCCTTTTCCGTCAACCGGGCAGCCAGATCGGGATCGGAAAGCACATCTTCCATCGCTGCGGCCAACGCGCTGATATCCCCGGCCCGGAACCAGCAACGCGCTCTCGCGGTCGCTGACCGCCTCGGAGATGCCTCCTACGTCGGTCGAGACTATCGGTGTCTCTGAAGCCATCGCCTCAAGAAGAGTCACCGGCAATCCCTCCCGGTCGGAGGATAATACAAAAAGATCGGCCGCCCCAAGCAGGTCGGCGATGTCGTTTCTCGATCCGGCCAGTCGGACCGTATTTTCGAGTCCGTCCTCTGTTATTGCTGTCTCTACCTCGCCGCGACATCTTCCGTCACCGGCGATCAGGCATTTTACTTCAGGTATTTTTCTGGATAGATCCGAGACTGCCCGGACCAGCAGAGGATAGTTCTTGGCCTCTACCACTCTCCCTACCGAGAGTACGAGAGGAGCGGCGGGATCCCACCCGAACTCCTTCATGATATCTGCTTTACTCCTGCGGGCCCCACCAAAGGAAGATGTATCCACCGCGTTCGGAATATAGGCCAGCTTCGAACCGTCCGTATGTTCACGCTCTTTCCTGATCCTCAATATATCCCGGCTGACGCAGATCCGCATGTCGGTGATCCTGTTCATCGCCTGCTCGATCATCACCTGGAATCCGGATTTCCACAGTCCCTTGCCATGCTCGGTCGTTATCCTGATCGGCACTCCAGCCATCCAGGCCACGATCCTTCCTATCAGGTCGGCAAAGGCAAGGTGGGCGTGAAGCACATCGAATCTGCCGTCCTGCAGATATTTTACAAGCTTCAGGAAACTGACAGGCAGGTATCTCCACCTGAAATCAAGGTAATATATCTCTTCTACCAGGCTGGATGCTTCCTCTTCCATTTCACTGACTCCGTGGCCGAAGAGGCAGAGATGAACGGCAAATCTGGACCTGTCGATATTCCTGAGAAGACCCATCACCTGCACCTCGGCGCCGCCGATGTGGAATTTCGGCATCATCACGCAGACGCGGATCCTCTTGTCCATACCTGAACTTTCATCATTTCTGTTTTTCCCAGCGCTGCTGTTATCTCCAGTCAATCCGATCCTTTCTGACCGAAAGGGACTCGATGCAAGTTTCGGGCACGTCGACCCTGAGATAACAGATTATCGTCATTTACATGGAGGTTTACAAGGCAAGAATATCGGACAGGCCACCTGCTGGCCTGTACCCGCCCGCTGATCCGATCGGCCTGGCACCTGTCATAGAAAAGGCACGGCGCTTTCGCACCGTGCCTCTATCATTTTCAAGCGTCATCGAATGCTGTCATACATCCAACGCGCATCTACTCGAAGAGCTTTCTAGAAAGCGAAGCCGTAACCGACGAGTATCTGAATACCTGCATTTTTGATGGACTCATCATCACCCTCATCATCCTTGGCAAGGTTGGCAAGTCCGAGTGCATACCTTGCGTCGAAGGTGATGCAGCCCGATTCGAGCATGTAATCAAAACCGGCTCCGAAAACGAGACCGTAATCGAGGCTTTCCGTGAAATCCTTTATGTCCTCTTCTTCATCCTCGTAGTATGCTTCCGCTGACATCAGGAATCCGATATAGGGGCCACCGAAGAAATTGAAACCAAAATTTCCTTCTGTGGGAACCGAAAATTTACCAAGGATCGGAATATCGATATAGCTGAGCTTGATCCCTGCATCTTCATCGATATCAGCTTTTACGCCTTTATTCATCAGGAAGAGTTCCGGCTGAATACTGAAAGTCTCGGTGACAGCAAAGTTCACCCATACGCCGCCGCCGAACGCCATCTTCATCTTGGTATCTTCAAGATCACCGGTGATATTCGCCATGTTAAGTCCACCCTTTATACCGAACATCATACCTTCCGCCGAAACGGCGCCGGTCATGAAAACTACGAGTGCCATAGCAATAATAAAACGCTTCATTAGATATCTCCTTGAAAAACTGAATAACAAAACTGATTCACTTTCCAGTTCCAATTACGGCCTCCAGGGCCCAGGCGATCGACCACCTCCTTTGCTCTCCTTTACCTTTTTGTTTCAAAATCCTGCTACGTGTCTCTTCAGCACGTGTTGTATGTCGTCTGTCACTTCTGAACATTCTTGCCCACGCTCAAGATCATGGCAAGAAAAATATCATTACCGCCCTTCCTTACGATGGCTAAAAACCTGAGCGGCTGTACGAATACTTGCCGCTTATCTACCCCGGAAAGGACTTCAATCATGCAGGGGCAGATACAAGCAAAATGCATACCCATACCGCAGTCTCACCGGGAAATCGCTGGCCACAGGGGCAAACCCCGTGAAATTATTATAGTTACACCATACCAGCCAGATCGTCTTTCCTGTCAGATGGTATTACGGATAAATGACTGTGAATGTTTCTCTTTGGCACCATGATTGCTGCATGACTGGTGGCAACTATTGCCTGGCATACTATCGAAAATTACTGAGAGACATGATAGCGAATGGAGGAGAGATGTCGCAGTTCATGGAAGTACTTGAGTGGTTCGACGAGACAGGCGAAGAGATCGTCCATAGGTTACCACCCGAAGGATCGGCCGAGATCAAGATGGGGGCACAACTGATCGTCAGAGACAATCAGGCCTGCGTCTTTTTCAAAGACGGAAAAGGACTCGACCTCTTTGGAGCGGGTCGCCACACACTGACGACGAAAAACCTCCCGATACTCACCAAGATCCTCGCCCTTCCCTGGGGATTCAAGAGCCCCTTCAGGGCAGAGGTCTATTTCGCCAACATGAAGACTTTCCTGAACCAGAAATGGGGAACGAAAGATCCCGTTGCGTTCAAGGACAGTAAGCTCGGACTGGTAAGGCTTCGCGCCTTCGGTGTGTATACGTTCAAGATAAAAGAACCGATGCTATTTATAAATTCCGTAGTCGGAACGCAGGGCGTCTACACGAGCCAGATGATCGGGGACTACCTTCGAGACGTAGTCGTTGCCCGCATGAACGATCTCTTCGGTGAAAAACTCGATTCGATCTTCGAGCTCCCCCAGTTCTACGACGAACTGGCTGTCGAACTGCAGGAGCGCCTTGTCAACGACTTCTCGAAATACGGCATGGAACTGACCGATTTCTTCATCAATTCGATCACCCCCCCTCCAGAGGTCCAGAAGATGATCGATGAGAGAAGCGGCCTTCAGGCGGTCGGCAATCTCGACGATTTCTTCAAATTCAAAGCGGCAAAGGCCATGGGCGACGCCGCGTCAAGCGGTGGCGGCGGAGGCGGCGCGGGAGCGGCAGCCGCTGGTGGAATGGGTGTAGGTGTGGGAGCAGGCCTCGGAATGATGATACCGGGAATGCTCGCCCAGACTGTCATGACACCGCAGCGCGGCGGTGGGACAGCAGTCGAAGTCCTGCAGTGCCACAAATGTCATAACGAGGTAATGGCCGATTCCAGATTCTGCCAGAACTGCGGAACACAGCTCGTCACGATGAACAAGTGCCCCGATTGCGGGATAGAACTCCCCACGGAAGCACAATTCTGCAGCGGCTGCGGCCACAAGCTCGGGGCGGAACTGTCCTGCCCTCATTGCGACACCACCCTGCCGCACGGCACGAAATTCTGCACGAACTGCGGAGAAAAGGTGGAAGAATAGTAGATGAATGTCCAGTGCAGCCTCTGTGGTGGTGAAAACAAGATCCATCCCGGTCAGGAGATGCTCTTCTGCGAGTATTGCGGTTCGTCGCTTGCTGTCGAAAAACAGGACGGGCCGGAGCATCTGATCCTGCCCCACGAGCGTAACGACAAGGTTGCTGGAGAAGCACTGAGATCGCTGCTTACAGAAAAAAAACTGGCGCGTCCCAAGGACATGAAAATAGAGTTTTCATATATCCCATTCGTGATGATTGAAAATGACAGGGGAAAGATGCAGACGATGCCTGCCCCTGGCGCCCCGTCATGGGCAATGCCCATTCCCTTTCCCCCGGCAGGGAACTATTCTTTCTTCGACGAGGCCCTTACCTCAGATGAAAAGTTTCACCCTGTCAAAGAGACTCCGGCCGACGCTCACAAAACCCTTCATCTGCCTGTGTACAGGATAAGTTACCGGGCGGTAGGAAGGAAATTCAGGGCTCTCGTCATAGGTGGGAGCCTGCTCGTTCTGGCAAAAGGACTTCCGCACGGGATGCCCGCGCCACTGAGCATCCCCAACATGATCGCCGCGGGATCCATTTTCACCGGACTCCTGATGGCTGGACGCTTCATGAGCGGATGGAGCAGCCGCATCGGATTGATCATCATCGTTTCGACCATCGCGTACGCCATATTCAGCATCCGCGAAAGAGTGATGGGAAATGAATGATGGGATCGGGGCCGTCGACACCCTTGAATCGACCGGAACATACGAATCACACGACGAAGGCTCAGGAGATGCTCCCGAGCAACACTCCAGCGAGACATTCGGAGTCACCTGCCCTGAATGCGGAGGATCGATCAGGGTCCATGAAGGTGAAAAGAGTATAAAGTGTCAATATTGCGGATCGGCTCTTTACATCACGCGCCCCATGGGCGTCCGCGGGTTCTATCTCCCGCCGAAGATCTCGGCCGGAAAGGCCCGGCTTGAAGCACTTCATTACCTCGGCGAAAAGACCAATGGCCGCGTAAAAGCCAGACATGCCTCTATACTCGACATACAACTGATAAACATTCCATTCTGGCGGATGAACGGCAGACTGGTCGGCTGGGTCTGCGGTGAAAAGGTTACAAGAAGACAGGTCGAGGTCCTCACGCCGTCCGCGCATGGCGTAAAAACCAACTATAAAACAGTGGAGGAGAGGACCCCATTCTCCAGGCTCGTATTCAAACATGTAGACTGGTCGACTCCCGCCTGCTCGATGCGGCACCTGGGCCTTCAGGGCATATCACTCAGGGCCCGCAGCCTCGACTGGGACAAATTCGATCACGACCTGAAAAAGAAAGTGAATATAGCCCTGCCGATGAAACCCCGAAAGATCGCCGAAAAAAACGGGTTCAAATACCTGTCGAGTCTTACCACTCCAAGCGGATCGATCGTCCGGGCAAGCAGGTTCAGGATCTTCGACAATGACTTCTCGCTGTACTACTATCCGATATACATGATGCGGTACCGTCACAGGGGAATCATCTATTCGATCACAGTAGATGGAAACGACGGAAAAGTCATCAGAGGCAATTATCCGAAACGAAAACATGTAGATTTCAGGAGCATGTTCTATGTCCCCGCGGCGGCAGCGATCATGGCCTTTACCTGGGCGCCTCTTATCGCTATCTCCCTGGCGGCACTGTACATTTTCGATACCTTTCACACCGGGGCATTCATCCCCCCCCTGAGATGGATGAAGGGCAGGCTGGAAACATGGTTCGGAGGGGAGTTGTGATATGAGTGGAGAATTCATAGTCAGGCATTTAAGATGCGGACATTGTGGCACTGAGCTTCCCGTAATGGGACGTTATATCACTTTCCAGTGCGAGACCTGTTTCCGGTACTGGATCATTACCGGCTCCGGCCTCGAGCCCCTGCAGGTATTCAGATCTCCCGCTCCCGGTGATTCCGAAACCGAGACCCTGCTTCTGCCATTCTGGATCATCCCGATCGACTCACACCTGCTCAGACACGGGATCAGTCAGGCCCGGGAGGTCCTACCGGGAAGCGAACTGAACTATCTGCTCGACAGGATCGAAAGCCACGACAGATACAGCATCTTCGTCCCAGCCTTCCAGGCGACCAACACCTTCGCGTATCTGAAGATAGGGAAACTGCTCACCAGAAAACAGCCCCCGTTCCGTCTCGTACGGGCCGAAGACCCGGGGCGGCCCGTCATGTGCGCCCTTCATCCCGAGGAGGCCGTTCAGCTGATGGACTTCATATTCATCGCCACCCTGCCTGAATCGATTCAGGAAAGTGGGGATTTTCTGAAAGACGTCCATCTCAATGCCACTTCACCCCCGAGACTCGTCGAACTGCCGTTTGAGATCAGGGGTTCTGCCCTCTATTCGGTCGTAGGCGGATTCGAAATATCGAGCAGGCTTGTCGAGTTGCCCCACGCAGAAAAAAACAGATCGTACTGACAGGCACCCCCCCGGGGAAACGACCTTGTTTTTTCCGTAAAATGATGCGATATTCGAACGATGAATTTCAGAATACTGATATTTATTCCGGCCGTACTTGTCATGATGACATTTTTTCCGATTTTCGCGTCAGCCGCGGAAACGGACGACATCACCGCGCCCGACCTGGGCGCTTTCCGGCTCCTCAACGGAAAAGCGGCAAACCCATTCTTCGATTTCCTGATGCCCATAGTAACCGACTTCAGAAAGTGGAGGATCGTCCTTGTCATCGTGTGGGTGGCACTGGTGATCTTCGGTAAGGCAAAAGGCCGGTGGGCAGCCTTCATGATGATCCCACTCGTCGCGGCATCGGACCAGCTTTGCGCTTCGCTCATAAAACCACTTGTGGGAAGAATGAGACCATGCGAAGTCCTGGGCAACGTCCACTTCTGGCACGGCGTCGAAGGGTGGATAACCACACCCGCGGAGGTCGTTCGAAGCTATAAATCATCATTCTCATTTCCTTCCAACCACGCGGCCAACATGACAGGAGCCATGGTATTTCTCGGACTGGTCTACCGGAAAAGTCTTATATACCTGCTGATAGTAGCATTTGCCGTTTCCTATTCCCGGATCTACATCGGCGTCCACTGGCCTCTCGACGTCCTTGCGGGAATGGCTATCGGTACCACACTGGCCTTCCTGGCCTGGACCGCGTTCAAATGGATCTACCACCCCGCCCGGAAAAAACAGGCGAAGACTCCAGGAGAGAGGTAATGAATCTTGAGATCCTGACTCCGAAAAACATCAAAACAATCGTTATACTAGCGATCGCTCTTTCTGCCGGATACGCCGTCACACTGATTCACCCGGACGGATTGAGCGACGCGGGACGTATAACCTTCGGGATCTTCACTACGGCTGCCCTTCTCTGGATAATCGAACCTTTTCCGCTTTATGTCACATCTTTCATCATCGTCTTCCTGGAAGTAGTCTTTCTCGGCAGAAACGGCGGTCCCCTGGGGCTGGATAAAAGCGGCTACACTATATTTCTGACCCCGTTCTTCGGGTCGGTCGTCCTGCTCTTCCTCGGAGGCTTTGTGATGGCTAGCGCCGTCAAAAGGTACGGCCTGGACGAAAGGATATCGAGATCCATCCTCCGCCACGTCGGGACAAGGCCATCTCGCGTCCTTCTCGGTATGATGGTCACAACGGCCTTTCTTTCCATGTGGATGTCCAATACGGCTACGACCGCGCTGATGATCGCGGTGGCCATTCCCGTCATCAAGTCCTTTCCGCATGAAGAACCGTTCAGAAAAGCGATCATTCTCGGTATACCTTTCGCGGCGAATATCGGGGGGATCGGAACACCCATAGGCACACCGCCAAACGCGATAGCCATGGGCATCCTCGAACAGATGGGCCGGGGAATGTCTTTCGCCGGCTGGATGCTCCGGGGAATCCCGGTCGTAATAGTACTTCTCGCCACGTGCTGGGTCCTGCTCTGCAGGCTCTTCCCGGCAGGGGTAAAGAATATTAATATGTCGATCCCGGCGGACGAGGAAAGACTGGACCACAAATCGATATTCATCCTTGTAGTCTTTGCCGTCGTCGTCCTCCTCTGGCTGACCGGAGGTATCCATGGAATACCTTCGTCGATCGTAGCGATCATCCCCCTTGTCGTATTTTTCGGACTGGGCCTTCTCGGCGACGACGACCTGAAGGAAATGGGCTGGGGGATCCTCTTTATCATCGGGGGCGGAATGAGCCTCGGAGTGGCCATGAAACAAAGCGGCCTCGCCGACTGGATCGTCGGCCTGATCCCGTTCGCGGGAATGGAGATATTCCTCATACTGCTGCTCTTCGCTACCGCGGCTGCGGTGATGACTACTTTTATTTCCAACAGCGCGACAGCCAACCTGTTGATGCCGATAGTGACAGGGATCGCGGCCGTAGCTCCGGAGACGAGCGCGGTCACGGTCGCCATTGCCGCCTCAGCTGCCATGATACTTCCCATAAGCACGCCGCCAAACGCTATCGCCTACGGTTCTGGCTACGTCAAGGTGAGCGATATGATAAAGGGCGGCTCGATAATCACCGCCATTTCGACAGTGTTTATAACCTTGTTCATTTACTTCCTGTTCTAACAACAGGAGACAGTTTTTCACCGGAAGAAGGGGTGAAATGGAAAAAGACAGGACCACATCGAGCGAAAGCGCCAGGACGGAACATTGCCCCAACTGCGACTCTACGTCGACCAAAAACAATATGTATTTCTGCAAGGGCGAAAAGATCCGGGTCTATATCGAATGTGCGGAGTGCGGGGAGTTTGTCGCCAGGTACACCCTGTCGGCCTACACCTCCGATAAATCGTATGAATCCCTTCTGCGTCGGCTGAGATTCACGAGGATCAACAGTGGCAAGCGGGCGAAGAATATGGTCGAGTGTTTCGAAGATAATGTGAAGACAGAATTCGACCATGTCCTGTCGCTTATCAAACAGAACGAGGATGAACGGATGATAGAAAATATCATCGAAGAAGATTTTCCGGAATAGACCAGGCTTGA
Source organism: Candidatus Krumholzibacteriia bacterium (assembly GCA_023131975.1). Classification (GTDB taxonomy): domain Bacteria; phylum Krumholzibacteriota; class Krumholzibacteriia; order Krumholzibacteriales; family Krumholzibacteriaceae; genus JAGLYV01. Next base: position 9,138 of record JAGLYV010000066.1, on the reverse strand, counting down.
AGCCTTTCCTCTAATCGGTTATAAAGATACCGATGAAAAAAACATATCAGGATAAAATATTTGTAAACGAATCCTTCCTTGCCGCGGCAGTCATATTCCTGGCCCTGGTCGTCAGGATCCTTCATGTCATCTTTACCGCGAAGCTCGATCCACTTGCCGGAGACCTTACCCTGGACGCGGCTATATACGATCAGTGGGCAAAGTTTCTGGTATGGGGCGGCGAAGATGTCCCCACGAGGCTGATGCAGGCGCCTCTCTTCCCATGGTTTGTCTCCGTTATCTACCGTATAGCGGGGCCGGGTCTCACCGCTGTCAGAGTTGCCCACGCCATACTGGGAACGCTGACCTGCGCGTTGATGATAACCTCGACCCGGCGGCTTTTCCGGTCATCGACAGCCGGCATCCTCGCGGGCGCCATCATGGCCCTTTACCTGCCGGCGATCTTCTACGAAGGTGTGCTGGTTCCCGCGACACTGATACTGTTTCTGAATACATTGTTCGTCTTCCTCCTCGTGCCAGAGTCGGGATATCCGGTAAAACCGAGGCTCCTGCTGGCAGGGTTCGTCCTTGGCCTCTCCGTAATAGCCAAACCTGTCGCCCTTCTACTTCTGCCTTTCGCCCTCGTACATCTTGCCCTCAGGATGAATAAGGCCCGCCCACGATTCAGCACGGGCTCTTTTGTCGGCCGGAGCGGATTGATATTCGCTGGCCTCATCATGGCAGTCGCCCCACTCACTATCAGAAATTCGATCGTCTCGGGTGAGTTCATCCCCCTGACGACCGGGGGCGGCATCAACCTGTATATCGGCAACAATCCAAAAGCTAACGGGTTCTATTCGATCCCGGCGTATCGGGGACAATCGCTGGGCGGGACACCGGAGGTCCAGCAGGCCAGGATGCGCACTATAGCCGAATCGGAATCCGGGGAAAAACTGTCGGCAAGTGAAGTGTCGTCGTTCTGGTTGAGGGAAGGTATACGGCATGACATTGAAAATCCGGGCAGTTTCTTCCACCTCCTCTGGCAGAAGACACTTTTCTTCTGGAACCGCTACGAACGGGCAAGTGTCGAAAGCCTTACGTTTCACCGAAGATTCGGGGGCATTCTGTCCCTCCCTCTATTGACTTTCGGGCTCGTCGCGCCGTTCGCGCTTCTCGGCATTTTTCTTTCGAGGGAAAGGGCTGGCAGACTATGGCTGCTCTACGGAGGGGCCCTCACATATTTCGCTGCCGCCCTGGCGTTCTATGTGCTGGCAAGATACCGTCTCCCGGTCGTCGTATTTCTGATTCCCCTGGCGGCCGCGGCCGTGACCGGGCTTTTGAAACTTCTCAGGGACAGGCGCTGGACGGAACTGGCACTTATGTTCGCGACCCTCTTTCTGATTGTGCGCCTGGTCAACACGATAGTCGCGAAGGATACCGCGGCGGGTGAAGCAGGGTACCACACCCGCTTGGGCATCGTGTACGCAGGCAAGGGCGAACGACAACTGGCCCGCGAAGCTTTCACCGAGGCCCTCCGGCTCGACCCTTCGAACAAGGGAGCTCGCATGGGCCTCGACGCCATGGACAGATCCAGGTAGAGACCCCTTTTGCTCCGATCAATATTCCCGGCTCCGACTGAAAGACCTATAGATCCTCGAATCCCTCTATCGGCCGTTCCTCTCCGTCTCGCCGCAGCCACTGTTCGAACCAGTCGAGTATCGACGCGTACCAGAACCGGGCATTGTGAGGTTGCATTATCCAGTGATTTTCGTCCGGATACCTTATCATCTTCGACGGCACCCCGAGTCTCTGGAGAGCGGTGAACATCTGTTCGCCACCCGTGATCGGCACCCTGTAGTCCAGTTCGCCATGGATGATCAGGTGAGGAGTCGAAAAATTGTTCGCGTAACGGATCGGCGACAGCTCGTCAGTCATCTCCTGAGTGTCCCAGGGAGTCCCGCCGAATTCCCATTCGGGGAACCACAACTCCTCGGTGCTGCCGTATGAACTCCACTGGTCGGCCTCTCCCGCGTGAGTAACAAGCACGGAGAACATGCCGTCCTCATTGTGACCCTGGAACCAGTTGCAGACAAAACCACCGAAAGAACCTCCCCAGGCGCCGACCGCGGCAGGATCTATCCATTCGTTGTTTTCGAGAACATGGCGTACACCGTTTCTTATATCCTCAATGACCTTGCCACCCCAGTCATAGTTGATACCGTCGCAGATCTCCTGGCCATATCCTGTCGAACCACGTGGATTACAGAAAAAGACCGCGTAGTCCGCTCCCGAGAACATCGCAAATTCGGTCCTGTAGGCAAACCCGAACATCTGCTGGGGCCCTCCATGGATCCTGACCAGCATCGGGTATTTCTTCGTATGGTCGAAATTCATCGGCTTGATGAGAAATCCGTGTATTTTTGTTCCGCCAGCACCGTCGAACCAGATCTCTTCGGCGGTAGGAAAATGGTATTCCGCGTAGATGTCATCGTTCGCGCCGGTGAGTTTTTTGACCTTTTTCCCCTTGCCATCGCACCTGAAGATCTCGTAGTAGTGCTCCATCGTACGATAAAGATAGGTAAAGAACCTGTCTTTCGGTCCGGGATCTACACCGAGATGATATCCCCTGCCGGAGTTTTTACGGCCTATCACTGTAGATATCTTTCCGCCCTTTGCGGAGACACTCATCAGATTGATATCGCTCGTATCCTCGATCTGGAAAAAGAGCTTCTTCCCGTCGTGACTCCAGAAGAAGGTGCCTACACTTCTGTCGAGACCTGCCGTCAGGCTGACCGGTTCGCCGGACGTAAGAGCCATTACCATCAGTTCGTAACGGTCCGACTCGTACCCGGGTCGACGTGTCGCACGCCAGGCGAGATACTTGCCTGAAGGAGATACACGGGGATGGCTGTCAGCTGCCGGGTTCGAAGTGATCTTCCTTATCTCGCCGCCCGCGGTCGATACGGCCCAGATCTCTTCATTGTAGGAGACCGCCTGGTCCTTGTCCTGTTTTCCCGCAAAATAGACCGTGCTCCCGTCCGGGCTGATATCGAAATCTCTGCCGGCAGAGGCGAGCCAGTATGTGAGCGCGTCGAACTCGAGACCGGAAGTGAGGTCGACAGGGTCGCCACCTTCAACTCCGACCCTGAATATATGCTGCGCCTTACCATCTTCATATGTGTCCCAGTGCCGATACATCAGAGTCCTGTGGACTACGGCCGAGACCTTTCTCTCTTCTTTAACCTCATCTCTTTCCGTTACGCAGTCGAGATCGGGACAATCGGGATATACCCGGCCGGTAAATATGAATCCGCTCCCGTCGGGAAGCCATTCCAGTTCTCCCACACCGCCCGGGAAATCGGTCACCATCATCGCCTCGCCGCCATTCACGGGAATGATATGGACCTGACGTGAACCTTCTCTGCCCGAAAGAAAGGCAATCTTTGTCCCGCAGGGCGACCACCTCGGATGATTGTCACTTTTGGGACTCGTAGTGAGCCTCTTCGCTTCGCCGCCCTCCGATGATATTATCCAGATATCGGAGTTCCCGCTGTTCTCTTCGTAGTCGGTGGCCGACACGACATAGGCTATCCATTTCCCATCGGGCGAGACCTGGTTGTCTCCGACCCTCTTCAGTTTCCAGATATCTTTCGGGGTCCATGGACTTTCGCCCCCTGCCATAGCCGGGACGGTAGATACCACTATCACAAGCGCGGCTACCGCGACAAGGACCAGGGCAGCGTGCCAGTTGCTTCTGATCATTCCTCGCATGATAATGCTCCTTTCATTGGGTGTGGATAAAAAATCATAAGACCGGCTCCGGAACCGTGATTCTACAGCAACCGCCAGGTCAGATAAAGACCGAACTTAACCATATGACAATAGAGTCAAACTGCGCTATAACCATAACAACAGAAAAGGGAGGAATAAAATGTTCTGGAATATTGACAATGAAAGAGACGAAAGAAAAACACAATTCATAGAGAATATCAAGATCCGTAAATGTCATGATCTCCTCTCCCCACTATCCGACAAGCTCCTCGCCTGGGACCAGGGAGAGATAACACCCGAAGAAGTGATCAGAACTGCCCTGCATGCCGGAAAGACAGGAACAACCATCATATCCGACTTTAAAAAGAGGCCGGACGTGATCCTCGCTGGAATCGCGATGGATGAAAATAAATATCTCACTGCTATCGGGGATACAGGCATTTCTGTCAGGCAGGCAAAGGTCACCGACGTCTTCTCGGACGCGATCTTCTGCCCCGTGCCGGGGGACGGCTCGATGACGACAGGGACAGCCCTCGTCGTCAGAGAAGAGGCGGGCGATGAAGTAGAAGAAAAACTCAAAGCAAATATTAAAGAAGCGCACCGGGGCGCGGTCGCCACTTCCGCAGGCAACCTTACATCGAAAAATATTATCCATGTCCTTACCAGTGGGCAGGATACTTTCACTGAAGAACGGCTGGCAGAGTCCATCTCTGAGGCTCTCCGGTTGGCCGAGGAGCTTGACAGCGAGACACTGGTTATCCCGGGATTCTTCCCCGAAACGGCAGGCATGGACAGGGAAACTTGCGCTTCGGCCATCCTGAAAGCCTTGCGGGCGTACGAGGCTGAAAACGTTCAGAAGGTGATCCTCGCTGATCCCGATGAAGAGACGGTAAAAACATGGATAGATATTCTGGAGAAGATGGACGAAGAGGAATAAAGATCGCCAGAGAACCCGCGGCCCGGGCCACGATAGCAACATTCGAAATGGCAATATCTACGCTGGTCAAAGCATGTCGACAGGCACGGAAAAACGGAATATCTGCCTCTCAAAATAATAGAGATATCCGTCTTCACCTATAAGTATCCTGATATCCTGCGGGAGTTCGGAGAAGATCACTCGATAGTCGGCGCATCCCTTCTCGATCAGATACAGTTTCCTGTGACTGGTCAATGCTACGACCCGCCCCCCGGACGACATCTCCAGAGTTCTGGGAGTCTCGAGATAACCATCGAGCCAGATCATCTCCCAGTTCCTGCCCCTGTCCACAGAAAACATGATGCCGCCCTCGACTCCGGCATAGATCATTCCGTCAGAATCAGACGTAATCGCAGTTATCACAAGGGAATCGATCCGTGTCTCCCAGGTACTGCCGTAATCCTCAGAAATCATCAGCCCATTCTCCGTGGCAAGATATACGGTGCTGTCGACATTCGCCTCCAGCTCCAGCACCTTTGTCTGTTCAGGCAGTACTGTCTCCCAGGATCCACCATTATCCAGCGACCTCATGACTCCGTTGACCGTGGCTAAAAATATCATCCCGGCCGGATCGACCTCGATTGAGACCACCAGGGTATCCTCTCCCATTATATGGAACCCCGGACCACCTTCGCCAGGCACCCTGGTAAGTCCGCACATGGAAAACAGAATATCACCGTCGGGGCAGAGGGCTGTCCTCGCCAAGTTAGGATAACTTCCCTGCCCGCACCTGTTTTCGTCATATAACCAGAACAAAGTCCACAGATCGGACAGCCCGTTCATCCTGTACATAGATAACTGGGTCCTGCCGATCATACTTCCGGACGAATCTACAAGCAGGTCCAGAATATAACTGTCATCCGTCCCCGCGCACTGCCATGTACTTCCCTCATCGCACGACCTGTACAGCATCGAGTTATGACCTACTGTCGCCAGGAAAAGACATCCCCTGTTTGAAAAGATCTCGCTCAGGCACATTCCGGTCGTAAACCAGTCTTTCACCTGCCAGCTGTTTCCCTGATCACCCGACCACATGACATATTGATCCCGGTGAACAGTATACAGCCCACCTTCATCATCGATCATGAAATCATCCAGGATGTAACCACTGTATTCAGGCGTGATGTCTACCCATCCTTCATCAGCCGAATACTTCAGCAATTTACTGTTCATAGGCAGATAAAGTGTGCCTTCGCCATCTACCCACAAATCAGAGACATAATAGTGGGTATCGCCAGGCATGGCCGGTAACATATCCCATGTCGCACAATTGTCCTCAGAATAGAAAACCTTATCGCTATAGGCAACATACACGATGCCTCCGTTATGGTCGGTCTCGAGAATCGGCCGGTAGTTAAAAATGGAATCTGACAGACACTGTTCCCAGGTATCACCCCTGTCAGATGAGAAAAAGAGCCCACCGAAATCTGTCGACACCAGGAGACGTCCGTCGGGGATGGTCACAATACTTACCATATCAAGATCTGTCAGACGATTATTGACCTGCTTCCATGTCATCCCCCTGTCACAGGAACGAAACACCCCGTTGCGATCCTTGCAGGCAAAGACTGTACCGTCTTTGAGAACCTCCAGATCGACTATCCATCCTTCCGGATTCATCCCCTTTCCCCTGCGGTCCCATGTGAGACCGGCATCGTCTGTAAACAGTATAAGCCCCGTCCCGTCATCAGCTGTGTCCCAATACGATTCGAGATAGAGCTCTCCACCAGGACCTTCCGCGATGGCACTGATACTTGATCTGATATCCTCTCTTACCGATGGAACATTTGTCCATTCTCCCCTGTCTTCCCCCGGAAAAACTACATCTTCCGCACAGGAAAGAGACGACAGGATGAGCAGGGATACTGCCAGAAATCTGATTCTTTTATGATAAAGCGTCAGCATCAAACTCCAGTCACCGTCTCCTGAAGACGACCAGTCACAGGATCTAATCTATCGGACAGAGACTCATGAAGACCCTGTCCCGGCTTAAAAAAGCGATGTACCCTTCGGGGCCGATACTCATCGACGTCAGATATGGATAATTCCCGAACCCCGCGATGTCTCCACCATCTCCGACCGGAATCTGTTCCGGCCCGTCCATCCCGGTCCTGAAAAAGTAAAACCCGTCATAATCGGTTCCGATGACGACAGTCTCATTATAGATATCCATGGCGACTACGTGCAGTTCCTCAGATCCCAGCTTCCGCCAGATCCTCTCTGCGGGGTTCATGACATAAAGTCCCGAGTATTTCGTTCCCGCCACCAGCCTCCCGTCAGGTGTCAGAACGAGCGCCTCGACATTGAGATCGCCCAGCCCTTCGTTCGTCTGGTCCCAGACGAACGTTTCCTCGTCATAACTAAAGACCCCACCGAAACTGCATGAGGCGTAGAAGCCAAGCGAGTCGGTCATGACGAGAGAGGTAATATCGTAATCATTAAGCCCGAACCGCAGCCACATATCCTCTCCATCCGGAAGATGGTAGATACCCCTACCATATGAACCGGCGAATATCCCTCTCCCCGGCACTTCGATCATGGCCGTGATTCCTTCATAGTTGAAATCATAACTTCCAAGGCTCGCCCAGCACATTTCCTCTGGTTGAGACGAATATATTCCGAAAAATGTCCCTGCCAGCAATTCGCCATTTAATCTTTCAGCAAGACTGTATGTAAAGAGAAGATCCCTCTTGTCGCTGAAACACTCCCATGAGATGTCCGAGGCATCGGTCCTGAAAATACCGCTGCACGGCATGCACACATATAAACGACCATCGCTGCCCCAGTGAATCGTTTCAGGGTCGCCCTCGGCCAGGCCGAGATACTCCCAGGTCGTCCCCCCGTCGACAGACCGGCAGAATCCTGCCCCGTTACGCCCTGTACTGACGAATATCTCGCCCGATGGTCCCGAACCGATCTGTACTCTATGGGAATTTTCGATCGCTTCCATCTGATACACCCAGGTCGTCCCCATGTCTACCGACATCATCAATATTCCGTTGTCAACATAGTACAGCCTGTCCAGATCATCCTTCCAGATCTGGTCGGCCGTATTGCGATCATCTATGATTGTTTCCCAGGTCTCGCCGTTATCATGCGACCGGCACACCCGACGCGCGTGAAGAATAAGCGTGCCATCGCTCAGGACAAGGACCTTGTTGGGCGTGTCACCCTCCCAGGGTCCTTCCACCGGTCCCTCCCAGCTGGCGCATGTGTCATCACTGAAAAAGAGCCCATCATAGGTCGAAGCAAAAAACCGAAAATCTTGAGTGCCGGCTAGAAATCTGGTCCAGTCCCACATGAGAGTGTCGCCAAGTGATTCCCACGTATCCCCGGCATCTGTCGACATGAAAATACCTTCGCTCTCTCCCCAGAGGATTATCTCGTCATCCGGCCCGATGAATGAATACACCTCTGTGTTACGTTCGGGAAAACCCTGATCAAAAGACTCCCAGGTCTCTCCCCCGTCCTTCGATCGCCACACCTTCCACCCATAACCTGTGGCAAAAATATATCCTTTACTGTCAATCGTGAGGCTTAGTATCCAGAACATACCGATATGGTTCTCTCTCCATGTCTCCCCCCCGTCGTTCGAGATCAATATGATAGAAGGATCGGCCCCCGCCTGCCTGACCTGGGCTCCCAGATAGACAGTCCCATCATCTCCGATGGCCATCGATCTAACCGTTCCTTTATAGCGCGGGCTCTCTACTTCGACCCAGGGGAGTTCCAGTTCAGCGGGAATAGTCGGGACATCTTTCGCGCAACTGCCCAGCACGGCGATTGCCGTTATCGACAGAACCATGATCGTTATTCTCTTGTTACTTACTTTCAATCCTGCTTCCCCGGGTTCTGGATGAAGATTGCTCCAGAGTACTCGCTAATTATATCTATTATATCGGCGAGATTCAAGAAGCCCCTCCATTTCCACCTGCTTCACTCACTCTTTTTGCTGCGACAGGCGCAGGATGCAGCTCACTACCATCTTGTAATCCTCCCCCTGTTTGCATACTATCATCCCATCGCAAAAATACGGGGAGCAGGAACATGACAGACCACAAGATTGATGGAGAATGGAACGGCGCGAGGCTCGACAGGTTCGTGCGTTCAATTTTTCCGGGAATGCCTTTCCACGCGGCCCAGGCACTCATCAGGAAACGGAAGATCCTCCTGAACGGGAAAAAAGCCACCGGCACGGACAAGCTGACGACAGGCGATATCGTCAGTGTGGCCGAATCAGTAAAAAGCATAAAAACACGTAGAGATAGCGGAATGCCTGACTCCACCGGTATCCGGAAAAGATTCGGCTCAATAGGAAAAAAGATCCCGGTGCTGTATGAGGACGATTCTATCCTGGCCATCGACAAGCCTTCCGGCCTCGTCGTCCAGCCCGGCAACGAAAGTCAGCTGGG
>JAGLYV010000065.1 GCA_023131975.1 Candidatus Krumholzibacteriia bacterium | reverse complement strand
ATCTTCCGGTACACCCCGGTCCACAGGCTGGACAGGGGAACGAGCGGAGTACTTGTAGTGGCGAAAACGAGACAGGAGGCGAGGATCCTCAGCCGGGAGTTCGCGTCAGGAACGGTCGAAAAGATCTACCTGGCCGTCGTCGAAGGAAGGCCCGAAAAGAAATCGGGCAGGATAGAGAAGCCGCTGAAAACCTCGAAAGACAGAATATCTGATACCGCACTATCGGATTCGGGGAAAAGAGCCATTACCGATTTCAGGGTCCTCAGAGAAATGCCGAAGAACCGTTCCCTTCTTGAAATACGGATCGGGACCGGCCGCACTCACCAGATCAGAGCCCACATGGCATCTATAGGGTACCCTGTAGCCGGGGATAGACAGTACGGCAGCAAGGACCCGGGCAAGATCAGATTGATGCTCCACTCCTGGAAGACTATCCTCGATCATCCTGAAAAGGGCCGGATCGAACTGATCGCCCCCGAACCGGCCGATTTCAGACGATGACCCTGCCCCTGTCGCGGAAAGCCCTTGTTTATGCGCGGAAACATCCTGATTAGCCTGTACCGGCACACCACTCTCTGATAAGATGCAACGGCTCGGGCAGCCTGTCTGCCATAAATCGAAATTGAAAGGAAGGTAGCGTGATGGACAAGGCAATGATGGAGTCGGCGATCATAGCCGTCAGAGATTGTTTGAAGGTGACAGAGGGCGAGCAATTTCTCGTCGTGACGGACACGAAGCTCACGGAGATCGGCAGGGCGCTCGTCGAGGCGGGACGTTCACTCGGCGCGATAACGACTTTCCTGGAGATGATGCCGCTCAGCCGCAACGGGGAGGAACCGCCCAAGCTCGTCTCCCAGGCGATGCTTTACGCCGATGCCGTACTTGTACCCGCGTCTACCTCGCTGACCCATACAGATGCCAGGAGAAACGCCTGCGCGAACGGGGCCCGCGTGGCCACCATGCCCGGAATAACGGTCGATACCATGGTCAGGGGGCTGAACGCCGACTACTACGCGATAGCCGACAGGACGAAGAGACTGACCGATCTTCTCACCGCAACGGATGTGGCACGGGTCACTACCGCAGCGGGAACAGACATCACGATCCCGATCAACGGAATAAAAGCTATCGCCTCGACAGGCCTCATTCACGAACCCGGATCATTCGGCAACCTGCCCTCCGGAGAGGCTTATCTGATGCCGGTGGAAGGCGCTACGGAAGGGGTCTTCGTAGTCGACGGATCCATGGCGGGAGTCGGAGATCTTGCCGGCAAGACCCCCATCACGATCAAGGTAGAGAAGGGTTATGCCACGGAGATCACCGGCGGCCCGGAGGCGGACCTGTTGAGATCCAAACTGGAACCGCTTGGAAAACCGGCATTCAATGCCGCCGAACTCGGAATAGGCACAAACGACGCAGCCAGGATAATCGGCAACATCCTTGAGGACGAAAAAGTGATGGGAACGATCCATATAGCACTCGGGAACAACGTCTCGATGGGTGGAACGGTCAACGTGGGCATCCATCTCGACGGGATAGTCAAGGATCCCACCGTCACTCTCGATGGAAAACCGATCATGGAGAACGGAAAACTCCTAATCGATTAAAAGTTGTCAGGGGTCACATCTCCAGCAGTCTCGATATCCTCTCCTCTATGGGAGGATGAGTGCTGAATAATGATTTCGCCCTTTTTTCAAAAGGCTTGATGGGGTTGACAATATAGAGATGCTGTGTCGCCCTGTTGGCCACTTCGAGTACCTCCGGATCTTCCGCGATCTTCTTCAGGGCGGAAGCAAGCCCGTTCGGATAACGGGTCATCTGCGCCGCCGAAGCGTCGGCCAGGTACTCTCTTTGCCTGGATACGGCCATCTGCATGATCCTGGCGAAGATCGGCGCCAGTATGGCCAGAAGCAGGGCGATGATCATTATCGGAACGCTGCCCCCCTTGTTCTTGCTTCTCTTCCTGCCTCCACCCCAGAAAACGCTCCTCAGGAAAAAATCGCTCAGCAGAGCTATCGACCCGACCATTACACCGACCATCATCGAAAAGAGTATATCCCTGTTCTGCACATGGGACAGCTCATGAGCCATCACTCCCTGCAGCTCGTCCCGGTCCAGCTTGTCGAGAAGCCCCGTAGTGATCGCCACGGCCGCGTGCCCGGGATCCCTGCCCGTGGCGAAAGCGTTCGGAGCGCTGTCCTGGATCACATATATATCGGGCATCGGAAGTCCGGAAGCGATGGCCAGCTCATCTACTACATTGAAAAGCTGCGGATGATCCTTTTTCTCGATCTTCTTCGCCCTGCTGATCTTCAGGATCACCCCTCTTCCACCGAAATAGCTGACAAGCGCGCTCACGGACCCGACTACGACAGCCAGCCCGATCCCGAAATACCCGTTGCCATAGTATTCACCCAGAAAATAGCCGAGAGTGACGAGAAATGCCATCACACCGAACACGAGTATTATCGAGTTCCTCCTGTTCGCCGCTATCCTGTCGTACATCATAATAACACCCCGGAAATATCCGCGTCAGGGGACCAGGTATTCTACTCGAAGCTCACCTTCGGGACTTCCTTCTCCGCCTCATTCTCGAGTTCAAAGAATTCACGTTCCACGAAATTGAACATCCCCGCGATTATGTTCGAAGGGAACACCTCTATCTTCGTATTATACGCCATCACGGTATCGTTGAAATGCTGCCTCGCGAAGGATATCTTGTTCTCGGTGGAGACCAGTTCCTCCTGAACGGCAAGCATGTTTGTGTTGGCCTTCAGATCGGGATAGCTCTCGGCGACGGCGAACAGGGTCCTCAAAGTGCTGGTAAGCATGTTCTCTGCAGCCGCCTGGTCTTTCACACTCGAAGCATCGATCGCCTGCTGCCTTGCTTTCGTTACATTTTCCAGCACTTCCCTCTCATGCTTCATATATCCTTTGGCCGTCTCCACGAGGTTCGGGATCAGGTCATACCGCCTCTTGAGCTGAACGTCGATCTGGGCCCAGCCGTTTTCACATCTCTTTTTCAGTTTTACAAGGGTGTTGTACAACCCTGTCACCATCACCACGACAATTATCACGACTATAAGGAAAACTATCATATTCGACCTCCACTATTTCAGACATCCATGTCCCCGGCATAGACCAGACAAAAAACCCGGCGGAACTCTACGGGCGGTGCTGGCAGGGGCCGGCCCGATTCAATGCGGACATTATACGTTTCTATCCCGGCGGCGGCAACGAACAAATGAAATTGACCGATACTCCGGCCTTGCATGTTGCAAAACAAGCTACGAACTCGCTGCTACTACATCAGAAGCAAGAATGCTCCATCAAGGGGAAGCAACCCGAACAACGAGATGCGATATGGCATAATGAGAATCACGAACGCCTTACCCGGAAGTCCTTCAGTATTTTTCTGCTTAATTATCTCGTTGCACATCAACACATTACGGCGGCGACTCCTGCTCTCTGGACAATTGGCATACAGGTTGCTTTCTGCCCATTCGAGGGAGCAACAGGACTCACTTAGAAAGAGGAGGTCTCATTATGAGAAAGGTCTTCGTAGTCCTATTAGCCTTATCGCTGAGCAGTCTAGTAATTTCCTGTTCAGACGATGAAACAACCGTAACGCCGACGCCTGATTTCAGCGTGTCGACAGCCACTCTCGACCAGGGTTATACTTGTACACCGTACAATTTCAACCTGGCTGCCGAGGGCGGCATCGCGCCGTACACCTGGTCCCTGGCCATCGGATCGACTCTGCCTGACGGAGTCAGCATGTCCTCTGATGGAAAGATCCTGGGAATGCTGGAAGCTGCCACTTCGCATACTTTCAGTGTCGTCTGTTCAGACGCGGCATCAACACCGAACACTGAGACTGTAGAGTACACACTCTCAGTCGAGATCCCCGCCAATCCTTCGCTCGCTATCTTCTATGATGAAGACGCGACGATGTGTGGCGGCGAGACCCAGGCCTTTATGGCTCTCGATTGCCACGTGTTCATCATGCTCGATGACAGCCAGGTCGATTGCGCGACCGCCACCGAGTTCATGATCACCCTGAGCGATCAGGACGGCAATCCTCTCGATCTTGGTACCCAGTACTCGCACTCATATGTCTCGTTCCCCGACTACGTCTCCGTTACGATGGGTGATCCCTTCAACGGTCTCGCTGTCGCTTTCGAGAGAGGCATGTATGAGGCGTTCCTCGGCCCGATCCACGTAGCAAGCTTCGGCCTGCTTCTTTTCGAGAACATTGACAATCTCGGTTTCGAAGTTGTCGCTGCTCCTGAGACCGGCCGCACGCGTCCGATCATCACTGCCTGCGATGGTAACAATACTATCGTAGAGGTTGATGGCCGCAGCTCTGCTCTCAACTATCCTACGGAATAGATGAAGAGATAGGCAAAAAACATCAAGCCCCTCGGGAATCCAGCTATGGCTGTTCCCGGGGGGCTTTTTCTATTTATACGAAACAGTCTATTTCTTTTTCTTGAACAGGTCCTTCAGCTTGTCGACCGCGCCTTCCTTCAGACTGTCCATCAGCTTCTGACCCGCTTTTGCTTTCGCCGCGGACTGATCGAGGTGGATCTTCGGCGATTTTGCCGAGCCTCCCACATCGAGATCGAGCACGAGATTACCGGCCTCATCCCTGAACAGGTCCACCAGGTCACCGTACTTCTGAAGGTCCTTCATCTCCTTCTGTGCCGCCGGAGGGATGACCAGGCGCGCCCTGTAGTCAAGAGAACCATCAAATCCGAAAGAACCTTTTATGTCCCAGTCTCCGCTTCCCGAGGCGATCTTCCAGTCCTCTGTGCCGAACCTTCCGTTCCGTATAAAATAGCTTCCCGTCCAGGATTTGAAATCGACTGTCTGGAGCCGGGACAGGTCGATAGCCGCTACCCCCGAAAGTGGAGCGATGAACGACCTCAGGTCGAGCATCCCGCTCGTCGAGATGGCATCGCCAGAGACCGTGATAAATTTCAGAGGGTCGATCCCCGGCCCCGACAGCAGATCGCCAACAGCCTTGAACGAAAAGACTCCACTGACCAGGGATCCCATACTGTGGATTCCCATCAGCGCCCTGTTTGCCTGTATCCCATTGAAATCGATATCGAAACTCGATTTTACGCGCGGGGACTCCCGCAGATCGATCTCGGCCGTACCGGTTCCACGACCACCCGCGTACTGCAGATCGATCGAATTCGCGCGGACCCTTCCGTTATCTACACTGCCCCCTGCCCTGATAGAAGTAAAAACAGCCTTTTCTGTTATCAAGGTATCAAGCGAACAGGTAAAAAGAGTGTTCAAAAGAAATGGCGCGGCGCCCGCGAAGCTGTTTTTTTCTGCCGAAGTCCCGCCACTCTCTTTTTTTCCGCCGGCAGCGGCCTCTTCCTGGATCTCCGCGGCCTGTTTTTCTTTCCTCTGCAGTGGCCTCGCGTCAAAATATCGCCCGTTCAGTTCGAGGGATACAGCAGGCCTGTTACGGATCGAGTCCAGCAGATCCCCTGTCGACCCGCTTTTCCCGGAGGCTCCATTACCCGCAGGATTCCCATCTCCACTCTTCTGTGCCGCAGAGGCAAGAAGCATCATCTCCGACAGACAGGGAAAGATATCTTTCATCGAGCCAGTGACCGACCAGGGCCTTCCATCGATCGTCCAGGCGCCCTTCAACGATGCAATGCTACCTCCCCTGATCGAGCATTCTATCCCGATACCTGCCAGGTCGAACGGTTCCCCCTTCACGCTGAGAGCCCCACCCTTCACGGCAAGCTGTCCATCCAGGGCAACATCGTTCCAGCCTCTTCTTATCATCGACGCGTCCAGGACGCCGGGGGCGCCAGGAAACAGGTTTTTTAAAGTGGCTGGCTTCCCGCCCAGAACGATTTTTCCTTCTGCTGTCCCAGCCATCTCAATACCGTCGTCTCCCGGAACAGCCGCGGCCAGCTCGCCGAGATCAAAAATAAAATCAGAAGTGATATCTGCCCTCACAGGCTTCATGTCTGCTGCGAGCTTCACTTTCAGCCTGGTTTTAATACTGGAATCCCCTGACTTCAACCTCAGGTCATCACTCGACACTTCATCTCCGGCGAATCTTATATCTCCATCAACACCGAATGGCAGGCCAGTCGCCACATGAGTCCCGGAAAGGCCCGTAATGACTACGTTCCCTTTCAGCCGGGCTTCAGACGGCCTGAGAAGCGAACCTCCACCCCCGGCCGACACTTCAAGAATACCGGACGATATCTCTACCGGCAGCGATTCGAAAGACGTTCCACTCTCAGCCGGACCGGTCTGCTCCAGGATCCCCGTTTCGAGTGACCACTCGATCAGTGAGGGTAGATCCATCTCTCTGCCGGTCATGCTGAACGAAAACAGTCCTTCGCCTGACAGATCCTTTATCTCCGCTTTCAGATCCAGGCTGACAACATCACCGATCTTTATAACGGCTTCCGACAGATCGATCGAATTGAAATCCAGCGCAGCCGCGATACCTGCCCTGATACCGACATCCTCGATACTGAATTCGCGCTCTTCTTCGAGCCCTTTTATGGCCACTTTCCCGATCTTTATATCCGCGCTGATCATGTTCAGGCTGTCACGGGGCTGCATGGAGAAACTACCTCTGACGCCATGAAGCTCGAGGTCGGGCTTATCCCCGGTCCCGGAGAACATGATCAGGGCATCCTCGACATCTATCTTCTCGATATCCGGACGCTTCCTCACCAGGCTCATCAATGAGACGCTTACCGATGTCCTCGCCGAACGGACACTGAGATCACCGGTGCCGGGAATATCCTTCTTGAATGACAGGTCCGACACATTCACTCCGAAACCGAATGGAAACCTGATCCCTATATCTCCTATGCTGATACTGGCATCGACAGCCTTCTCGATACGCGGAACGAGAAGGGCGATAAGCCTGTCCCTGGAGAGTACTGCCCGCAGCGTAACGCTGGCCGCGATCACCAGAACGGCGACTACCGCCAGAACAATCAATCCTCGTCTGTTTCTCTTCTTCATCGTAAACACCTCTCTCGTTATGAACCGGGACTTACTCTATCGCAAAGGGGACCGGATATACAACTTTTACTGTCAGACGGATTGACTACCTCTATAAATCCGACTATCTTTCTACAGAGGGTAATATCATATAAACTTCGAGGGAGATAATGATGAATAGTCACAAGTTCCCATTCTTCGCGCATAAAATGATCTCAATTGTTTTTTGTCTTCTGCTCGCTTCGCTTATTGCGGGGCCTATGACGGGGTGTGGAGACGACCAGGGAGCGGGGCCGGGATCAGGGGGCGAGGAGCCTTCGTGGACCCTGTCATACGTGTCCGGTTGCAAGGGCTCGGCTGTCCGGGAAGAAGCCTTCGCGAAACAGGGAGAAGATCCGGTCACTTCATCCGAGATCACTGATGATTGTTTCGAGTACCTGTATGATACCTCCGGAACGCTGCATATCACTCATTCGAACTTCACACTCAACTGCTGTCCGGGAACGATAGGAGTCGATATAGTCATCGAAGGAGACAGTATCACGATCCAGGAAGTGGAAGGGCCTGACGCCGAACCCTGCGACTGTCTCTGCCTCTATGACATCACGATAGAGATATTGGGACTCACCCCGGGCACCTACACTATTATATTCGACGAACTCTACTATAATGGCGGCGATATCCTGAGAGCTCAGATCGAACTCTATCAGGGCAGCAGCGGCAGGGTATGTGTCGAAAGGACCGGTTATCCCTGGATCTGAGAAATCTGGTTATAAATAGTGTGATCCACCCGAAAAATTGAAACTATTCCTGCCATTATCAGTATTACTAACTACGGATACAACCGAATCACTGTTTTCAGACCACGCTCCAGAAACTTCTGAAAGGAGTTTTTAAATGGGTAAAAGAGTAATTTTCGCTCTGACGCTTTCGTTTTTACTCGTTGCCGGCAGCGTCTTTGCTGCTGACGAAAGCCGGCTGATGCGGCTCCCCGACATTCACGGGGACATGATCGTCTTCTCATATGCAGGAGACCTGTGGACAGCCCCCGCCAGCGGAGGAACGGCCACCCGCCTGACCACGCATATCGGCGGAGAGGCATTCGCCAAATTCTCACCTGACGGAAAGACTGTGGCTTTTTCCGCCAGTTATGACGGTAACTTCGATGTCTTTACGATTCCTGCCAGGGGCGGCGTGCCTAAGAGACTGACCTGGCATCCCAAGGCCGATATGGTCCTCGACTGGCACCCCTCTGGGAAAAAGGTCCTTTTCAGAAGCAACAAGGACGCCAGGACCAACCCGGGGCCAAGATACGACAGGCTCTATACGATAGACTCGAACGGCGGGTACCCGGAAGTCCTGCCACTCTTCGAGGGAGAGCTTACAAGCTACTCCCCCGATGGCGACAAGATCGCATACAACCGGATCGCCCGTGAGTTCCGCACCTGGAAACGATACCGTGGCGGCATGGAACAGAATATATGGACATACGACTTCAAGAAAAACAAGGCCGAGAAACTCACCGATTACGAAGGCACCGACGCCTTTCCGATGTGGTATGGCGATGTCGTATATTTTATATCGGACCGCGACTACACGATGAATATCTTCTGCTACGATCTTCACACGAAACAGGTACACAAGGTCACCGACCACAGTGAATACGACGTCAAATGGCCAAGCCTCGGCGACGACCGTATCATCTACGAGAACGCCGGCTACCTGTATGTCCTCGACCTGAAGACCGAAAAAACGACCAGGCTCACTATAAACGTCCCCTCTGAGCACAACCTGAAAAGAGAGGCCTACATAAACGCGGGCACCCTCATCAACAGCTTCGATCTCTCATCAACAGGCAAGCGTGCCGTATTCGGCGCGAGGGGTGACATCTTTACGGTTCCGGCCAAAAAAGGAGAGGTACGCAACCTTACGAAGACTCCGGGAATCCGCGAACGCAGCCCCGCGTTTTCACCGGACGGCAATTGGGTCGCCTACTTCTCCGACCGGACCGGAGAATACGAGCTCTATCTGACAAAACCCGACGGGACAGGAGAAGAGGAGCAGATCACGAAGATCGGAAAGAATTTCCCTCTTGCCATGCTCTGGTCGCCTGACAGCAAGCATATCGCCTTCTACGACCAGTTGGGCTGGCTCTACCGCCTCGATGTCGAATCAAAGAAGATCACAAAGATCGACCGGAACGAATACGGCGATCTGCGCGATTTCGCATGGTCAGCCGACAGCAAGTGGATCACCTATTCGAAGACAGGCGATAACAACTTCTCGTCGATATATCTCTACAACCTGGCGAAGGACGAAAAGTCCCAGGCAACGAGCGATCTGTACAACGATTATTCTCCCTCATTCGATCCTGACGGAAAATATCTCTATTTCCTGACCGACCGCACTATCAACATCCAGTTCAGGAATTTCGAATCGGGATGGGAGTTCGTCTCACCGACAACAGTCTGCGTCACGACACTGAAGGCCGACACTCCCTCCCCTCTCGCTCCGGAGAGTGACGAGATCGAAGTGAAGGAGGAGGAAAAGGAAAACGGAGACAAGGACAAAGCGGATAAAGATGACGACAAAAAAGATGAAAAGAATGACGAAGAAAAAGAAGAGGATAAAGAACTTGAGATCGATATCGCCGGACTTGAATCCCGCACCATATCCCTCCCGATCGGATCAGGTAACTTCGGCGGACTTACTGCCGTATCCGGCAAGGTCATCTACGGAGAGTTTCCTCCGAACGCCAGCGTGATCTCCTTTACCGATGCCGGCGCCAAAGGCGGAGCGCTGAAATACTTCGATCTGAAAGAGCGCGAGGAAAAAACGATCATCGCGGGTATCAACGAATGGGCGATATCTTCCTCGGGAAACAAGATCCTGTATGCGGGGCCCGGCGGAAAATTCGGCATCATCGACATTGCTGCCGGCAAGAACATCGGCGACGGCAGTCTCAACACTACCCTCATGGTCAAGACCGATCCGGCGGCCGAATGGCGCCAGATCTTCTATGAAGCATGGAGGCTCGAACGCGACTTCTTCTACGTCGAAAACATGCACGGTATCGACTGGAAAAAGATCAGGAAACGCTATGAAGTCTTTCTGCCATACCTTTCCAGCAGGGGCGACCTCAACTATGTCCTCGGAGAGCTCCAGGGTGAGCTAAACGTAGGTCACGCCTACATAGGCGGCGGAATGGCTCCCGGGCCGAGAAATCCATTCATGGGTGGCGGATATCTCGGATGTGATTTCGAGATCGACAAAAAGAGCAAGCTATATAGATTCTCAAAGATCTACACCGGAAGGAACTGGGACGGCCGGTTCCAGGCACCTCTGACCCAGGCCGGGATCGATGTGGCTGAAGGCGATTACCTGCTTGAGATCAACGGCAGGGAGCTTGTCTATCCAACGAACGTTCACGAGTTGCTCGAAAATACCGCGGGCCACCAGATCGTGATCAAGGTCGGCAAGGACGCCTCGGATGAGGACGCGAAAGAATACACTATCGAGCCTCTGCGCAACGACACCAACCTGCGTTATGCCGACTGGATAGAGTCGAACAGGCAGAAGGTCCTCAAGGCCAGCGGCGGAAAGATCGGCTATCTCCATGTACCCGACACTGCCGTCAATGGCCTGATGGAGTTCGGCAAATACTTCTACCCGCAGGCCGGCATGGACGGGATCGTCGTCGACGTACGCTACAACAGCGGCGGCTGGATCCCCAATTTCTTTATCAACAAGCTCGGCCAGAAGATGACAAACACATTCAAACGCCGCGACCGCAAACCGCTGGAGATCCCACCCACCGCGGTCAAGGGTCACCTGGCATGTATCATCAACGGATATGCCGGTTCAGGCGGAGACGCCTTCCCCTACTACTTCAAGCAGGCGGGCCTCGGTCCCTTGGTAGGAATGAAGACATGGGGCGGCCTCGTCGGATACGACCGGAGCATCCCACTGCTTGACGGTGGACGCATCTCGATGCCCTCGATCGGATTCATCAACATGGACGGCGAATGGGATGTCGAGAGGATCGGTGTCGCTCCCGATATCGAAGTCGACAACAGGCCCGACCTGGTGATCGACGGTCATGATCCGCAGCTCGAAAAAGCAGTGGAATATCTGATGGAACAGATAAAGAAAGATCCTCCGTCGAAGAAATATCCTTCGACGCCAAAGGATCCTGACAGGAGTTAAGCTCAGGGCACTATAAGATAAGCAGCAGGATCGTCTGCGCTACAAGGGTTCCGTGCTGAGCAGCAGCGGAAGCCCGCGGAGAAAGGCCCCTCACTCATGGAGGGGCCTTTTTTTTGATCTGCTGATTCTGCCGATCCAGACAGAACCGCACTACTAATAATAATAGAAATAATTAGTAATTATACTTGACATCAAGCTTAAACTACGCTATAAACACTATAGCATTAATCGTTATTTATGGAGGCTGAATATGGACAACAGAGAAATACCAGACATTTTGAAACAACTCAGAACCAGACTTGGCCTTAGCCAGGAAGATCTTGCTGCTAAACTTGGCGTAGCTTTTTCAACTCTCAATCGATGGGAAAATGACCGAAGTGTCCCGCGAGGCAAGGCCAAACAGGCGATCTCAAAGTTAATGTCTCAGGTTGACTCCGGGGAGATCAAAGGATCCAGAAAAGGCCGAAAACGTCGGTGGGCATCAAAGGAAGACCTGCTCACTTCAAAATCTATGGAACAAATGCTCTGGAGCGCGGCCTGCTCAATAAGAGGTGAAAAGGATGCCCCGAAATTTAAAGATTACATCCTGCCATTGGTCTTTATCAAGCGCCTGTCCGATGTTTTTGAGGATGAAATAGAACGGCTATCGGAAACCTACGGCGATCAGGAGATAGCGCTTTCAATCATTGAAGCCGATCCGAGTCTCGTTCGATTTTACCTACCCCCCGAGGCTCGTTGGACCGTTGTCAGTGGTCGCGAGCAATTCAATTGGCCTCAGAACCGAAAGCCAAAATCACTGGGTGAACAGCTCACAACGACGATGCGCACTATTGTCAAAGCCAACGCGGGCGACAGGAGTAAAGATTTAAGCGGTGTTATCGACATCGTCGATTTCAACGAAACGCGCAACGGGGAAAGAGAAATCAGCGATTCCGCTCTGGCTGGCATCATCGAAACCTTATCCGACTCCCGTTACCGCCTCGGCCTGTACGATGTCGAACCGGATTTTCTGGGTCGATGTTATGAGTACCTGTTACGGAAGTTCGCAGAAGGACAGGGCCAGAGCGCTGGAGAGTTCTTCACTCCCACTGAAGTTGGATGGATCATGGCTCACATGGTACGTCCTGCCCAAGGAGAGGAAATTTACGATTATGCGTGTGGATCTGCCGGGCTGCTTATCAAATGTGAGCTTGCACTCATGGAGCGAGAACTCAAGGTCAGCCGCCCTCTCAAACTCTATGGCCAGGAATTGACCGGATCGAGCTATGCCATTGCCCGGATGAACATGGTCATTCACGACATGGAAGGTGAAATTGTACGCGGCAATTCCATGACCAACCCCAAATTCCGGGAGAAAGACGGAAGTCTCCGGAGTTTTGATATCATCGTTGCCAATCCAATGTGGAATCAACCATTCGACATGTCTATCTACGAGAATGATGAGTTTAGGCGGTTTGAAGAACATGGAGGCATCACGTCAGGCAAGGCCGACTGGGCATGGCTGCAGCACACATTAACTTCCCTCAGACCCAACGGCAGGGCCGCAGTTGTTTTCGACACGGGAGCCGTCACACGAGGTAGTGGCAGTCGAAATGAAGACAGGGAAAACACCATCCGCAAATGGTTTGTCGAGCATGACCTGGTCGAAGGCGTCGTTCTACTGCCCGACAACCTCTTCTACAATACGACTGCTGCCGGGATCATAGTCCTGCTCAATCGGAACAAGTTACCTCAGCGTCAGGGGAAAATTGTACTTATCAATGCAAACCAGGAATTCAAGAAGGGCCGACCCAAAAACTACATTCCGGACGATAGCATCAAAAAAATTGCCCAGGCATTCATCAAAGGGCAGGATGTCGAACGATTCGTAAAAGTTATAACCAGCGAAGAAGCTGTTGAGAATGATTATAACCTGTCTCCTTCCCGCTACGTAGATACGAGCGAACAGGAAGAATACAGACCAATCCCAGAGGTTCTGAAGGAGCTTAAGGAATTAGAGAAAAGGGCAAAGAAAATCGATGCCGCCCTGAAGAAGATTTTTACGCAGATGGGGTTCAAGTGACAGCGAAAGTGAAAACAATCAGGAAAAAAAGTGGCAATACCGAAACTGTTCACGGCTATGACAACCTTCTTTCCGGTTTAGTATCCGTCATTAAGGAAGCAAGACGGACCTCAGCTCGCACAATAAATACAATCATCACAGCCACTTACTGGGAAATGGGCCGTAGAATTGTAGAAAACGAGCAGTCTGGACAAAGCAGGGCAAGTTACGGCAAATCCCTTCTCAAACAGCTGTCTGTCGATTTGACGGTGAAGTTCGGCCGGGGTTTTTCACGCCAGAACCTCCAACAGATGCGACAATTTTATCTTAAATATCCCCCCTTAGAGATTTGCCAGACAGTGTCTGGCAAATTGGGCAAGCAAAAATCCGAGGCACCATCTCGGAAATTGCAGAAACCATCGATGAAATTCAGCCTGCCTGAACTTGCCCACCGATTCCCACTGCCCTGGTCTGCCTACGTTCGACTCCTTTCCCTGAAAAGCAGGCTGGCCCGTGCATTCTATGAAGAAGAAGCCCTGCGTGGCGGCTGGTCTGTACGACAACTTAACCGACAAATCGAGTCCCAGTTCTACGAACGCACCGCCCTTTCAAAAAATAAGGCTGCAATGCTGGCAAAAGGCGCAAAATCAAAGCCGGGGGACACTGTCTCTCCAGAAGAACAGATCAAAGACCCCTATATACTGGAATTTCTTGGCTTGAGAGATGAGTACTCCGAAAACGATCTGGAAGAAGCTCTGATTCTGCACCTTGAGCATTTCCTTCTTGAACTCGGAGGGAATTTCACCTTTGTTGGTCGTCAGAAGCGATTACGTATAGGCGATGAGTGGTATCGTGTAGATCTGATCTTTTTCCATCGCCGACTGAGATGCCTCATAGTGATTGATCTCAAGCGCGGCAAGTTCACACACGCCGATGCTGGACAAATGCACATGTATCTGAACTACGCGCGCGAACACTGGACACATCCAGATGAAAATCCTCCTGTTGGGTTAATCCTGTGTGCTCATAAAGACCAAGCTCTGGCTAAATATGCCTTAGATGGACTTCCCAACAAAGTGCTTGCCGCTGAATACCGCACAATATTGCCGGATGAGAAACTGATTGCGGATGAATTAAAACGGACAAGAAAGATGTTGGAGGGAAGAAAGCAATGACAGCACACAATCAACTAAGCGACATTTGTGAATTGCGACGAGAAACGTGTTTACCACAAGACTTCACCGGTGTAGTTTATGTCGGCTTGGAGCACATTGATTCTGGTCTCTTTTCCTTGTCGCGGCATGGAAATCCCTCAGCTGTCCGGAGCGCAAAAACCCGATTCTATACCGGCGACGTGCTTTTCGGAAAATTGCGTCCCTACCTCGACAAGGCGGCTGTGGCCGAATGTGAAGGCATCTGCTCAACAGATATCCTTGTGCTAAAGCCGTGCAAAGTACCATCGTGGTACTTGTGTGGAATCCTCCACGCCGATAGGTTCATTGAGCATGCGAAACAAACCACTCATGGAGTCAACCACCCAAGAACATCATGGTCTGGAATCAAGGTCTTCGAGACAAATCACCTTACTCCTTCCGAACAAAAGATAATTGCAGCTGTTTTGCTGAAGATGCAGCAGGCAATTGAAACACAAAAGAAAATCATCCTGTCGCTTCGCGATCTCAAGAAATCCACTATGCAGCATTTATTCAGCCATGGCCTCCATAGCGAAAATTGGAATACTACTACGTTTGTGGATTTTGCGACACTGCACAGAGGATATGATCTTCCTGTTCATGCAAGAACGGAAGGAGCAGTACCAATTATTGGTTCCAACGGCATTACGGGACATCACAATGAAGCAAAGATTACTGGTCCCGGTGTTGTAACTGGTCGTAGTGGATCAATTGGTATCTCCCATTATGTCGAACAAGATTTTTGGCCTCTTAACACCAGCCTCTATGTGTGTGATTTTCACGGCAATTTCCCGCTCTTCGTCCATTATTTCTTTGAATGGTTCAACTTTAGGAAATATGCAACAGGCACAGGTGTTCCCACTCTCAATCGCAACTTGGTCCACAGAGACTCCATTAAAGTACCTCATGAAACGGAACAAAAAGAAATAGCTAGAACCCTTGCTGTTATAGATACAGACTTGGCGCTTCACGAATCCAAGAGAGTCACCCTGCGAGATCTCTTCAAGATGACACTGAACAAGCTGATGACCAGAGATATCCTTGTTGTGGATCTGGATATTGAGATGAAGAAGGTGCATGCATGAGCGATCGATTTCAGGTTCTCTCCCTCGATGGCGGCGGAATAAAAGGAGTGTTCTCCGCTGCGGTGCTTGCTGCGATCGAGGAAGATCTATCTGTTAAAATCACGGACCATTTCGATTTGATTGCGGGAACCTCCACGGGCGGTGTTATCGCCCTCGGGCTGGGGCTTGGACTGACACCCAAAGAGATGGTGGAGTTTTATGTGAGTAGAGGACCTGCGATTTTGTCAAACCCATGCGGAATGCGCTCTCTTCTACACTGGGCATATCGCAAGTTTCCCCAGAGAGCTCTTATGAAAGCCCTTAAAGATCCCAAGGTGTTCGGTGACAAGAAGCTTGGAGAGAGCATTAAACGTCTCGTTATCCCTTCATATAATCTGGGAGAGGATGATGTCTATTTGTTCAAGACACCACATCATGAGCGACTGAAGCGTGATTGGAAAGTTCCAGCTTGGAAGGTCGCCATTGCAACAAGTGCTGCCCCCACCTACTTCCCGTCAAGTCGCCATATTGACCACGTTAGGCACATCGATGGAGGTGTGTGGGCAAATAACCCGACAATGGTCGGTATCGTCGAGGCTGTAAGCATGCTGAACATATCTCTTGACCAGATCTATGTGCTTAGTCTCGGCACTTCTGACGAAGTGATTAGACGATCTTCAGGGTTAGACTCCGGCGGGAAACTGGCATGGGCAAACGATGCTGTAACACTCATCCTGCGAGGCCAAAGCCTCGGCGCATACAAGCAGGCAAGTCATCTGCTAGGGATGAACAAAGTACTCAGGCTGGATCCAAAGGTTCCAGATGGGCTCTTTGCTCTCGACAAACCCAACACAAAGTACGAGCTTTTGGCAAAAGCGGCTCATGAAAGCCGAATTAGCATGCCCGCAATCGAAACAGGCTTCATGCAGCATAAATGCCGACTTTATACGCCACTGTATGGAACAGACGAAACGATAGGAGATAGAGGAAGGGAGAGCAATCATGGCAATTGATACCCGAAAAACAAAACAACTCGCAGAGATTCTTCACCACATCGGCAATGAATTGGATATTCCCGAGGGTGTTTACGCAACAGCGAGACAAAAATATTTGGTGTTGGCTGAATGGCTCAAAGCCGACCATCAAAACCGGTTCTCATCGAATGCTGAGATCTACCACCAAGGATCATTTCGTTTAGGTACGGCTATACGGCCAGTCAAGAAAGACGACAAATATGACGTGGACCTCGTTTATCGACGGAACATAAAGAAAGATAGCACAAGCCAAGACAAACTAAAGGCAGAGCTTGGAGAACAACTTGAGAGATACATCATGCACTTACACGACTGTGGAGAAAGTATTCCTCAGTTAGTTCCTCGTCGTCGTTGTTGGACTCTTGACTACAAGGGTCAATTCCACATGGATGTTCTTCCGGCAATTCCAGACGATGAAGCCGATCAATATAATCTTCGAGATTTCGCAGATGGCATCAAGATTCCGGACCGAAAACTCCATGAATGGCAGCACAGCAATCCTAAAGGATATGCCGGCTGGTTCAACGATTTGCAGAAGGCGCTGCTGTTGGAACGTCGTGAAATGATGGCAAAGGCGGCGGAGATTGATGTCGAAAAGATTCCCGTTGAGCGAGTGCACACTCCTTTGCGCAGAGTAGTACAAATTCTCAAGCGGCATCGCGATATATGCTATCAAGAAAACCCGGGTGACAAGCCAATTTCCATAATTATCACAACTTTGGCAGGCAAGGCATATAACGGCGAAGTCGATATTTATGAGGCTTTAATGGCGGTGACATCTAAGATGCGAGACAAGATTCATCAGAAGGATGGGGAGTGGTGGGTACCCAACCCGATCAACCCAAAAGAGAACTTCGCAGACAAATGGAAGAAAACGGAAGAGCCACAAAGAGCAGATCGTTTCTTCGAGTGGCTAAAAAAAGTTGAGGCAGATTTTACCTCGGCAGGCACACGCACTGGGATTGATAGGATTGTTGAAATCTTTTCATCTGCCTTTGGATCAGACCTAGTAAAACGTGCTACCGAAAAGTACGGACGAGTAATGGATTCCAGACAGCAAAAAGGTGAACTATGGATGGCTGCGAAAACAGGTGTTCTTGGAGCTGCTGGAACGATAGTAAGAAAGAATACGTGGTATGGGGCATAAGAAAAAGTATTATAGGAAGAATCAGAACACCCTTACCGTAGCAATTCAAGCTGAAGGGCTGAGACATTTTTTTCCCGAATCAAAGGTTAAATTAAACAAAAATGTCTCAATGACTTGGATTGGTCAACTCCAGCCTAGCCCTTTGAGTGAGATTTACACAGTGAAGATTAAGTACAGGTTAAGTGAACTCCCCTGCGTAACGGTAGAAGAACCCGATTTAATTTCACGAAACGGAAAGAAAATACCCCATCTTTATGCAAACAAGAATCTATGTCTATTTCGTTTCGAAAACGGCGAGTGGAATTCGCAGATGTTAATCGCAGACACAATAGTACCATGGGCAACGTTATGGCTATTTTATTACGAGTTGTGGCAAGCCGCAGGCATATGGTGTGGCAGTAAACAGGAGCATCCTGATGAAAACATGTCGAAAAAACCCTAATAAACGATTAAGGATAATGCAGAATGGACACTGGAATCGGCTCCGAGAATAAAACCGTTCAGGCTCCTCTCATCAGCTATTCTAAAAAAGTAGGTTGGTCATATGTCTCCCCCTCGGAAGCAGTGGCGCTTCGGAGAGGCGAAGGCGGGTTGCTATTCAACCGTATTCTTGAAGAGAAGCTGGTTGAACTGAATCCAGGACTGATAAATGCTAAAAATGCCGAGGATGTCATCCGGCGGATTGAAGCGGTTCGCAACACAATTGAAGGAAACGCCGAGATCCTGGCCTGGTTGCGCGGCGAACAAAGCTTTTACGACAAGAACGAGAACCGTGAACGGAATGTGACGGTTGTAGATTTTGCTTCACCGGACCGCAACATCTATCACGTCACCGATGAGTGGCAGTACACAAACGGCCAGGAAACAAATCGTGCCGACGTGATGTTCCTGATCAACGGTATTCCGGTAGCTATTGTCGAGACAAAGAGCGCAACCAAAGCAAAAGGTATTGAAGAAGGCCTAATCCAGATCAGGGAATACCACCATGAAACACCGGAAATGCTGACCACACCGCAGGTATTCGATCTTACCCACCTGATCGACTTCTACTATGGCGTAACATGGAACCTTAATCGCAAGAATCTCTTCAATTGGCATATCGAAGAACAAGACAATTATGAGAATAAGGTGAAGCGTTTCTTCGACCGGGAACGTTTCCTGACAATGCTCAAGGAGTGGATTCTCTTCTTCTACAAGGAGGACGAGCTTCAGAAGACAGTCCTGCGTCAGCACCAAACGCGAGCCGTTGAGCGCGTCCTTTTACGGTGCGCTGATGCGACAAAATCGACAGGCCTGGTCTGGCATACGCAGGGCTCCGGAAAGACATTCACGATGATTACTGCCGCAAGGTTGATCCTTCAAGACCATGACACATTCGGGAAGTCAACAGTCATTCTTATGATCGACCGCAATGAACTTGAAGGTCAGCTTGCCGGTTGGGTCGAACGAATTATGGGTGAAATGTCCGTTCTTGACATCAGCATCGAATACGCAACAAACAAACAGAAACTCCGCGAACTTCTCGCATCAGACTTCAGGGGATTGATTATCTCGATGATTCACAAATTCGACGGCATTCAGAAAGACATAAATAAGCGAGAGAACATATTCGTACTGATTGACGAAGCGCATCGGACAACCGGAGGTAATTTCGGTAACTACCTGCTGGGAGCATTGCCTAAAGCGACACTGATCGGGTTCACGGGTACGCCCATCGACAAAACTACCTACGGCAAAGGCACATTCAAGATCTTCGGCAAGGAAGATGAACAGGGGTATCTCGACAAGTATTCGATTGCAGAATCCATAGTAGACGGCACGACCGTGCCGTTGAAATACACGCTTGCTCCCAGCGAAATCCGAGTTCCCAGAGAACAGTTAGAGAAAGAGTTTCTGAATCTCGCTCAAGCTGAAGGCGTCAGCGATATTGACGAACTTAACGGAATTCTCGATCATGCAATGCGGTTGAAAACCTTTCTGAAAGCCGATGATCGCATCGATAAAGTGGCTACGTTTATTGCAGACCACTTCACAAGAAACGTTGAACCCCTGGGTTACAAGGCCTTTCTTGTAGCGGTTGACCGGGAAGCGTGCGCACTTTACAAGGAGGCGCTGGACAAGGTCCTGCCACCCGAATACTCGTTGCCAATCTATACCTCTGCACAGCATGACAGCGAAAAGTATCCGCTCGTATACCAACATCAGATTTCTCCCGATACCGAGAAGAAAACGCGGAAGCTGTTCCCGAAGGCCGATACTCTGCCAAAGATATTCATCGTGACCGATAAACTGCTGACCGGTTTTGACGCGCCTGTCCTGTACTGCATGTACCTCGACAAACCGATGCGGGATCATGTCCTTCTTCAGGCGATAGCCCGGGTGAATCGTCCATATGAAAGGGACAAGGAAATGCGAAAACCATGCGGGTTGGTGGTCGATTTTGTTGGCATTTTCGAGAAATTGGAGAAAGCCCTCGCCTTCGACTCTGATGTTGTAAGCGGGGTTATTGAGGACCTTGATCTGCTCTTGGACAAGTTCAGGGAACTTATGACCGGAACGGCGCAGCAATATCTTGAACTCTGCCGTGGACCGGTTGATGACAAAACGGTCGAAAAAGCCATTGAGGTATTTACCGAACATGAGAAACGCGAAACCTTCTACAAGATATACAAGCAGATTGAAACGCTTTACGAGATCCTCTCACCATCTCCCGATTTGCGGGACTTCATAGAGGACTTCGGATGTCTCTCGCTTCTGTATAGAATAGTCCAGAACGCTTTCCGTAAGAAAACCATCCTGTACAGCGATGTTGCCAGAAAGACTGAAAGACTAGTCTGCGAGATGGCCGAAAGTTTTGGCCTGGATACAACATTATCTGTTGTGAAGATTGACGAAAAAACGCTTGATGCAATCAAAAAAAGTACCAGTTCCGTAAAGGTCAAGGTCATCAACCTTGTTAACAGTGTTAGAAAGACGGTATTGGAGGATACCAACACGAATCCATACTTGAAGCCTATTGGAGACCGTGCAGAAACGATTATGGAAGCTTATGACGAGCGCCAGTGTACAACCGTGGAAGCTCTCAAGAAAATCGAAGAACTTATTCGGGAAATTGTAGAAGCACGGGAGCAACAGAAGGAAATGGGCTTTGACGTGACAACATTCTCATTTTACTGGACCTTAAAGCAGGAAGATGTCCCCCAGCCTGACAGAACCGCAATCATTATTCACACAGTCTTCGATCGCTTTCCACACCATCGAGAAAACATGGCCGAGCTTCGGCTGTTGAAAGCTGAGCTGTACAAAACACTTCTGCCCCTTGTGGGCAAAGAAGGCATGATCCCCGTGGTGGAAAAATTGCTGCGTGTGGCAACGAGATGAGTGTTCGTGGTAATAAGCAAAAATGTTCTCGCGAAAAAGATAGCTTCAAAGCTTTTGTGCGAGAATGGGCCGTACATCTGAAAGTGAAGCCCTCACAAATTCGCGTACAAAAAATGAATAGGAAATGGGCCTCATGTTCACCAGGGCAATGGATCAGTTTCAGCGAAGAGCTGCTTAGTAAAGATGCGGCCTTTCAGGAATACGTAATCGTCCACGAGCTGCTTCACCTGCGAATACCCAATCACGGAAAGCTCTTTAAAAGCCTTATATCCCTCTATGTACCGGACTGGGAAAAGTGGGCAAAGGGGATAGAAAGAGACTTGTAAGTTCTGCAAACACTCTGATGCAAGTTTGTTCGAATGTTTGTTGACCTTCTCCGCACGGAATTACTCGATACTTATTGTCAACTTAGCATCTGACCGGTTGGAAAAGTCCAGATCTGGCTGAAGGTGGTCTATTTTATGCAGCTTAAAAGCTAGGTCACTCGGACCTCCCCCGTTTCTCACGACACCTTATTGATATACTGAGCCTATCTATCATGTCCGCAGTATACCTGCCAGGCTGAAAGATACTTCCACGAAATGACTGACTTATCTGATTGGTTCTCCGGGACCGATAGGTATGCCCAGCAGGTACCATAGAAGCAGCAACGCAATCCACGCAATCCCGGTGAATATAGCGTAGGGCATGAGAAGCCGTATCAATGTTCCGATACCGGCATCTTTCCTGTATTCCCTTACCCACCCCAGGGCAAGAGGGAAATATGGATAAAGAGGGGAGATGCCGTTAGTGGTAGAATCTCCAATCCTGTATATGAGCTGGGTGAGGGCCGGCGAGACAGAAGTCTTCAGCAATAGGAACATGGGGACAAGGATAGGGGCCAGCATCGCCCATTTTGCTGAGCTGGAACCGAGGAACAGATTCATGACCATGACTATCAGTATGGTGATAATGAACAGCATGGGGCCCTGAAATGCCAGTTTGTTGAGCAGATTGGCTCCAGAGATCGCTATCAGCTGGTCGAGATTGGACCATTGAAAGAATGCCACGAACTGAGAGATGACCAATACCAGAACAACAAGGCCGGATATGCCTTTTACGCTCTTTACCATCATGGATGGAATATCGGAAAGACTCTTGATCTTGCCCACTATCACGCCATAGACCACACCGGGAACCGCGAAGAAGAAGAAAAGAATTACCACGAGTCCCTTGAAGAACGGGCCTCGCATCACGGGGGGCATGATCTCAATATAGCAAACACTGGACAGGGCCGTCTCACCTTCCGGAAGATAGATGCGGACCTTTGCGCCCTCTTTTTTATTGTTCAGGTCTGAATCAGCCAGGAACAGTTTCTGGTCACCCAGAACAACGGCAAATTTTTTCGTTTCTCCATCGAGGACATAAGCCGTTTTGCCGGACAATTCCTGAATTTCCCCATTCTCAGGCATTTTCTCGAAGTTCACTGTCTGGATCCTGGAAATATCGTAACGAAGAGGTCCATTTTCAGGCAGCACGGTCATGAAGGCAAGCACCAGATAAAGAACCAACGCTATCATCGCCCACTTCATTCCCTTTTTTTCTTTTTCTCCTGGCTCAACATTGTCGATAACTGCATCCTCGGTAACAACATTACAGATTGGAAGTGTAAAACGTTTGGCGACCCAGGTCATTACTCCCGCAAGAACAAAAACAGAGGCGATCATAAAATAAAGGTTTGCAGAGGCACCCACATGCATGTTCGGGTCTTCGAGGGCCGAGTTGGTAAAGCCGGCCATCAGTACATCTGTACCCCTTGGAATCAACGTAGCTGTAAAACCCGCTGTGCAGGAGGCATAAGCGAGAATAATCCCTGCCAGAGGACTCTTTCCCATCTTTTTGAAAGCCACCGCGGCAAGTGGTGGCACTACGACAATACCGGCGTCAGAGCCAAGATTCCCCATAATTCCCGTGATCACGATCATAGGCAGTATCAGGAATTCAGGGACTCGTGTCATTCGGGCCAGCGCCGTTTCCATGAGGCCGGAATGAAGCGACAGCGAAACACCCATCAACATCACCAGAACAAGGCCGAGAGGAGCAAAGTGAGAGAAGTTCGTCACCATCTCAAGAACAAACATCTGAAGACCATGCTCGGATATCAGATTTTTCGCCATTATGGTCTCATTGGTCACGGGGTGGACCACAGAGACGCCCATAAGTCCCAGTACAAGTGACAGGACCAGGACAAGGACACCCATATAGACAAACATCCAGAAAGGATGCGGTAATTTGTTTCCTGTTTTTTCAACCCACGTAAGAAATTTTTCCATAGTGTTACAATCTATAGTACGTGTGTTCAGAAATCCAGAAAATTATTCTCGTCAACCGTTCAGGCCTGTATCGAACGTAAACTGGAGATCGAGGTAAAGAATGTTGTCATCCAGATCGGGCTTTGAGGCGTTCTTTGTATCCTTGATCAGATAATTGAGCATGAGGCGCAGCCTTGGGTCCGGACGGAAATTCACGCCGACCGTGAAGTTGTCCTGATCGGTAGTGACGCTTCCAGTCGTATACCGCGTCTCGAAATTATCGAACCTCGCGCAGACTTCGAACCTTTCACCGAAAAACGGTTGAACCAGCGATAATCCCCAACCTTCGTACTTGAAAACGTACCGCTGAGCCAGGGAAAAATCATCCATCTTCCCCTCACCGTAAAATGCGTAAATACACTGTCCCCAGGGCAGCCTCGTCTGTATATCGGCCGTACGGGCCGAACGGTCGAAATCGAGAACGGGGCCTCTCTCACCCAACGTGACATCCTCGTGGATATTGCGGCTGAGATGAAACCCGAAAGTCACCCCACTCCGGGGAGAGACCTCTACCCTGGCACCGTAATAGTGGTCCCCCGCACGGTTCGTATAGATAAAGCCGGGCTCTTCCCTCCCCCCGACATATTTTCCCGCTCCGATCCCGTTGGACAACATCATGAACCAGGACAGGACCGACCGATCCCCGTTTTTCAGATCGCCTCTCAGGGCAAGGCCCATATCCCTGTCATAAGACTTCACGGCCATCACAGATGAGATATAAGGAGTACGGCTCAGGGAATAATCGGAGATATACGTACCAAAAGTGGATTTGCTTATAAAATCGAGATCATAGTAGGGAGTCAGCCCCTCCCGTGTCGAGGGGATGCGCATTTGTCCGACCGACACTTTCAACCAGGGCCTGAAGTTCCAGGTACCATAGAAATCAAGCACATCGGTCCGCTGCTCGAGGCGCAGGCTCACGAGCGCCTCTATCCTGCCACTGGCCGACTGCCAGGCCAGGGCGATACGGCCCGAACTGAGGATGAACCCCGATGCGCGGTCCGCTGCCTGATCGAGGCTGCCGTTCTGGAAAAGGCCGTTCTCTACCTCTTCATCGATGATCCACCAGAAAGAGGCGTTGCTCTCCACCCTTACCTGGTCCTCGCCACCCCGGGCTGGCGCTGCCAGGGCCAGCAGAACCGAAAGACCGATTATGAGAACTCTGAGATTCCCCGCAAGACCACGCATCACTCCACCGTCACCCCGTGGCCATAGATGAGAATAAAATCTCCGTCGACCATCGCCCAGCCCCCGTTGATGATATCGAACTCCTCGCAACCCGGGTCAACGGGGTTGATCCGTATGATGACCGTGGCCTTGACCATGCTGCCGGCGTTGTGATCGATATAGTCGTTGTAGTTCCATTCCATGAGCGTACACCCGGATGTATCCTCGTTCTTTCCCCGGTCGGGCCTGTTGAGGTCATCCTCCTCCGCGCCTGGCGGAATCATGTTCCTGAAGGGGCCTTCTCCGATGATCCTTCCTGAGGCCGGGTCGGGATAAGACCTTTCCAGCGGCTGACCGTCCCTCTCATACGCGATCATATGCCAGAACTCCTGACCCAGCTCTACCCCTATCCAGTCTCCCCACGCGAGCCCGTATGTCTCATCCGGATATTCCACAAAGGCACAGTCCGTTCCAAGATCATCCGCTCCGAACCCCGGATAGAAACGATGGTCCGGATACTGCCCTGTTATCTGATCCATGGTGAATGTCTTCGCGTACCCGTCCGGGGCCATGATATCGATGCTCGTCGCGCCGGTGAGGTCGACTCCCGATTCCTCAAGAAGGTCGACGATCCTGACTCCGGTATAGGTAGCGTAAAAATCGTATTGCTGCTTCGTAGCGTTGGCCAGAACGAACTGTGTATGTTCCGGCATCCGTTTCATCTCCTCCAGTGTCACAGTCAGCACAGGACAGAGCTCGAGTCCTGGATAGCTGTTCCCGTCGCCGGGATACCTCAGATCATCTATCTCATCAGAATTGGAATAGCTGTCCCCGTCACTGTCAAGCGCGGCGATCGCAACTATTGCGTCTCTGTCCCTGCCGGCGCCGGAATAAGCTTCACCGTAAGGATTTAAGGTCTCATCTATGCTTGCCGGAAGGCCCGTCCACCCGGCCGGCGGATGCTGGATCAAGTGGCAGAAATCGCAGGGATTGGTAGATACTGGTTCCATCTCGTCGTCGGTCACGGTCCCACCCCTGTGGCAGGTCTGGCAATCGTCGAGTCGTGTCCCGACGGTATGGGGATAGCTTTTGACGAAATTGTCGATGTCCGCATCGGAAGCATGTCCCTGGTATGCCCTCGACGAGACGACCTCTCCCGGACCCGTGCTGTCATCCGAACAGTTTAAAGTAAACAGGGTGCCCGCGAGCAGAGCGATGATCGGCAGGCAGATCCGGCATATGAAGATGGGCCTGTCTGATTTCTTTTTTGTAATCAATTTTTCATTCCTTTCAATTATTACTTCATCCCCAGGAGATCACCGCTCCCGAATCCTTCATGTCGTAACCGCCCATACCTGCCACACTTTCCATGAACTCCAGAGATCTGACGACTTCGAGACATTTCTGGACCGGTTCACTGTAGAAATTCCTTCTGGAGACCGCGATATCGAAACTCTCCTCGGCCAACGGCACGAAATCGAGCCCTGCCGCCACCGCGGCGGACTTCACTCCCATCCCGACATCGACCCTTCCCGCGCGGACCGCCTGCGCGACCTCCGTGTGGGTCGCGACCTCTCCCGAGGATAGATCGATGGAAGCCGGATCCAGCCCGGCCCCCGCGACCAGATGATCGAAGAGTAGTCTCGTGCCCGAGCCTGCCTGCCGGTTGATGAATCTCGGACCCCCTGCCACCATACCTTTGGGTCCCGGGGCACACAGGTCCTCAATTCCAGAGATACCAAGAGGATTTCCTTTTGCCACGATCAATCCCTGGCTCCTCATGGCAAAATGGACTACCACAGGCTTGAGGCCCGGCATGTGCTTCTCCAGCCAGGGCAGGTTATAATCGTTCGACTCGGTATCGAGGATATGGATCCCCGCCATGTCGGCCCCACCTTCCCCGAGCAGCTCTATCCCTCTCGTACTGCCTACGCTCGCCGCCAGCAGGGTCATGTCCGGATGTCTTCTGTTTACTTCCGAGATAAGCAGGTCGATGGCCGGATCGTGGCTTCCCGTTATCGTCACCTTTCCACTCCCCTTCCCTGTAGAAGCCGCCACGATGCTGTCCTCGATCCACCTGTCTATCGAATCCCTGGGAAAAAGATACTTGCCGGTGACCTTCGTATGAGGAATCACTCTCTTTTTCACCAGGTCGTATATCTTCTTCTCGTTCAGGTTTATATACGCCGCCAGCTCTTTCGTCGTCATCAGGATTTCTGTCATCTGGTCGGTCCTCTCTTCTCTTCGACCCGCGATACGCACACCCGGCTCACAGGAAGGGCAGTATAATCGATGAAAATGGATATGAAAATGAAAATAATGACAAATTATAACAAAAAATGACCCTGAATAACAAAAACAGCGGCAGTAAAAGTGGCCAGCCCGGAAATTGAACCGGACCGGCCCGCTCACGCTGAATCAATTGTCCCCACCCTCTCAGGATGGGCTGGAGAATATGATCTATTCCCCGTAGATCTTCTCGATATGACCCTCTGGGTATGAAGCTCTCTTCACCAGGCTTACGACTACGATAACGATCAACGAGACGGCAGTTCCCGTGATAAACCCATGGATCCCGAAAGGCTTGCCCAGCCAGGTCCAGACAATGGCAGTGACCGTGCCGGCGAGCATCGATATGAATGCCCCCGCCCTGCTCGCTCCCTTCCAATAGAGTCCGAACAGAAGGGGCCACAGGTTGGTCGAGGCGATAACGGCCCATGAAAAGCCTGTAAGGACAAGGATCAGAGCCGGAGGCTTCAGAGCTATCAGAAGGGCGATGACACCTACCGAGCCACTTATGACCCTGTTGGCGAGGATCTCCTGCTCACCGGTCATCACCTTCTTTAAACCATTTATATATACATCCCTCACCAGCGAACTGGATATGATTATAAGTACCCCGGCAAAGGTCGACATGCCGGCCGCCACTACACCCGCCAGGAGTATAGCTGCCCCCCAGGGAGAAAGGACAAGCCGTGACAGAGAAGGAATTGCCAGATCGGCATTCTGAAGTTCGGGTATAAGTATCCTCGCAAACGCGCCGTTAAGATAGGGAAGAACGGCGACCGCCGCTCCAACGGTGACTATCACGGTCCCGAGACGAAAGGTCTTGGCGTCTTTAATCGAGTAAAATCTTATGAGCAACTGGGGCATCCCCCATACTCCGAGACTGACTATGAGACAGAAGCTGATCAGTCCCGCCCAACCCCAGACTCCGGGAGTATTTACGTACCCCGGACCGATCTCGGCCAGCTTGCGCATTCCCTCGCTCAGACCTCCGACGACATTGAGAGTCCGGAAGGTGAGGAGCAACAGGCTGAATATCATCACCCAGGCCTGGATCAATCCGGTCCAGACGACCGCCTGATACCCACCGAGGACGACGTAGAAGATGATGACGATACCTGAGATGAGGACTCCACCCCAATAGGGCAACCCCATCAGGACCTCGAACGAATGAGCCATGCCCTTGACGACACTGACATTGTAGATAATAAGAAAGATGAAGATGATCAGAGCCGAGAATACACCGGCCTCGGGCGAATTGTATCTTTTGGTAAAGAACCCGGAGATAGTGCTGACACCCATTCTCTCGGTGAATAGCCTGACCCGGCGCCCGAGGACTATCCAGCAGAGTGTACATCCAACAAGAACGTTTATCGCGCCTATCCAGACCGTCGCCATCCCGAACTTGTATCCGAACCCACCCCCCCCGATGATAAGCACCGAACTGAAATAAACGGCTATAAATGAAAGCGCGGTCACCCATGGCCCTACTTTCCTCCCCCCGAGAATAAAATCTTCGGCGGTAGAGGTGCGTCGGGCACTCCAGATACCTATCCCGACCAGGACTCCGAGATAAAGTATCAGTACCACTACGCAGGCTGCCAGCAGACTCATCGTTGTCCCTCCCCATTTTTCCCACCGTTCTCCGGATGCTTCCTGATATCCATTACCACCCAGATGATCGCGATAAGGACACTTATATCGACTACGATGAATGCCGAGAATGTCAGCCACGGCATATTAAAAGGACCCATTCTCAACCACCTTTCTTCAGACTCCCGGACTTCTGCCCCTGTCCGCCCTAATATTCGAACATCAATTCGCACCTGAGGAAGTGCCCCGTATCGGCACCTTCGAAATAGTAATCACCGGGATCAAACCTTTCCCACAACAGGTGTCCCGAAAGATATTTTTTCAATCTCCAGCTCAACTTCACCTTGGACATCAAACCCCGCGTGTCTCCCTCCCCGAACACAGGATTGGGTTTAATGAGTCCCGGCATGGTCGCCAGATCTCCCTGCGGCGCCATCAGGAGACAGAATACAGTCTCTACGGTGATATCACTGACCGGGTTTATCACGAAATTCAGGTGATAGATGATCAGATTTTCCCAGTAAGCGGCCCCTCTCTCGGTGGCAGCGAGAGTATAGATATACATCTCACTCCATTTTGGGAACCTGCTGTAGAGGGGATTCCAGCCCTCGAAATCCTCGGTCGAAGGATCGTCTCCCGACAGGTATACGAATCCCGCCTTCACAGATGGATCCATCCTTCTGTCAAATGACCAGGTCGCGCTGGCGATCCCGCCGAAGCCCCTGCGCGCCGCATCGCCCATGTCACCCGTCTGGTAAGCCAGTTCGGCCACATAGTCGAGATGCCCGCCATATTTCCCGGTGATCCTGCCCCCGAAAGTATGGATATCACTTTCAGGAAAGAAATCATCCTCATCGTTTTCATTCTTGTAGAAATAGTAGCCTTCCAGCTTTTTCCCTTCTATCGACTCATCGATATAGTAGAGCCCCGCGCCTGTCTCGTCATACTCGACAAGTTTTTTGTAGAGCGGATTTACGACCGGCATATGCCTGTCCCAGGAAGTGTCGGTGATAAAATGAACCTCGACTGACCTTGCCCCTCTTTCCGCTTTTACCCTCACAGCGTCGAAATACCTGGTCCTCGAACCATCGAGGGGTCCGCCGTCCATCATCAGGAATCCTTCGCCATACGCGATATTCTGCCTGCCCGCCACTATACTGAAGGGAGAACCTCCGATTCTTTCCGCGGACAGATAGAAATTCTCGACTATCAGCTCATCGATCTCAAAATCCTCGTCCTGGAGTCCTTTCTCGGACTTGAACCAGTGTCTGTGCTCGTTGTTGAGCCCCGCGTAGACCTTCCAGCCATCGACAGGCGCCCAGCTGGCCCACAACTGCGAACGCACCCTGATATAATTTCTGTCAGCATCGATATCATCTGAAAAATCGAACCCGTTCAGAAGGTAAGCCTGCCTCACTCGCTCCCTGAACCCCCAATCGAATTCACTGCTTTCACCTGCCAGAGATCCCGATGGAAATGTACTCTGCAAAATGATCGCGGCGGCCAGGACCAGGCACCATTTCGAAACCCTCGAACGGGCGAAATTAACGCCGAACACGCTCACTAAAGCCTTCATCTATCTTTTCCTCCGTCATCCTGTTTTGTCCATACGATCCTGACCCGGCCATAATAGCCCATACGGAAATTTTCATCTACCTGTTTTAGCGGTCGACAAATACCGGGATCGGTGGAGTACCTGCCCGGCAACCGATATCCACCTTCCATCTGGCAAAGATCGGCCACATATGATATAATCGCATATATGAAACAGTCAACTCTTACCGCTTTTATCGCGTTTCTGATATCACTCATCCTCTCCGCCGGTCTGTTCCCTGCGCCGGCTGCCGCCGGTGAGGTACGCCTGCTCTGTCATTTCGAAGACCCCGTCATCAAAGATACCGGGAACGGCTTTCAGAGAATATTCTTTCCCGGTGTTATCCAGGCGGGAAAACCCGGCGAACCTGAATTTCCGTTCCGGGGAGTGCGTCTCCTCCTTCCCGAGGGGGAAGAAGCAATATCATCGAAGATCGTCAGGAGGGGTTGGCGACAGATAGCTGGCTCGATCAGGCTCCACCCGAAACAGCATGTCCGTCCAGGATCGGAACCTGTCGATGACAGCCGGAACGGCGGACTTCTGTTCCGACAGGAGGCATACGAGATCGACCGGATGGCAGATCCTGCCGATAGCGGTTTCAGGACACATTTCCTCCGGGGTCACGCGATCGCCACAGGCTGTTTCTCCCCCGTATCGTTCAATCCTGTTACTTCCGAGGCCGGCTGGTACAGCGAAGTCGAGATCATAATAGAGACATCGCCCGGCGCGGAAGCCGCCAAAGCATCGCGATTCATACGGCGCGACAAGATCACCACAGACAGGCTGTCGAGTCTGGTCGACAACCCGGACGCGGTCTGCCCGACCGATGCCGGGCACGGC
This sequence comes from Candidatus Krumholzibacteriia bacterium, assembly GCA_023131975.1. GTDB lineage: Bacteria > Krumholzibacteriota > Krumholzibacteriia > Krumholzibacteriales > Krumholzibacteriaceae > JAGLYV01. Next base: position 1,961 of record JAGLYV010000065.1, on the reverse strand, counting down.
TCGATCGCTGCCGGTACGGGATACGACTATCTCATCATCTCAAGAACTTCGATGGCCGGCGAGTTCACTCCGCTGAGAGATTTCTATGAAAAACGTGGAATACGGACCAGGATAATGACGGTCGAGGATATCGACGCGGGGTGGCCGGGCAGCGATAGCGCTGAAAGGGTCCGCTCCGCTGTAATAGATCAGTATGTGACAGAGGGTATCGGATACCTTCTTCTTGCCGGGGACGGCGATCCGGGGGGAGTCGCGAGCGTACCGTTCAGGGGCCTGTACTGCGCCGTGCAGTCGGGTAGCCTCTATGAGAACGACAATATACCATCCGATATATACTTCGCCTGCCTCGACGGCGACTGGAACACCGACAGCGACACACTGTGGGGAGAACCCGGTGAGGACGACCTCTACCAGGAAATATCGGTCGGCAGAGCACCGGTCGATTCTCCCGCCGAAGCCGCGTCCTTTATCAACAAGGTGGTCATGTATCAGGAAGCTCCCGTGACAGGCGATCTGGAAAAGGCGCTGTTGCTCGGCGAACATCTCTATTCAGACCCTCTGACATGGGGCGGAGACGAGATGGACCAACTGGTCGGCGAATGTACATTGCATGGATTCACGACCAGCGGCATCCCCGAAGCCTTCGATATCACACGGTATTATGACAGGGACCTTGGAACCTGGTCCTCGCCGAGCCTCTACGCGGCGGTAAACGCCGGGACAGCCTGGCTGAGCCACGCGGGACATTCAAACACGTACTATGCGATGCGGATAAGCGCGGGTGATGTCAATACATCCAATTTTACCAATGATGGTATCTCCGCGAATTTTCCTGTCGTCTATACCTACGGTTGCTACGCCGGCGCATTTGACGCTGACGACTGCATCTGTGAGACGATGGTCACTATCGATACCTATGCCTCGGCATTGCTCTGCCATTCGCGCTACGGATGGTTTACAGAAGGGACGACGAACGGGCCGTCCCATCACTTCCAGAGAGAATTCTTCGACGCGATCTTTACCGAGGATGTCTCGCTGCTCGGCGATGCCCTGGGAAGAGCGAAAGACGAGACCGCGCCATTCGTCGACCTTCCCGACGAATACGAACCGGGAGCACACCGCTGGTGCTACTATTGTCTCAACCTGCTCGGAGACCCTGCCATGGACGGATGGACATCGGCACCATCCGCGCTGCCAGTGGCTCATTCAGCGGAAACAGGCAGAGACGACCTGTTCGTGTACGCCGAGACCGATATCCCGGGTGCCCTGGCATCTCTATATGACGGTAGCGATTGTGTCGGAACATATATCTCTGATGAAGCCGGGAGGCTCATCATACCGACTGGCGGACCGCTGGGCGCTGAAATCGATTCGCTGATCCTGACCGTTACCGCTCATGACAGGCTGATGTACCGGTCGACGATCGCTGTAGTCGAAACGACTCCCTCTGTCACTACCCCTTCACCCCTGACTCTCGGGCAGAACCAGCCGAATCCTTTTAACCCGGTGACGATGATCAGCTTCACCCTTCCTGCCTCAGGCAGGGTCAGTCTGACCGTTTACGATGCTGCCGGACGCCTGGTCGGAACGATCCTGGACCGCGAAATGGAGGCCGGGCCCCATTCTATGCCCTGGCAACCGGAGACCCTCTCAAGCGGCGTCTATTTCTACATCCTCAGGACACCTGACGCGAAGATCAGCAGAAAAGCTGTCCTGCTCAGGTAGCCTGGCTGATGACCCATCATCTTTTTGCCCCCCTCCACAAAGCTTGTTCGTCTCGCTGTCCACTCGTACTCGCCGTCCGCTCTCACTTTTCACTCACCGGCATTATCACACAAATTCAATTCCCCAAGTCATCAGACAAGACATCTACTTCGAGTGTTCCTTCTTCGAATGTTCCCTCTTCGAATGTCTATGCATTTTCTTTTTCCCAAAATCTTTGATGGCCTTATGCTGATTGT